>NZ_JAPMTQ010000005.1:0-153679 GCF_026411515.1 Phenylobacterium sp. 58.2.17 | reverse complement strand
CCGGCGGCCGAACCGGCCGCGTCCCCCGCCCAGCGCCCGGCGCAGCCCGCGTCGACCGTGGAATCCATGGCCTATGCCGACGACGCCGACGATCTCGACGACGGCGACACCGTCGCCAGCCCGGTGGCGATCAAGCAGCCCAAGCCCGCGCCTAAGGAATCCGGCCGCGAGCAGCGCGAGGCCCAGGGCGCATTCGATTTCGTGAAGACCGGCGGCTTCGCGCTGCCCGAACTGGCCATGCTGGCCAAGCCCAAGCCGCGCGCCTCGCAGTTCGACGAAGGCGCCCTGCGCCAGAACGCCCAGCTGCTGGAAAGCGTGCTGGCCGAATTCGGCGTGCGCGGCACCATCGACCAGATCCGCCCCGGCCCGGTGGTCACGCTCTACGAACTGGTGCCGGCGGCCGGGGTGAAGTCGGCCCGCGTCGTGGCCCTGGCCGACGACATCGCCCGCTCGATGTCGGTCGCCGCCTGCCGCGTCAGCGTCGTGCCCGGCCGCAACGCCATCGGCATCGAACTGCCGAACGCGCGGCGCGAGACCGTCTATCTGCGCGACCTGCTGGCCAGTTCGGAGTACGAGCGCTCGACCCAGGCCCTGCCGATGGCGCTGGGCGAGAACATCGGCGGCGAGCCCTATATCGCCGACCTGTCGAAGATGCCCCACCTGCTGATCGCCGGCACCACCGGCTCGGGCAAGTCAGTCGGCGTCAACGCGATGATCCTGTCGATCCTGTACCGGCTGCCGCCGGACCAGTGCCGGTTCATCATGATCGACCCCAAGATGCTGGAACTGTCGGTCTATGACGGCATCCCGCACCTGCTGGCCCCGGTCGTCACCGACCCGAAGAAGGCCATCGTCGCGCTGAAGTGGACGGTCCGCGAGATGGAGGACCGCTACCGGCTGATGTCGAAGATCGGGGTGCGCAACGTCGCCTCGTACAACGAGCGCGCCAAGGAAGCGGCCGCCAAGGGCGAGCACTTCGAGCGCACCGTGCAGACCGGCTTCGACGACAGCGGCCGGCCGATCTACGAGAGCGAGCGGATCGACCCAAAACCGATGCCCTACCTGGTGGTGGTGATCGACGAGGTCGCCGACCTGATGCTGGTCGCCGGCAAGGACGTGGAAGGCGCGGTGCAGCGCCTGGCCCAGATGGCGCGCGCCGCCGGCATCCACCTGGTCATGGCGACGCAACGCCCGTCGGTCGACGTCATCACCGGCACCATCAAGGCCAATTTCCCGACCCGGATCTCTTTCCAGGTCACCTCGAAAATCGACAGCCGCACCATCCTCGGCGAGCAGGGCGCCGAGCAGCTGCTGGGCCAGGGCGACATGCTCTACATGGCCGGCGGCGGCCGCATCACCCGCCTGCACGGGCCGTTCGTGTCCGACGGCGAGGTCGAGGCGGTGGCCAAGTTCCTGCGCGACCAGGGCGAACCGCAGTACCTGGAGGACGTCACCGCCGGCGGCGACGACGAGGACGGCGGCGGCGAGGCCTTCGGCGACGAGGGCGGCGGATCGGGCGACGACCTCTATGACCGCGCCGTGGCCGTGGTCACCCGCGATCGCAAGGCCTCGACCAGCTACGTCCAGCGCCGGCTGCAGATCGGCTACAACCGCGCCGCCTCGCTGATCGAGCGGATGGAGAACGAGGGCGTGGTCAGCCCCGCCAACCATGCCGGCAAGCGCGAGGTGCTGGTCGGCGCGCCGCCGTAGTGCTTCTCCCTCCCCCCGAGGGGAGGGGAAAAGGGACGGTCTTCACCCCACCGCCGCAGCCACCGCCGCGCCGAGCTCGCCTGGGAACACCCCGCTCATGCCTTCGATGGCGGTGTTGGTCAGGGCCACGACCGTCGTCTCGCGGTCTGGGACGATCTGCCAGGAGTGGCCGTAGACCCCGCCCCAGCTGACCGTGCCCTGGCGCAGCGGCGAGCCGGCCGCAGCCGGGTCCTTCAGCACCGCCCCGGCGTAGCCGAAGCCCCAGCCGGGCCCGTGGGTGGTGACTGTCAACTCGCCGATCTGGTTGCTGAGCATGGATGCGGCCGAGTCCTGCGACAGGACCGGCCCGCCGCCGGTGCGGACCGCCTCCAGCAGCTTCAGCACGTCGCCCGCCGTGCCGACCATGCCGGCGCCGCCGGACGGGAACGAGGCCGGCCGCGTGGCGCGGGCCGGCGAATAGCGGATGCCGGACAGCTCGAAGAACGGCGAGACGTCCGGCTCCTGCATCGGGCGCGGCGGCCGGCCGTCGATATAGGGGGTGGCGAGCTGACCCGCGCTATCGACATAGAAGCCGCTGGCGCTCATGCCGAGCGGGCGCAGGATCAGCTCGTCGACCAGCTGCGGCAAGGGTTTGCCGACCGCCTGCTCCATGACCGCGCCCAGGACATCAAGGCCGACCGAGTAGTTCCAGGCCGCGCCGGGCGGGAAGAACAGCTCGATCTTGCCCAGCCGGGCCAGGTTGTCGGCCATTGCACGGTCGGGCAGGTCGAGGCCGTCGGAGACCCCCGCCGCCAGATAGGGGCCGCCGTCAGGCTGCAGGAAGCCGTAGCTGAGCCCGCTGGTGTGGCTCAGCAGCTGGCCGACGGTGATCTCAGCGGGCGCGCCGCCTGGGCCCGGGGGCCGGAAGTCCGGCAGCCAGCGGCTGACCGGAGCGTCGAGCGCCAGATCGCCGCGCTCGACCATCGCCAGGGCCGCGGCGGCGACGATCGGCTTGGTCACCGAGGCCAGGCGGAAGACCGTCTCCAGCGCCATCGGCAGGCCGCGTTCGCGATCGGCGTCGCCGGCGGCGCGGGCGTAGACGAGGTCGCCGCCGCGGGCGACGAGCACCACCGTCCCGACGATCCGCTGGTCGGACAGCGCCCGGTCGATGACGTCGTCGAGGCTGGCGTCGAGGTTGTGAGTCATGGCGCGCTCCATCCGGTTTCCAGATCAGATGGACGGCGCAGCTTGCAGCGCAAGCCTGCCGTGGCGTCAGCTCCCGGTCGACGCGCAAAGAAAAGGCCGGGGCGGCGAACCGCCCCGGCCAACTTGTCTGAAAGGCCCGACGCTACTCGGCGGCCTGGGCCTGGGCGCCGAGGCGGCGGCCGAGGGCGGCGTGCTGGTCCCAGAGGGCCTTAGGCAGGCGATCGCCGAATTTCTCGTAGAATTCGGGGATCAGGGCGGCTTCCTCGGTCCAGACTTCAGCGTCGACCGACAGCAGGGTGTCGAGCGCGGCCGGATCGATCGAGATGCCGGACAGGTCGAGCGAGTCCTTGCTCGGCACGCGGCCGATCGGAGTGTCGACGGCCTGGGCCTCGCCCTCGAGACGGCCGACGATCCACTTCAGGACGCGGGCGTTCTCGCCATAGCCCGGCCACAGGAACTTGCCGTCGGCGCCCTTGCGGAACCAGTTGACGAAGTAGATGCGCGGCAGCTTGGCGGCGTCGGCGCCGGCGCCGACCTTCAGCCAGTGGCCGAAATAGTCGCCCATGTTGTAGCCGCAGAACGGCAGCATCGCGAACGGATCGCGGCGCAGCTCGCCGACCTTGTTCTCGGCTGCGGCGGTGCCTTCCGAGGCGACGTTGGCGGCCAGGAACACGCCGTGCTCCCAGTCGAAGGCCTCGGTCACCAGCGGCACCGCGCTCGCACGACGTCCGCCGAACAGGATCGCCGAGATCGGCACGCCGGCCGGATCGTCCCACTCGCCGGCGATCACCGGGCATTGGTCGGCCGGCACGGCGAAGCGGGCGTTCGGGTGGGCGGCGGGCTCGCCGAGCTCGGGCGACCAAGCCCGGCCCTTCCAGTCGGTCAGGCCTTCGGGCGGCGTATCGGTCAGGCCTTCCCACCAGACGTCGCCGTCGGCGGTCAGGGCCACGTTGGTGAAGACGGTGTTGGCGTGCAGGGCGTCGACCGCGTTCTTGTTGGTCGCAACGCCGGTGCCCGGGGCCACGCCGAAGAAGCCCGCCTCCGGATTGATCGCATAGAGGCGGCCGTCGTCGCCGAAGCGCATCCAGCAGATGTCGTCGCCGACGGTCTCGGCCTTCCAGCCGGGGATGGTCGGCTGCAGCATCGCCATGTTGGTCTTGCCGCAGGCGCTGGGGAAGGCGGCGGCGACGTAGCGGACCTGCCCTTGCGGCGAGGTCAGCTTGAGGATCAGCATGTGCTCGGCCAGCCAGCCCTCGTCACGGGCCATCACCGAGGCGATGCGCAGCGCGTAGCACTTCTTGCCCAGCAGCGCGTTGCCGCCATAGCCCGAGCCATAGGACCAGATCTCGCGGCTCTCGGGGAAGTGAACGATGTACTTCTCTTCGTTGCAGGGCCACGGCACGTCGGCCTGGCCGGCCGCGAGCGGCGCGCCGACGGTGTGCAGGGCGGGGACGAAGAAGCCGTCGTCGCCGAGCATGTCGAGCGCGCCCTTGCCCATCCGGGTCATCACCCGCATCGAGATGGCGACATAGGCGCTGTCGGTGATCTCGACGCCCAGGGCGGAGATCTTCGAACCGAGCGGGCCCATGCAGAACGGCACGACGTACATGGTGCGGCCACGCATGGCGCCCTTGAACAGGCCCTGCAGCTTGGTCCGCATTTCCTGCGGGTCGAGCCAATTGTTGGTCGGGCCGGCGTCGGCCGGATCCTGCGAGCAGATGAAGGTGCGGCTCTCGACCCGGGCCACGTCGCGCGGGTCCGAGGCGGCGTAGAAGCTGTTGGGCCGCTTCTGCGGATTGAGCGGCTTGAGCGTCCCCGACTTCACCAGCTCGGCGGTGAGGGCGTTCCACTCCGCGTCGGAGCCGTCGCACCAATGGACCCGGTCGGGCTGGGTGAGTTCAGCGACTTCACGTACCCAGGCCAGGAGTCCGGCATGTTTGGTCGGGGCCTCGTCGAGACCCGGAATGGCCAAGCCCATCAGGCTGCGCCCCTTATGTTACCCACGCGTCATCGCCGGCCACGGAGACCCTCTGGCGGGGTCGCTCAGGCGGCCGACGGCCCGGTGATATGTACGATTTTTGACGCGCACAAGCTTGCTGCACTGCGGAATCGCTCCGGAGCGGGTGAAATGTCGCCTGCCTGGGGTAAGTTTTTGCTCACAATCAGGTGGGCGCAACCAAGCGCCAGCTTCGCCGTTCTTGCGCCCTAATGAGGCCCACGGCGCCGTATAGAAGGCTCGCCGAAACTGGAGTTCGCCCTCGCATGACCCGACTGACCCGCCGCGCCCTGGCGCTGGGCCTGGCCGCCCTGCCCCTCCCCGCCCTGGCCCAGCGCGCGCCCGCCGCGCCGCTGTCGGCAGCGGACAAGGCGCTGGTCGATCGCGCCGCGGCCTATCTGGAGGGCCTGACCGAGGCCAAGGGCCGGTTCGTGCAGACCGACGCGCGCGGGGCGATGACCCAGGGCTCGCTCTATCTGAAGCGCCCGGGCAAGGCGCGCTTCGAGTACGACAAGCCCTCCGGCCTGCTGGTGGTCTCGGACGGCGGCAATGTCTCGATTGCGGACTCGCGGCTGAAGACCTTCGACGCCTACCCGCTGATGGCCACGCCGCTTTCGATCTTCCTGGCCCGCCAGATCCGGCTCGACCGCGGGATCAACGTCACCCGCGTCGCACGGCTGACGGACGGCTTTTCGATCACCGCCCGCGACGCCAAGAAGCAGGCCGAGGGACAGATCACCCTCACCTTCTCGGACGGCCCGCTGGCGCTGGTCGGCTGGACGGTCACCGACGCGCAGGGCTCGTCCACGCGCATCCGCCTGACCAGCCTGACCAAGACCAGCGGCCTGGCCCCGTCGCTGTTCGTCCTCAAGGACCCGCGCCCGAAGAGCGTCGGCCGCGGCAAAATGTGACACATTCACAACAGGCAAGATGCCGCGTGATTTTTGATTGACTTTTTATCGCCGCGAGTGGCATTAATGACACTATTGGGTTCGCGCGATCGCGACCCCATTCCGTGCCGGACCCTATCCCCTCCCGGCGGCGGCATGAGAGACACACTTTACGCCCGGGCTTCTCCAGTGCCCGGGCGTTTCTTTTTGCCCGAAGCCCCTTAGAAACCCGTCCATGCGCCTTCGCCTCTCCACCTGGAACGTCAACTCCGTGCGCCTGCGGGCCGAGCAAGTGGCCCGCTTCGTCGACGAGCAGGCCCCTGACGTGCTGTGCATGCAGGAGATCAAGTGCCAGGAGGGCGAGTTCCCGCGCGCCGCCTTCGAGGCGGCCGGCCTGCCGCACATCAAGATCGCCGGCCAGAAGGGCTGGCATGGAGTGGCCATCGCCTCGCGGCTGCCGATCGAGGACGCCGCGCCGCTGGACGTCTGCCGAGAGGGTCATGCCCGCTGCGTCGGGGGCAAGGTGGCCGGGGTCGAGATCCGGAACTTCTACATCCCGGCCGGCGGCGACATCCCCGACCGCGAGCTCAATCCGAAGTTCGACCACAAGCTCGACTTCTTCGAGAAGCTGACCGCCGAGATGGCGCGCCGCGACCCTAAGGCGCCGCTGGCCATTGTCGGCGACCTGAACGTCGCGCCCGGCGAGTTCGACGTCTGGAGCCACAAGCAGATGTCGAAGATCGTCAGCCACACGCCGATCGAGCTGGAGGCGTTCGCCAAGCTGAAGGCCAGCCTCGACTTCATCGACCTGCCGCGCGCGGCGATCCCCGAGCCGGAAAAGCTGTTCTCGTGGTGGAGCTATCGGGCGGCCGATTTCCGCAAGTCCAACCGCGGGCTGCGGCTCGACCACATCCTGGTGACGCCCGGCCTGAAGGACGCGGCCTTCCACACCGGCAAGGCCGCCTCGCGGGTGCACGACGACGTGCGCGAGTGGGAACGCCCCAGCGACCATGCGCCGGTCAGCGCCGACTTCGCGGTCTAGAACTTCGCCGGAACCTTGGGGATCACGCAGGTCGGCACGCCGTCGCGCGTGGCCACCGTCGCCGGCCGGCCGACGCCCGGCGCGAAATAGAAGGCGCCCTTGCCGGTGGTCACCACCAGCTGGGCCGGGCCGCTGAACTGGCAGACCGGGACAAAGTCGTTCCCCGCCCCGCCGGCCTTGACGATGCTGCAGTCGGCATGGCCGTAGCGGCGATCATAGCGGATGTCGTTGGTGATGAAGCCGTGCTGGGCCTTGGCGCCGCGGGCGGCGTACTCGTCCTTGGTCAGCACGGCGCAGGGCTCGCCCTCAAGCGCGCCGGCCGGCAGGCTGGCCGTGGACTCGGCGATGACCGTAGCCCGGCGCAGGTGCGAGCCGACCGCCACCACGATCACCCCCACCACCACTGCGCCGATCAGCATCAGCGGAAAGGCGCGCGCGACCGTCCACTTTTTCTTCGCCACGCGCCGCCGCCCCCTAAGTCCGCCCTAAGGCGCCAGTCGATAGCCGCCGGCCTCAGTCAGCAGCAGGCGCGCGTTGCCCGGGTCGGGCTCGATCTTCTGGCGCAGGCGATAGACGTGGGTTTCCAGCGTGTGGGTGGTGACCCCGGCGTTGTAGCCCCAGACCTCGGCCAGCAGCTCCTCGCGCGAGACCGGCTTTTCGCCGGCGCGGTAGAGGTACTTCAGGATGTTGGTCTCTTTTTCGGTGAGCCGGATCTTCTTCTGGTTGGCGTCGACCAGCATCTTGGCCGAGGGCCGGAACTCGTAGGCGCCGAGATGGAACACCGCGCCCTCCGACTGTTCGGCGCTGCGCAGCTGGGCGCGGATGCGCGCCAGCAGCACCTGGAACTTGAAGGGCTTGGTCACATAGTCGTTGGCGCCGGCCTCCAGGCCGGAGATCTGGTCGTCGTCGGCGGCGGCCGCCGTGAGCATGATGATCGGGGCGACGACGCCCTTGGCGCGCATCTGGCGGCAGGCCTCGCGGCCGTTCATGTCGGGCAGGTCGACATCGAGCAGGATGAGATCGGGGCGGTTCTCGACCGCCGCCTTCACCCCATCGCCGGCGGTCGCCGCCTCGATGGCCGAGAAGTCCTCGGAGAGTTGGAGTTGTTCGGCGATCGCGCCGCGGAGTTCTTCGTTGTCGTCGACGACGAGCAAGGTCTTGCGTTGAGCCATGGACCCGAACATGCACCGTATCGCCCTAAAGAGCCAACCGCGGGAGTTCCCTTAAGTCATGATCTTCACGGCGATGTCAGATGGAAGCTTCCGCCTGGACGGACGCATCACCCGTTGCGCGCTGGGAAAAGGCGGGGTGATCGCGGCCGCCGACAAGCGCGAGGGCGACGGCAAGTCGCCGCTCGGGACCTGGGGCATCCGCCGGGTGCTGTTCCGGCCCGACAAGGGCGGCCCCCCGCAGACGCGGCTGCCGACCAAGGCGCTGGAACGCGACGACGGCTGGTGCGATGCGCCGGGCGATCCGGCCTACAACCGGGCGGTCAAGCTGCCGCATCCGGCCAGCGCCGAGCAGATGTGGCGCGAGGACGACGTCTACGACCTGGTCTGCATCCTGGCCCACAACGACGACCCGCCGGTTCCGGGGCTGGGCTCGGCGATCTTCCTGCACCTAGCCCGCCCCGGCTACGCGCCGACCGAAGGCTGCGTGGCGCTGTCGCGCGAGGACATGCTGGAACTGCTGTCGCTAGCCAAGCTGGGCGACGCCGTCGCCATCGAACAGGTCTAGCCGCGGGCGCCGAACAGGGCCGAGCCGACCCGCACGCTGGTGGCCCCGAAGCGGATCGCGGTCTCGAAGTCGTCGCTCATGCCCATTGAGAGCTTCGCAACGCCGTTGCGGGCGGCGATCTTGGCCAGCAGCGCGAAGTGCGGGCCCGGCGGCTCGGCGGCTGGCGGAATGCACATCAGCCCCTCGACCTGCAGGCCATAGGTCGTGCGGCAGGCGGCGATGAAGGCGTCCGCCTCGGCCGGGACGACGCCGGCCTTCTGCTGCTCCTCGCCGGTGTTGACCTGGACGTAGAGCCGCGGCGTGCGGCCTTGCTTCTGGATTTCCTCGGCCAGGGCGCGGGCCAGTTTCTCGCGGTCGAGGCTCTCGATCACCTCGAAGAACGCCACCGCCTCCTTGGCCTTGTTCGACTGCAGCGGCCCGATCAGCCGCAACTCGAGCGCCTCCTGGCGACCTGACCAGCGCTCCATCGCCTCCTGAACCCGGTTCTCGCCGAACACCGACTGGCCCGCCGCCAGGATCGGCGCCACCTTCTCCCAGGGCTGTTGCTTGGAGACGGCCACCAGGGTCACGTCGCCCGCACGCCGGCCGGACGCCTTCGCCGCGCGCGCGATCCGGTCTAGGACGTCGGTGAGGGCGGGAGGAACGGTCATCGCGGCGAACTTCTGGACAGTGACGAGAACGGCCCAAGCCATAGGTCGCCGCGCGGCCGGGCGAAAGCCCCCGCTGCCGCCGCTGCTGTTCTTCACCGATCCGGGCCGCACGCCCGACATCGAGGCGGCCGCCTGGCGGCTGCCGCGGGGATCGGCGATCGTCTTCCGCGCTTTCGGGGCGCCGGACGCCGAGCTACGCGCCCGACGGCTGGCCCAGATCGCCGCCGAGCGCGGCCTGATGCTGCTGATCGGGGCCGACGCCGGGCTGGCGGCGCAGGTCGGGGCCCACGGCGTCCATCTTCCGGAGCGGTTGGCGGGGCGGGCCCGGCGCATCCGGCGCACGGGCTGGATCGTCACGGCGGCGGCGCACAGCCTGTCGGCGGCCCGACACGGCCTGGCGTCCGGCGCCGACGCCGTGGTGGTCTCGGCGGTCTTTCCGTCAAGCAGTCCCTCGGCCGGGGCGCCGATCGGCCCCCTGCGCCTGGCGCAGCTGGCCCGCGCCGCCGGCGGCCCGGTCTATGCGCTGGGCGGCGTCAACGACAAAACAGCCCGCCGGCTGCTGCCTGCGGGCCTGGTCGGTCTGGCGGCTGTGGAAGCCCTTAGAACTTGAAGGCGGTCTCGAGCCGGACGCGCGGCGCAGATTCCTGCGGCTCGGTCTTCTTGTAGGCCGGCGCTTCCTTTTCACCGAGGGCGACGGCGCCCCCGACCCGGAGGCTCGGCGTGACCCGGAAATAGGCCCCGGCCTCGACGTCGTTCCACTGGGTGTCGCGCTCGCCCCGCTGTTCGAGATTGAGCGTGACCCCCCAGCGCCCCTTGCGCGTGTCCCACTTCAGCGACTTGTTCCCTTGCGGGGTCGTGGAAGTCTCGCTGCGCACGGTGAAATCGGCGGTCTTGCCCTTCGCGCCCGGAGCCGCGCTCGACTGGGCATGCGCCGCCGAAGCGCCGCTCACGAGGAGCGCCGCGCCGATCAACGAAATGACCAACCGCTTGGACATAACCACCTATATGGCCCCTTAGCCCCGACCACGCCACTTGGAGACGTGACCGTTGCCGCGATTAAAGTCCGCCGAGACGTCAGGTCAACCGACTCCAAGGGCCGGTTGCACGCTCCGCAGGCAGATCGTCGGCAGCTGTGGCGGCTGAGACACGCGATTCCTGTTTGGCGGTTCCACGGGCATTGTTATAGAGGGCGCGGCTGCGAGGGGGCGGCGCCGCGGCGCGAACCGACGCGGAAGAACGACTAGGAGCCGATATATGCCGTTTGTGCGCGGTGAGTTGATGCGTGGCGTGACGACCGGAGCCTTGGTGCTGAGCCTCACGGCGCTGGCAGCGTGCTCGAGCGGCGGTCCCCGGACCTTCCAGACCCAGGAGCCAGGCGGCTTCAGTGTGTTTGGACTGGGCGGCGACAAGAAGTCTGCTCCGGCCAATGCGAACCAGCCCGCGATCGGGGTGAACGGTTACCTGTGGCGGGCGACGCTGGACACCCTGTCCTTCATGCCGCTGGCCTCGGCCGACCCGTACGGCGGCGTGGTGATCACCGACTGGTACGTGAACCCGGAAAAGCCGGACGAGCGCTTCAAGTGCACCGTCTACATCCTGGATTCGCGCCTGCGCGCCGACGGCCTGAACGTGGCGGTCTTCAAGCAGGTCAAGGATGCGGCCGGGAACTGGACCGACGCGCCGTCGGCCGGCCAGACCGAAACCGACCTGGAAAACGCGATCCTTACCAAGGCGCGGCAGCTTCGGCTGTCGAACATCGGCTAAGGCCCTTTCGGGGCGCATTCAGCAAGGGTGGAAACCGGTTCGGATGCGCTCCCTCCCCAGGGCCAGCGCCATCCGCCGCTGGCCGACATCCTACTACTGAATTCGAGAGCCCTCCCCATGGCCCGCTACAACCCGAAAGAGACCGAGCCCAAGTGGCGTAAGGCCTGGGCGGACGCTGACGTGTTCCGGGCCGGTCCCCCGACGCCGGGCGTGCCGAAGTACTACGCCCTGGAGATGTTCCCCTATCCGTCGGGGCGTCTGCACATGGGCCATGTGCGCAACTACTCGCTGGGCGACGTGGTGGCCCGCTACAAGCGCGCCCGCGGCTTCAACGTGCTGCACCCGATGGGTTGGGACGCCTTCGGCCTGCCGGCCGAGAACGCGGCCATGGAGCGCGGCGTCGATCCGCGCGGCTGGACCTACGACAACATCGCCAAGATGCGGGCCGAGCTGAAGGAGCTGGGCCTGTCGATCGACTGGTCGCGCGAGTTCGCGACCTGCGACGCGGCCTACTACGGCAAGCAGCAGGACTGGTTCCTGGACCTGTGGAAGCGCGGCCTGGTCTACCGCAAGGAAAGCATCGTCAACTGGGATCCGGTCGACCAGACCGTGCTGGCCAACGAGCAGGTCGTCGACGGCCGCGGCTGGCGCTCCGGCGCGGTGGTCGAAAAGCGCAAGCTGAACCAGTGGTTCCTGCGCATCACCGACTACGCCGAGGAGCTCATCGAGGGTCTGAAGACCCTGGATCGCTGGCCGGACAAGGTCCGGCTGATGCAAGAAAACTGGATCGGCCGCTCCAAGGGGCTGAAGTTCAACTTCGGCTGGACCGGCGAGGCCCCGAAAGGCTTCGAGAACGGGCTGGAGGTCTACACCACCCGTCCCGACACCCTGTACGGCGCGAGCTTCGTCGGCATCGCCCCGGACCATCCGCTGGCCGAGCAGCTGGCCGCCGACCCGAAGGTCGCCGCCTTCATCGCCGAATGCCGCAAGGGCGGGGCCTCGGAGGCGGAGATCGAGACCGCCGAGAAGATCGGCTTCGACACCGGCCTGACCGTCGCCCACCCATTCGACCCGAACTGGCGGCTGCCGGTCTGGATCGCCAACTTCATCCTCATGGACTACGGTACCGGCGCGATCTTCGCCTGCCCGGCCCACGATCAGCGCGATCTGGATTTCGCCCGCAAGTACGGCCTGCCGGTCAAGGCCGTGGTGCTGCCGCCAGGCGAAGATGCGGCCGCCTTCGAAATCGGCGACGAGGCCTATACCGGCCCCGGCACGATCTTCCACTCGGACTTCCTGGATGGCCTGGAGATCGAACCGGCCAAGGCCGCGGCGATCGCCAGGATCGAGGCCCAGAACCAGGGCAAGGGCGCGACTGTGTTCCGCCTGCGCGACTGGGGCGTCGCGCGCCAGCGCGGTTGGGGTTGCCCGATTCCGGTCGTCCACTGCGCCAAGTGCGGGGTGGTCCCGCTGCCCAAGGACCAGCTGCCGGTCGTGCTGCCTGACGACATGGACTTCTCCAAGCCCGGCAACGCCCTGGCGCGGCACCCGACCTGGAAGAACGCCAGCTGCCCGCAGTGCGGCGGCGAGGCGACCCGCGAGACCGACACCCTCGACACCTTCGTCGACAGCTCCTGGTACTTCGCGCGGTTCGCCGACACCGAGACCAGCGAACCGATCGACAAGGCCGCGGCCGATTACTGGCTGCCGGTCGACCAGTATGTCGGCGGCATCGAGCACGCCGTGCTGCACCTGCTGTACGCCCGCTTCGTGACCCGCGCCCTGGCCGACGAGGGCATGCTGTCGGTGCGCGAGCCGTTCGCCGGCCTGTTCACCCAGGGCATGGTCACCCACGAGACCTATCGCCGGCAAAGCGGCGAATGGGTCGAACCGAGGGAAATCGAACTGCTGGCGGAAGGCGGGACCCGCCGCGCCGTCATGGTCGAGACCGGCGAGCCCCTGGTGATCGGCGACGTCGAGAAGATGTCGAAGTCCAAGCGCAACACCGTCGCGCCCGAGGAGATCTTCGAGGTCTACGGCGTCGACGCCGCGCGCCTGTTCGTGCTGTCCGACAGTCCGCCGGAGCGCGACACCCAGTGGTCGGCCGCCGGGGTCGACGGCGCCTGGCGCTTCGTCAACCGCGTCTGGAACGAGTTCGACAGCCAGCCGGCCGGTCCGGCGCCGGCCCCCTCCCCGGACCCGAAGGCCGACGAGCTGCGCGCCTTTACCCATCGCACCATCAAGGCGGTGACCGAGGCGGTGGAGACCTTCCGGTTCAACTCCGGGATCGCCCGAATGTACGAATTCCTGAATAAACTCAAGGAATTCCCGGCCGACAAGGCGACGGCGCCGGTGTTGGCTGCGCGCCATGAGGCCCTGTCGGCGTTCGCGCGCCTGATCTCGCCGTTCACCCCGCACCTGGCCGAGGAAGCCTGGGCGCGGATCGGCGGCGACGGCATGGTGGTCTCCGCCCCCTGGCCCGATTTCGACGCCGCCCTGACCCAGGACGCGGTCAAGGTCCTGCCCGTCCAGGTGAACGGCAAGCGGCGCGGCGAGATTTCGGTCGCCGCCGGTCTCGAACCGGCCGATGTTGAGAAGATCGTGCTTGACGATCCGGAGATCGCGCGGCGCCTTGAGGGCCTGGCGATCAAGAAGGTGATCGTCGTGAAGGACCGCATCATCAACATCGTGGCCGGGTGACCTGCATGAACCGCGTCGTTGCTTCCGCCCTCATCGCCGCCGGGGCCCTAACCCTGGCCGGCTGCGGGTTTACCCCGCTCTACGGCGATCCGGCGGTGACGGCGCAGCTGCACTCGGTGCAGGTGACCACCCCGCCCGGCCGCACCGGGCAGCTGATCCGCGAACACCTGGACGACGCCCTGGCCAACGCCAAGGGTCAGGCGCCGAAGTACCGCATGGACCTGGCCCTGTCGGAGACCCGCTATCCGCGCGGCCTGCGGGTCGACAATGTGGCCACCCGCTACGAGTACGTGCTGACCGCCAACTATACCGTGGTCTCAGTCACCTCCGGCGCGCCGGTCAAGAAGGGCTCGACCCGCGCCCAGGTCACCTATGACAGCGCCGACCAGCCCTATGCCTCGATCACCGCCCAGCAGGACGCCCAGGACCGCGCCGCGGCCGAGTGCGCACGCCTGATCCAGCTGGAGTTGGCCGCCTGGCTGGCGGCGCAGGGTAAATCGTAAGGATTTCAAGGCCGTGATCCTTTCCAAGCGGCCCGACATCGAGCGCTTTCTGGCCCGGCCGGAACCGCCGATCCGGGCGGCCGTGATCTATGGGCGCGACACCGGCGTGGTCCGCGACCGCGGCCTGCAGCTGGCGCGCAAGCTCGTTCCCAACCTCGACGACCCGTTCGACGTCGCACTGCTGACCGACGGCGACCTCGATTCCGACGGCGCCCGGCTGGAAGGCGAACTCGCCGCGCAGTCGCTGATGGGCGGCCGACGGCTGGTGCGACTGCGCTTCGCGACCGAAAAGACCGCCCTCGACAAGCAGGTCGCCGAGACGCTCGTCGCTCATGCCGAGGGCAAGCTGAACCCCGACGCCTTCTTCATCGTCGAGGCCGGCAACCTCGGCCGCGACTCCGCCCTGCGCAAGGCCGCCGAGAAGGCCGCCGAAGCCGTCGCCATCCCCTGCTACGAGGACGAGCCAGGCGACGTCGCGCGGCTGGTGCGCGAGGTGCTGGCCCAGGACGGGGTCGGCCTCGACGCCCAGGCCCTGCAGCTGTTCGTCGGGCGCCTGCCCAAGGAGCGCGGCGTCGCGCGCCAGGAGATCGAACGCCTGGCCCTCTACCTGGAGCCGGGCAGCGGCCGGACCGCCGCGCCGCGGGACCTGGACGACTTCCTCGGGGTGGAGCCAGAGGCCTCGCTCTCCGACGCCGCCGCCGACGCCTTCGGCGGCAAGCTGGCCGAAGCCCAGGCCGGCCTGCGCCGCGCCGCCGCCGAGGGCGAGGCCGGGGCCGCCGCGATCCGGGCGATCAGCATGTATCTCGGCCGGATGCGCCGCACTCTGACCCTGGCCAAGAACGGTGCTGGCCTGCAGGAGGCCGCCAAGGCCTCAGGCGTTTTCTGGAAGCAGGAGCGCGAGTTCCTGCGACAGGCCCGCAGCTGGTCGCTGGCCGAGCTCGACCGGCTGCAGCCCGACGTGCTCGCCGCCGACAAGGCCTGCAAGACCGCCGGCTCGCCCGACAGCCTGATCGCCGAGCGACTGGCCCTGACCATCGCCGGCCGCGCGCGCCGCCTGGGCCTCTAAATGGCCAGTTTTGAAATCGCCGCTGTGGCGCGCGAAGCCTCGTCTCGCCGTATCTCAGGACGCCCGCGTCGCGAGAACGCGAATTCCGATTTCACGCCCTTTTAAATCAATGACTTAGAGCTCAGGCTCGCGCGGTCAGTTTGCGGCACAGTTCGTCGAGCTGTTCGAGCGTCGCGTACTTGATCCGCAGCTCGCCGACTCCGCCCTTGTCGAGCACTTCGACGTCAAGGCCGAGCGCGTCGGCGAGGTCGACCTCGAGCGCCTGCGTGTCGGTGTCCTTGGCCGCCTTCTTCGAGCCCGACTTCGGACGGCTGGCGGCCGGTGCGCCGCCACGTGCCAGCACCTCGGCCTCCCGCACTGACAGGCCGCCGGCGATGATGCGCTCGGCCAGCGCGACGGGATCGTCGGCGGTCAGGATGGCCCGGGCGTGACCAGCCGAGAGCTTGCCCTCCAGCACATAGTTCCGCACCGGCTCCGGCAGGTTCATCAGCCGCAGGGTGTTGGCCACGTGGCTGCGGCTCTTGCCGATGCTTTCGGCGACCTCTTCCTGGGTGCGGCCGAACTTCTCGATCAAGGTCTGATAGGCGGCGCCCTCTTCGATCGGGTTCAGGTTGGCCCGCTGAACGTTCTCGATGACGCCGATCTCGAGCACCTGGACATCGTCCAACTCGCGGACCAGCACCGGCATGACCCGCAGGCCGGCCTTCTGGCTGGCGCGCCAGCGGCGTTCGCCTGCGACGATCTCCCACTCGCCTGGCAGGCCGGGAGCGGGCCGCACGAGGATCGGCTGCAGCACGCCCTTCTCGCGGATCGAGCTGGCCAGCTCCTCGACCTCGGCCTCGGTGAACACCCAGCGCGGCTGGTGCTCGTTGCGGTGGATCAGCTCGATGGGGATCTCGCGGACGCCGGAGATCTCCTCGGCCGGGGCCCCCGCCACCACCTTGGCCTCGTCAACATCGCCCAGCAGGGCCGACAGGCCGCGGCCCAATCCACGCTTCTCGACCATCATATTTCCTTACGCCGCCTTCTTGCGGCGATCGCGTTCCCGCAGCACGACCTCGCGCGCCAGCTTCAGATAGGCCTGCGAGCCCGTGCACTTCAGATCATAGACCAGCACCGGCTTGCCATAGCTGGGCGCCTCGGAGACCCGCACGTTGCGCGGGATGACCGTGTTGTAGACCGTCTCGCCGAAGTGCCCCCGGACATCGCGAGCGACCTGTTCCGACAGGCTGTTGCGGCGGTCGTACATGGTCAGCACCACCCCCTGGATCTCCAGGTTCGGGTTCAGGCTGCCGCGCACCAGGTCGACCGTGCGCAGCAGCTGGGTCAGGCCTTCGAGGGCGAAGAACTCGCATTGCAGCGGCACCAGCACCGCGTCCGAGGCGGCCATGGCGTTGACAGTCAGCAGGTTCAGCGACGGCGGGCAGTCGATCAGCACGTAGGTGTACTCGCCCGACGCGCGGATCGGCTCCAGCGCGTCGCGCAGCTTGAACGAGCGGCGGGCCTGTTGGCCCAGCTCCAGCTCGACGCCGGACAGGTCCGGGTCGGCGGCGACCAGGTCGAGGCCTGGCAGGGCGGTGTGGACCACCGCCGAGACGATCGGCTGCTCGCCCATCAGTACGTCGTAGAGCGTGACCTTGCGCTGGGCGCGGCCGACGCCGAGGCCGGTCGAGGCGTTGCCCTGGGGATCGGAGTCGATCAGCAGCACCTTCTCGCCAACGGCCGCCAGCGCGGTGCCGAGGTTGATGGCCGTGGTGGTCTTGCCCACCCCGCCCTTCTGGTTGGCGACCACCAGGACACGCAGACCTTGCTTAGCTTTTCCGGCCACGGCCGAGCCTCCTCACACGCACGATCCGGCCTCTGGCGTCGCTCAAGCTGGGCGCCACGTCCGCCTCGAAATCCCAGGTCCTCGCCGCGTCTTCGAGTTCGGACGCAACCTCCTGCCCCTTCAGGAACAGCGCCTGCGCGCCTCGCTTGAAGTAGGGCTGGGCATACCCCAGCAGCCGCGACAGAGGCGCGCAAGCCCGGGCCGTGACGATATCCACAGTCAGCGACAAGTCTTCCGCACGTGAATTGTGAACCGTCGCCGGCAGCTGCAAGCCGGTCACCACCTCGTTCAGGAACCGGCAGCGTTTCGTCAAGCTGTCGACCAGGTGCACGTGAAAGCCGGGACGGTCTTTTCCCATGATCGCCAACACGATGCCGGGAAGTCCTGCGCCGGTTCCAAGATCAGCCCAGGTCAGGGCGTCGGGCGCCAGGGGCAGGATCTGCGCCGAATCCCAGGCGTGCCGCGACCAGAAGACATCGAGCGTCGCGGGGCCGACGAGGTTCATCTTCTCGTTCCACTCGGCCAGGTATGACCGGTAGCGCTCGAGATCGGCGATGGCGTGGGGGCTGGCGCCCGTGGCGGCCGCGAAGGCGGCGGCGTCATTCACGTCTTGGGTCATGCGATCAGGCGGCGCGACGACGAACGTGGGCCAGCAGGGCCGTGAGCGCGCCGGGCGTGACGCCTTCGATCCGCGCGGCCTGGCCGAGGGTCAGCGGGCGGACGGCGATCAGCTTCTCGCGCACCTCGTTGGAGAGCCCGCCGACGCCGGCATAGTCGAGGTCGGCCGGCAAGCGCAGGTTCTCGTCGCGGCGGAAGGCGGCGGCGTCGGCGGCCTGGCGATCGAGGTAGCCGGCGTAGGCGGCGTCGATCTCGAGCTGTTCGCGCACCACCGGCGACCATTCGGCGGCCTCCGGGAACACGCGGGCCAGGTCGTCGAAGCCGATGGTGGGGTAGGCGAGCAGCTGCACGAAGTCGCGCATCACGCCGTCGGCCTTGACCGGCAGGCCGGCCTTCTGGGCCATGTTCGGAGACAGGATCAACTCCCCTGCCCGCTGGCGCGCGCGGGCCAGTTCGGCCGCCTTGGCGAGGTACGACGTTTCACGTGAAACACCGACGACGCCCAAGGCCATACCGCGCGCGGTCAGCCGCTGGTCGGCGTTGTCGGCGCGCAGGGTCAGGCGGAACTCCGCCCGGCTGGTGAACATCCGATAGGGCTCGGTGACGCCGCGCGTGGTCAGGTCGTCGATCAGCACGCCGATATAGGCCTCGTCGCGACCGAAGGCGGCCGCGTCCTGGCCCGAGGCGGCGCGGGCGGCGTTGAGGCCGGCGACCAGCCCCTGGGCCCCCGCCTCCTCATAGCCCGTCGTGCCGTTGATCTGGCCGGCCAGATAGAGGCCCGGCAGCTTCTTCACTTCCAGGGTCGGATAGAGCTCGCGCGGATCGACGTAGTCGTACTCGATCGCGTAGCCGTAGCGCTTCACCCGGACATTCTCGAGGCCGGGGATGGTGCGCAGGAACAGGTCCTGGGTCTCGCTCGAGACCGAGGTCGAGATGCCGTTCGGATAGACGGTGTCGTCGTCCAGGCCCTCGGGCTCCAGGAAGATCTGGTGGCTGTCCTTGTCGCCGAAGCGGACGACCTTGTCCTCGATCGACGGGCAGTAACGCGGGCCCCGGCCGTTGATGCGGCCGCCATAGACCGCCGACTCGGTCAGCCGCTCGGCGATGATCTGGTGGGTCTGGGCGTTGGTGTAGGTCACCCCGCAGGAGATCTGCGGCACGGTGATCTTGTCGGTCAGGAACGAGAACGGCGCCGGCTCGTCGTCGGCGGCCTGCATTTCCAGGCCGTCCCAGGCGATCGTCGAGCCGTCGAGCCGCGCCGGCGTGCCGGTCTTCAGGCGGCCCATGGTCAGCCCCGAGGCGTAGAGCCGGTCCGAAAGGCCGATGGCCGGCGCGTCGCCGACCCGGCCGGCCGGGACGCGTGTGTCGCCCTGATGGATCAGGCCCTTGAGGAAGGTGCCGGTGGTCAGCACCACGCGGCCGGCCCGGTATTCGGTCCCGGTGGCCCCGACCACGCCCTGGACGACGCCGTCCACGACGATCAGGTCCTCCACCGCCTCGGCCATCACGGTGAGGTTCGGGGTGGCGGCGAGCTCGGCCTGCATCGCCTGGCGATAGAGCTTGCGGTCGATCTGGCTGCGCGGGCCGCGCACCGCCGCCCCCTTGGAGCGGTTGAGCATCCGAAACTGGATACCGGCCTGGTCGGCCAGCCGGCCCATCAGGCCGTCGAGCGCGTCGATCTCACGGACCAGGTGGCCCTTGCCAAGCCCGCCGATGGCGGGGTTGCAGCTCATCTCGCCGATGGTCTCGAGCTTGTGGGTCAGCAGCAGGGTCTTGGCGCCGACGCGCGCGGAAGCCGCAGCAGCCTCGCAGCCGGCGTGCCCTCCCCCGATGATGATGACGTCCCAGGCGCTCAAGCTCGTCTCCACGGAAGACGCCCCCGGGACGGCCGGGGGCGTGATCAGCAGCTATATAGCGAACAAAGGGGGGGTTTTCACGTGGGATTCCGTTAACGCGCGAAGGGGTGTTTCACGTGAAACAGCGATCAGTTCCTCCCCCAACGGGGGAGGCGGATCGACGCAGAGCGTCGAGACGGAGGGGGTCTGCTGACTCAGCAAGCCCCCTCAGTCAGCCGGTCGGCTGACAGCTCCCCCAACGGGGGAGCAATTGGAGGCCGTGTTTCACGTGAAACGGCGGCTATTTGCCGATGCAGAAGCTGGAAAACACACGGTCGAGCACGTCTTCCGGGTCGATCCGCCCGGTGATCCGGTCCAACGCCCGTCCCGCCAGGCGCACGTCCTCCGCCGCCAGCTCCAGGTCGTCGTCCAGCGCCAGGGCTCGGTTAAGCCGCTCAAGCGCCTCGGACAGCAGTTCGCGGTGACGCAGGCGCGTGGCGGTCGGCGGCTCGGCCCCGGCCAGGGCGTCGACCACCCGCTGCTCCAGCGCCTTTTCCAGCGCCGAGATATCGTCAGGTTTCCAGGCCGAGAGTCTAAGAACCTCCACATTCAGCGCCCGGGCCTCGACCAGGGCGTGGCCGGTCTCGGCCCCCTGCCCGAGGTCGGCCTTGTTGATCAAGCAGAGGTCATGCGGATGCAGAGCCGGGACGGTGGCGGCCGCGTCGCTGGCGCCGTCGACCACCCAGATCCGCAGATCGGCCTCATCGGCCCAGGCCCGGGCCCGGCGCACGCCCTCTGCCTCGATCTCGTCGTGAGTGTCGCGCAGGCCGGCGGTGTCGGCGAGCAGCGCCTTGTATCCGGCCAGCCGCATCGGCACCTCGATGACGTCGCGGGTCGTGCCGGGCGTGGCGGTGACGATCGCCGCCTCCCGCCCGGCCAGGGCGTTGAGGATAGTGCTCTTGCCGGCGTTGGGGGCCCCAACCAGGGCGACCCGGAATCCTTCACGGACCCGCTCGCCGCGTTTCACGCCGGCGACGGCGTGCTCCAGCTCGGCGATCAGGCTCTGCAGCGCGGGCCGGGCCCGGGCGGCGACATCGGCGGGCACCTCCTCGTCCGGGAAATCGACGGCGGCCTCGAACATGGCCAGCGCCTCGATCAACCCGTCGCGCCAGCGGGTCTGGGCCTGGCCGAGCGCACCGCCCAGTTGGTCCAGCGCCTGGCGGGCCTGGGCCTCGGTCTCGGCCTCGATCAGATCGGCGACCCCCTCGGCCTGGGCCAGGTCGAGCTTGCCGTTCTCGAAGGCCCGGCGGGTGAACTCTCCGGGTTCGGCCAGCCGCAGCCCCTGGGCGGCGATCGCCTCCAAGAGCCCGGCGACCACGGCCGGGCCGCCGTGCACGTGAAACTCGGCGGCGTCCTCGCCGGTATAGCTGGCCGGTCCTTCGAACCAGAGCACCAGGGCCTGATCGAGGGCGCGCCCGTCCCCGTCGCGCAGAGTGCGCAGCACCGCTTCGCGCGGTCGGGGCAGCTTGCCGGCCAGGGCCTTCAGCGCCGCGCCGGTCGCCGGTCCCGACAGCCGCACGACCGCGACCGCCGATCGCCCGGCGGCGGTGGCGGGCGCAAAGATGGTGTCGGTCATTTGGAGCGGGCGGCGCCCATGCCGACGTCGACCGCGGCGTTCATCAGGTTGCGGAACTGCTCCTGCGCCCCAACCCCAAACGCGGTCCAGTTCTTGATCAGCTCGTCTGGCGACAGCATCGCCATGTTCGCCGTCATGCGTTTCTGCATCTCTTCGACCAGTTTGTCGTTGAGACCGGACACGTCCGGAAGACCGAGGAAGGCGCGGGCCTCCTGGGGCGAGCAGTCGATTTCAATCGTCATCTTCATTCGGATAACCCTACAGCCGACGTGATGCTTGACCACATCGTTATGAGCGCAGCCGGGGCGTCCGCGCCATCCCTATCCAGCCGGGCTCGATAGGGACCACTCGTAAAAGTGAGCGCGCGGCGGTCGCCGAAACCGGTATCCACTCTCGGCTGCCGCGCGCTAGTAGCGCGCAGGGCCTAAAGTTTTCTGAGACGGGAGTTACCGATGGGTGAGACCACCACCATCAAGACCGACGACGGCCAGTTCGCCGCTTACGTGGCGCGACCGGGCAATCCGAAGGCGCCGGCCATAGTGGTCATCCAGGAGATCTTCGGCGTGAACGCGGTGATGCGCGGCGTCTGCGACGAGCTGGCCGCGGCCGGCTTCCTGGCGGTCTGTCCCGACCTGTTCTGGCGGATCGAACCGGGGATCGACATCACCGACCAGTCCGAGGCCGAATGGAAGAAGGCCTTTGAACTGTACAACGCCTTCGACGTCGAGGCCGGGGTGAAGGACATCGCCGCGACCATCGACCATGTGCGCGCGCTGCCCGAGGTCAACGGCAAGGTCGGAGCGGTCGGTTTCTGCCTGGGCGGCCTGCTGGCCTATCTGACGGCGACCCGCACGGACGCGGACGCGTCGGTCGCCTACTACGGCGTCGGTATCGAGAAGCACCTGGTCGAGAGCGAGAAGCAGGCCCATCCGCTGCTGATGCACATCGCCGAGGAAGACCAGTTCGTGCCGAAGGAAGCCCAGGCCCTGATCCTCGCCCAGTTGAAGAACCATCCGCAGGTCGAGATCTTCACCTATCCCGGCCGCGACCACGCCTTCGCCCGCGAGGGCGGCGAGCACTATGACGCCGCCGACGCCAAGCTGGCGGGCGGCCGCACGCTGGCGTTCTTCAATCAACACCTGGCCTGAGAGGCAACGATGAAAGCGATCCGTATCGAGCGCACCGGCGGGCCCGAGGTGCTTGAACTGGTGGAGGTGGAGGTCCCCTCCCCCAAGGCCGGGGAAATCCTGGTGCGGCATGAGGCGGTGGGGGTGAACTTCATCGACACCTACCACCGCACCGGCCTCTATCCGGTGAAGCTGCCGTCGGGCCTCGGGCTGGAGGCCGCCGGGGTGGTGGAGGCGGTGGGCGACGGCGTCGAGCGCTTCAAGGCCGGCGACCGCGTGGCCTACGCCTCCGGACCCATCGGCGCCTATTCGGAGCTGCACGTCACCAACGCCGCCCGGGCGGTGAAGGCGCCCGAAGGCGTCGACATCAAGGTCGCGGCCGCAGCGCTGCTGAAAGGTATGACCGCCGAGTTCCTGGTTCGGCGCACATTCCCCGTGAAGGCCGGCGACACCATCCTGGTGCACGCGGCGGCCGGCGGCGTCGGCTCGATCCTGGTCCAGTGGGCCAAACACCTGGGGGCGCGGGTGATCGGCACCGCCGGGTCCGAAGCCAAGGCCGAACTGGCTCGCGGCCACGGCGCCGACCACGTCATCCTCTATCGCGATCAGGACGTCGCCGCCGAGGTCCGGCGGCTGACCGACGGCCGGGGCGTGCCGGTGGCCTATGACTCGGTCGGAGCCGCGACCTTCGAGGGCACCCTGGGAAGCCTGGCGCGGCGCGGGATGTTCGTCTCGTTCGGCAACGCCTCGGGACCTGTGCCGCCGTTCGCGCCGCTGCGGCTGTCGCAGGCCGGCTCGCTGTTCTTCACCCGCCCGACGATGTTCGACTACACGGCGACGACAGAGGAGCTGGACGAGAGCGCCGGCGCCCTGTTCGACGTGATCAAGTCCGGCGCGGTGAAGATCGACATCGGCCAGACCTTCGCACTGGGCGACGCCCGCAGGGCGCACGAGGCCCTGGAGGGCCGCGAGACGGTCGGGGCTAGTTTACTGATCCCGTAGGGGTCTTCCGTCCCCGCGGCGCGCAGCGGGGCGACACCCCGGGACAATACCGGGTGTTCCACGTGAAACATGTTTAGAGTCAGTTAGTTGGCTCAAAACAAAGGGGCCCGCGTCGCCGCGAGCCCCTTTTTCGTGTCCGCTAAGGCGTGACGCCCTAGGTGTTCATCGACTGGAAGAAGTCTTCGTTGTTCTTCGACTGGCGGAGCTTGTCGAGCAGGAACTCGATCGCGTCCTGGGCGCCCATCGGAGTGATGATGCGGCGCAGGATGAACGACTTCTGCAAGTGCTCCTTCGGGGTGATGAGATCTTCCTTGCGGGTGCCCGACTTGATGACGTCGACGGCGGGGTAGATCCGCTTGTCGGCGACCTTGCGGTCCAGGATGATTTCCGAGTTACCGGTGCCCTTGAACTCTTCGAAGATGACTTCGTCCATCCGGCTGCCGGTGTCGATCAGGGCGGTGGCGATGATGGTCAGCGAGCCGCCTTCTTCGATGTTCCGCGCCGCGCCGAAGAAGCGCTTGGGGCGCTGCAGGGCGTTGGCGTCGACACCGCCGGTCAGCACCTTGCCCGACGACGGGACGACGGTGTTGTACGCGCGGCCGAGACGGGTGACCGAGTCCAGCAGGATGACCACGTCGCGCTTGTGCTCGACCAGGCGCTTGGCCTTTTCGATGACCATTTCGGCGACCTGCACGTGGCGGGTGGCCGGCTCGTCGAAGGTCGAGGACACCACCTCGCCGCGGACGGTGCGGCGCATGTCGGTGACTTCTTCCGGGCGCTCGTCGATCAGGAGGACGATCAGATAGCACTCGGGGTGGTTGGTCTCGATCGACTTGGCGATGTTCTGCAGCATCACCGTCTTACCGACCCGCGGCGGAGCGGTGATCAGGCAGCGCTGGCCCTTGCCGAGCGGGGCGACGATGTCGATGACCCGGCCGGTGCGGTCCTTCAGGGTCGGGTCCTCGATCTCCATCTTCAGACGCTGGTCCGGATAGAGCGGCGTCAAGTTGTCGAACAGGACCTTGTGGCGGACGTTTTCCGGCGCTTCGAAATTGATCTGGTCGACGCTGACCAGGGCGAAATAGCGCTCGCCCTCACGCGGGGCGCGGATGCCGCCGTCGACGGTGTCGCCGGTGCGCAGGCCGAACTTCCGGATCTGCGAGGGGCTGACATAGATGTCGTCGGGGCCGGAGAGGTAGTTGGCTTCCGGGCTGCGCAGGTAGCCGAAGCCGTCCTGCATGACCTCCAGCGTGCCGGAGCCGGAGATCTGCACGCCTTCCTCGGCCAGGGCCTTGAGGATCGCGAACATCATGTCCTGCTTGCGCATGGAGTTCGCGTTCTCGATCTCCAGCGTCTCGGCGAAGGACAGCAGGTCGGCGGGCGACTTGTCCTTCAGCTCCTGCAGCGACATGCGGGTGAGGCCCATGGCGGCGATCGCTGCGGCGACCTCCGAGGGGCCCTCGTCTTCTTCGTCCTCGGCCTCGGCGCCGGCTTCGACCTGGGCGTCCTCGAGGACCGGGGTTTCCACGTTTTCGACCGGGGTTTCCTCGGTCGGGGCGGGGGTGTCTTGGCTCATGATATTACTCTGATGGTCCCAGGCGGGGGCCGAACGGACTTCGGGCGCCGGGGGAATCGAACATGGCGCGGGGTGCGCGCCGATGAATTTTTCTAGGACCGGGCCGCAGCGGCTGATGTTCAGCGCGCGGCGCACGGGAAAAGGCGGGGCGTGGCTTCGCGGCGCGACTCCACGTGCGGTCAGCGGAACCACATGCCGGGCGGCTGGTCAAGCGTGGCTGCGGTCGCGGGGCTGGCGTTCAAGACGTCGCCCCGGTTTGCGAAGCCAGACTGGGGCCCATGAACACCGTATAGACCAGGGCTCGCCCCAGCCGCGTCCTACGCAGCCGGCGCGGGTCCCGGTCTTCGCCTGCGGCGAAACCGGGATGACGCGCCGAAGCGCAAATAGGATCAGCGCTGGCCGAATTGAAGGGTCACGGCCAGGACGGCGACCACCGCAGCCAGGAACGGCAGTTCGTTGGTGGCGCGCCAGAACTTCGCCGACTTCGGACGCTGGCCGGCCAGGAACTTCTTGTAGGAGCCGGCCAGGAAACCGTGCCAGCCGGAGATGAACAGCACGGCGGCCAGCTTCACGATCATCCACGGCTGCAGCAGGAAGCCCCACCCCTCGCCCACCGCATAGACGTGATAGAGGATCAGGCCGACGCCCAGCGCCCAGACGATGATCATCGCCGGATTGATGATGATCTTCAGGAGCTTGCGCTCCCAGACCAGGAAGTGCTTGTCGAACTCGCTGCCCGGAGGCGCGGTCTCGGTGTGGTAGGCGTAGAGCCGCGGCAGGTACATCATGCCGGCCATCCAGGCGATCACCGCGATGATGTGCAGGCCGCGCAGCAGGTCGAAGTGGTTCATCGGCTCCCCCTAGCCCATCTTACAGGCGCATTTGCCATGCGCCGCCGGACAACGCCACGTCCCGAACGGCGCCGGCGCGGCGCCGCGACCTAGCGCCTCCAGCGTCGCGGCCGCCAGGGTATCGATCAATGCGCCGTCGATCGTCGGGGTCGGGGCGCGCAGATAGGGCGCGCAGCCCAGCGTCCGGGCCAGTTCGGCGTACTCGTGGTCGAGCTCGACCAGGGTCTCGACATGCTCGGACACGAAGGCGATCGGGCTGACCAACACGCCCTGGCCGTCGGCGGCGGCCTGGCGGATCGCCTCGTCGGTCGAGGGGCCGATCCATTTCAGGCGGCCGACCCGGCTCTGGTAGCAGACGCTCCAGTCGGGCAGTTCGGGCAGCAGCTCGGCCACGGCGCGGGCGGTGGCCTCGACCTGAACCTGGTAGGGGTCGCCAGCCTTGATCACCTTTTCCGGCAGGCCATGGGCCGAGAACAGCAGCCGCACATTGTCCGGCCGTCCGGCCTTCAGCCAGGTCTGGCTGATCGCGCGGGCGTGCGCCTCCACCAGCCCCGGGGCGGTCGGATAGCAGCAGACCGCGTGGCTGGCCCCAGGGCCGCGATAGGCGCGCGCCCAGTCCTTCAGCGACGAGGCCGTGGTCGTGGTCGAGAACTGCGGATAGAGCGGCAGCAGCACCACCTGGTCGGGCGCGAACTCAGCCACCTCGCGGGCGGTCTGGTCGGCGAACGGCTTCCAGTAGCGCATCGAGATGAAGACCCGCGTCTCCAGCTCCGGACGGGCGGCGGTGAGCGCGGTCTGCAGGGCCTCGGCCTGGCGCTTCGTCTCCGGCAGCAGCGGCGAGGCGCCGCCCATGATCGCGTAGTTGGCCTTGGCGGTGTCCTCGCGGCCCGAGGCGATCATCCGGGCCAGCGGCAGGCGGACGATGCCGGGCAGGCTGATGATCGCCGGGTCGCTGAACAGGTTGGTGAGGAACGGCTTCACCGCCTCGGGCCCGTCCGGTCCTCCGAGGTTGAAGAGGACGACGGCCAGCTTCATCATTTACCGGTCACCCTGCGGATCGTCCGCTCGATATGCTCGATCGGCGTATCGGGCATCACCCCGTGGCCGAGGTTGAAGATGTAGGGGCCGCCGTTCCACTGCTCGATCAGGGCGTCGACCCGGGCGTCGAGGGCCGGGCCGCCGGCGCGCAGCAGCAGGTTGTCGAGCGCGCCCTGGATGGTCTTGCCGCCGGCCTGGATCTGGCGGCCGAGCGCGGCGGTGGCCTGGGTGTCGAGGGCGACGGCCTGGACCGGGACCTTGGCCGCGTAGTTGGCGACCTGGGCGCCGGCCCCGCGCGGGAAGCCGATGAACGGAACTTCGATCCCGGCGGCGCGGACCTTCTCGATGATCGCCGTGTGCGGGCGAATGACGATGCGCTCGAACATGTCCTCCGACAGGCTCTCGGCCCAGCTCTCGAACAGCTTCAGCACCTGGGCGCCGGCCTTGGCCTGCATGACCAGGTAGCGGGCGGTGGACTCCACCAGCACGTCCAGCAGGGCGTCGAGCTTTTCGGGGTTGCGATAAGCATAGGCGCGGGCGGCCTCGCGCTGCGAACCGCGGCCTTCGATCATGTAGGTGGCGACGGTCCACGGCGCGCCGGCGAACCCGATCAGGGCGCGCTCGGGCTCAAGCTCGGCGCGGACGCGGCTCAGGGTCTCGCCGATCTCCGACAGCCGGCCGGTGGAGGCCTCGATCTGGTCGGCCAGCGCCTCGATCGGCGGTAGCTCGCCAAGCCGCGGCCCCTCGCCGGCCTCGAACCAGACGTCCTGGCCCAGCGCACGCGGGATCAGCAGGATGTCGGCGAACACGATGGCCGCATCCAGCGGGAAGCGGCGCATCGGCTGCAGCGTCGCCTCGGCGGCCATCTCCGGATTGTGGCAGAAGGCGATGAAGTCGCCGGCCCGGGCCCGCAGCTCGCGGTACTCCGGCAACGAACGGCCGGCCTGGCGCATGAACCAGACCGGCGGCCGATCGAGGGTTTCGCCTGCGAGCGCCCGCAGGAGGCGCGGTGTTTCATGTCCCGACATGCGGCTCGTTAAACCGGCTTCGGACGAAAGGCTCAAGCCCGCCTGCCCTTCTTCTTCTTATCTAAGATTCTTAAATGGGAAGTGGAGTTAGAGGTTGGCCCTTGGAGAAGTGGGGACAACTTCCCCCGGCCATACCGCGCCAACCCCTTTTCAACAAGGCGATCGGGCGGTTTCCAACATGGTTAAGCCATACCTGTGAGTTGCGGGGAAAACCGCTAAACCCCAACTGCCGTTTACCTTTCGTTAAAGGGTTAACAGGGAGTCAACGATGACGAACGGGAGTCGTTAGACCGCTCTCGGAAGCAGGCCCTGTTCATCCTTTTTTAACTAACGGAGCCGTGGACGAGCCGGGCGCAAACTGCGGCTGTTTTCCCGTCCGTTCACAACCGGCCCGCCGCCGCGGCGACTCTTCCCCAAAACGGTCCGGCTTCGTTAAGAAGGTTTCGACTCTTTCATCCCCAGCTTTGCGATCCGCACCCTGCAGATTCCCCTTTACGCGCCGGCAAAGGCTCCATGACCCGCTTTGCGACCTACTTCCACGTCCACCTCGTGTCGGACTCCACCGGCGAGACGCTGAACGCGATGGCGCGGGCGGTGTGCGCCCGGTTCGAGAACGTGCTGCCGATCGAGCACATCTACGCGCTGGTCCGCTCGCCCCGGCAGCTGGAGCGGGCGCTGACCGACATCGAGGAAGCGCCCGGCGTGGTGATCCACACCATCGTCGACGACCAGCTGCGCACGGCGTTGGAAGAAGGCGTGCGGCGGCTCGACATGCCGTGCATCGCCGCGCTCGACCCGCTGGTCTCCTCGCTGCAGCGCTATCTGGGCGCCTCGATCAGCCGGCGGGTGGGCGTGCAGCACGCGCTCGACAACGACTATTTCAACCGCATGGACGCGCTGAACTACGCGATCGGCCATGACGACGGCCAGGGCGGCCAGGACCTGGAGCAGGCCGACGTGGTGCTGGTCGGCGTCTCGCGGACCTCCAAGACCCCGACCTGCATCTACCTGGCCCATCGCGGGGTGCGGGCGGCGAACGTGCCGCTGGTGCCGACCCGGCCGCCGCCGGAAAAGCTGTTCGACCTGAAGAACACCCTGGTGGTGGGGCTGACCATTTCGCCCGACCGGCTGATCCAGATCCGCCGCAACCGGCTGCTGAGCCTTAAGGAGGATCGGGAGTCGAGCTACATCGACATCGAAGCGGTGCGCGAGGAGACGGTGAAGGCGCGGCGGCTCTATGAGCGCCAGGGCTGGCCGGTGATCGACGTCACCCGCCGCAGCGTCGAGGAAACGGCCGCGGCGGTGCTGAACCTGCTGCACGGCGGCCATGGCCAGGTCGAGGTGCTGGGCTGATGGGCGAGCAGATCATCCTGGCCTCGAAGAGCGCGGCGCGGCGTGCGGTGCTGACCGGGGCCGGCGTGCCATTCGAGGTGGCGGTGGCCGGCGTCGACGAGGACGCGGTCAAGACCGCGATGCTGGCGCAAGGCGCGACCCCGCGCGACGTCGCCGACGCCCTGGCAGAGATCAAGGCGGTGAAGATCTCCGCCGGCCGTCCCGGCTTCGTGATCGGCTCGGACCAGACCCTGGAGTTCGAGGGCCAGCTCTACGACAAGGCCGAGACGCTGGAGGCGGCGGCCGAACGGCTGAAGACCATGCGCGGCAAGCCCCACAAGCTGCATTCGGCGGTGGTGGTGGCCAAGGACGGGACGCCGATCTGGCGCGAGATCGTCTCGGCGACCCTGACCATGCGCGACTTCTCCGACGACTTCCTCGACGCCTACCTGGCGCTGGAGGGCGAGGAGATGCTGGGCTCGGTCGGCTGCTACCGGCTGGAAGGCCCGGGCGCGCAGCTGTTCTCGAAGATCGAGGGCGACTATTTCGCGATCCTGGGCCTGCCGCTGATGGGCCTCCTGGATCTCTTCCGCCGGCATGGGGTGCTGACGCCATGAGCATCTCCGGCGCGACCAAGGTCGCCGGGGTGGTCGGGCGTCCGATCGTCCATTCGATGAGCCCGATCCTGCACAACGCGTGGCTGGCGGCGGCGGGGATCGACGGGGTCTATGTGCCGTTCTCCACCCAGCCGGGCCGGTTCACGGCCTTTGCCGAAGCCCTTCGCGGCGGCGGCGTCGCGGGGCTGAACGTCACCCTGCCGTTCAAGGGCGAGGCGCTGGCCCTGGCCGACGAGGCCAGCTTCCGGGCCAGGAGCGCGGAGGCCGCCAACGTACTCGTGTTCCGCGACGACGGCACGATCTTCGCCGACAACACCGACGGGTTGGGGATGCTGGGCGCGTTCGCCGAGCAGGCCCCGGGCTTTGATCCGAAAGCCGGGCCGGTGGCGATCCTGGGCGCCGGCGGCGCGGCGCGCGGCGCGGCGGCGGCCTTCGTTGAAGCCGGCTGCCCGCAGGTCCGCATCGTCAACCGCACCTTGCTGAAGGCGCAGGAGATCGCCCAACCGCTGGGCGCGCAGGCCTATCCGCTGACCGAGGCCGCTGCAGCGTTCGAGGGCGTGATCGCGGTGGTCAACGCCACCTCGGCCGGGCTGTCCGGCGCGGCCGGGCTGGAGGTTCCGCTGGACGCGACGCCGGCGGACGCGGTGGTGATAGACATGGTCTACAAGCCGCTGAAGACCCCGTTCCTGGCGCAGGCCGAACAGCTGGGGCGGCGGACGGTCGACGGCTTGGCCATGCTGATCGGCCAGGCCGTCCCGAGCTTCGAGTATTTCTACGGCCAGAAGCCGCCGAGCGATGTCGATGTGCGGGCCTTGGCGATCAAGGCGCTGGGGTTGTGAGACCCACAACCCATTGCCTCCGTCGCTGAATGGCTTGGGCGACATCGGGCGCCATCTGGTGTTCATAGGTCCCGGCCTTCGACCTTCGGTCGAAACCGGGAAGACACTTCTGAGTGCGAGGACTGCATGCTCATCATCGGCCTGACCGGCTCCATCGGCATGGGCAAGTCGACGACCGCCAAGATGTTCCGCGAGGCGGGCATCCCGGTCTACGACGCCGACGCGGCGGTGGCCGACCTGTATGAGACGGGCGGCGCGGCGGTCGAGCCGCTGGAGGCGGCGTTTCCGGGCGTGACCAAGGACGGCGCCGTCGACCGCGAAGCCCTGCGCCAACGGGTGCTGGGGAACGACGAGGCGATGGCCAAGCTCAATTCCATCGTCCATCCGCTGGTCGGCGCCGACCGGATCCACTTCTTCAAGGCGGCGGAGGACGCCAAGGCCGACATGGTCGTGCTGGACATCCCCCTGCTCTACGAGACCGGCGGCCACGCCAATATGGACGCGGTGGTGGTGGTTTCGGCCCCGGAAACCCAGCAGCGCGAACGGGTGCTGGCCCGACCCGGCATGACCGCCGAGCGGCTGGACGCCATTCTGTCGCGGCAGATGCACGACGCTGAAAAGCGCGCTCGAGCCCATTTCGTGGTCGACACCGGCCGCGGCCTGGAGCGGGCCCGCGAACAGGTGGCGGAGATCATCGCGACCATGCGCGATCCACAGCGCAGGCCCGAGAGCGCGCGGAGCTCCGCGCCCTGATTTTGTCCAAAGCTAAAGGGTCTTCGCGACAAGCCGCCGGGTTGAAGCGCGGCTCGAAGCAGCCGAAGTAGTTTCCATGGCGCGTGAGATCGTTCTCGACACCGAAACCACCGGCTTCGAGCCGCATCTGGGCCACAAGCTGGTCGAACTCGCCTGCCTGGAGATCGAGGACTACCTGCCGACCGGGCGCAGCTTCCACGTCTATATCGATCCCGAGCGCGACATGCCGCCCGAGGCCGAGAAGGTCCACGGGCTGTCGGCGAACTTCCTGCGCGGCAAGCCGAAGTTCCGCGACAAGGAGATCCATCAAGACTTCCTGGAGTTCGTCGGCGACGCCCCGATCATCGCCCACAACGCCACCTTCGACCGGACGTTCGTGAACTACGAGCTGGAGGGGCTGGGCTTGGCTGGCATTCCGGAGGAGCGCTGGATCGACACCCTGGCTCTGGCGCGAAAGCGCTTTCCAGGGATGCACAACTCGCTCGACGCACTCTGCAAGCGCTTCAAGATCTCGCTCTCCGAGCGGGAAAAGCACGGGGCGCTCATCGACGCCCGGCTGCTGGCGGCGGTCTACCTCGAGCTGAAGGGCGGCCGCGCCCTAACCCTGGAGCTGACCACCCGCGAAATGGCGGCCCACGCCGTCGCCGTGGCGAAGGCTGCGGTCTATGGCGCCCGGCCGCGCCCCCTGCCCTTCCGCTCGACCGACGCCGAGCGCGAGCTACATGCCAAGTTCGTGCGCGAAGTGGTCAAGAACGAGGAACTCTGGGGCAAGTTCGGGCTCTAGAGCCGACGCTTCAGATCCACCGTTCGTCGGCCGTGAAGTCGACGGTCAGCCAGTAGCCGGGATTGAGCCCGCCCATCGCCAGCGCGATCTCGCGGCGGATGGTGTCGAGCTGCTCGAAGCTCATGGTCGTCTGTCCGGACGGGGCGACGAAGCCGATCTCGATGAATTGCTGGCGGCCCGAGCGCACGACGTGGGAGCTGTAACCGGAAAAGCCGTAACGGGCGGCGACCTCAGCGGCGAGTTCGCGCACCTGCTGGTCGAGCGCAGTCGGCGCGATCATCAGGATGTCCTGACTGGCGCGCCAGAGGGTCAAGGCCGGGAACGGGGCGAGGCAGACCGCAACGATCACCAGGATCATCGGGTCGACATAGGGGGCCATCCACTCGGCGCCGCTGCCGGTCAGCGCGCGGCCGATCAGGAAGCTGAGGCACAGGGCGGCGCTGAGCACCCCGCCCATCAGCCAGGAGCGGGAGTCGACGTCGAGCATCTGGGAATTCAGGTGGCGGGCCGAACTGCGCACATAGGCGAACATGCCGAAGCTGAGCACGCTGCTGGCCCCCGCATAGACCGCGCCGAGGCCGAACTGCACATTTCGGCCGCCGGCCAGCAGCCCGTTCAGCCCGTCGAGGAAGGCGTAGGCGCAGGCGAAGCTGAGCACCAGACCGTTGAGCAGGGCCAGCATCGGCTCCAGATGCCAGTAGCCGTACTGGAAGCGGCGGTCGTCGCCGCGCGCGATCAGCCGCACGGTCAGCAGGGCGATGGCGGTCATCGCCGCGTCGATCAGGTCGTAGAACCCGTCGAAGGTCACCGACTTGGAGCCGAGCCAGAGCCCGAACCCGATGCTGGCCACCGCGAAGACGATGGTCGTCGCCATCGAGGTCGCGAGCAGACGTTCCTCCCTGGCCGACGGGTGCGGCGTGGTCGATTGCAGCGTCATGCGGCGGGCGCACCTGTTGGCTCAACCGCCGCCAGGAGAGCTCATCGGCGGCCGTCCGTCGAGGGCCAAGCGCTTGTCGCGGACCGGCGTTACGTCATAGCTTGCCTTCATGCCCTCACAGCGCATCCAGGTCCAGACCGTAGCCATCCCCGCCCCGGGGATGCAGGACCGCGCTCGGCCATAGCCTTTCGCGCCACCGATCCCCGCAAATCTGCGGATGGATCGGCGCGCTCTCCATCCGCATTCCGATGGAGACCCGACATGCAGACCCCGCCAATCCCGAACGCCTATGACTGGTGGTACGACGACGCCCGCCAGGTCGGCCTCGATTTCGAGGACGAGCAGGAAGTCGCCACCTATGACGCCAGACAGGGCGGCTCGGCCGAGCGCGACCGGGCGTTGCTGAGCGAGCTCGGGCTGAAACCGCACATGACCATGGCCGACATCGGCTGCGGCACCGGCATCCTGGCCCGCGAAGCGGCGCGGATGTGCCGTTCGGTGGTGGCGATCGACGTCTCGGCCGCGATGCTGGCGGCGGCGCAGGCGCGGGCCGAGGACCTGCCCAATCTCAGCTTCCAGCGCGCCGGCTTCCTGTCGTTCGAGGCGCCCGAGCAGGGCTTCGACCTGGTCACCGCCAAGAACGCCCTGCACCACCTGCCCGATTTCTGGAAGGCCATGGCCTTGGCGCGGATCTATGCCGCGCTGAAGCCTGGCGGCCGGCTCTATCTGCGCGACGTCATGTTCACTGAAGCGCCGGGCGAACTGGCGCAGGCGGCCGAGGGCTGGATCGTCTGGTTGAGCGAGAACACCGGCTATTCGCGGGCCGAGGGCGCCTGTCATATCCGCGAGGAGTATTCGACCTTCGCCTGGGCGATCGCGCGGATGCTGACCGACTGCGGATTCGAGATCGTCGAGCACGTGCAGGACGGCGTCTATGCCAGCTTCGTCGCCGAACGGCCGGGTTGAGGCCGCTTAAGGCTGGGTCTCGCGCTTGCGGGGCTCGGCCGTCCGGGCCCGCGTATTGCGGACCGCATCGTCGAAGACCGCGGCGACGGCGTCGTTGGGCGCCGAGCCGGGAGGCTGCTGGCGCGGCGGCGCCTCGGCCTTCAGCTTCAGGGTGTCGAGCGCATGGTCGCCCTCGCGCCCGAACAGGTTGCGAAGGCGCAGATCGAGCTGCGGCGAGGCGCTCTTGACGCCGGCCGCCCGCAGGGCCTCGTGGATCGCCCAGGTGTAGGCGGCATGCATCGAGGATGGGTGGCGCGAAGATTCCGCGCTCGGCCAGACGATCAGCTCGAAGTCGAGGCCGTCGCCGCCGAAGCCGGTCATCCAGACCTGGGTCCGGCGGTGAGCGAGGTCGGTCTGGGTGAACGGCAGCGCCTCGGCCGCGGCCAGCACCACGTCGCGGACCCGCGCCTTGTCGGATTCCTCGGCCACTGTGAACGGCACGTGGATGCGGCGGGATTCCTCGTTGTAGGTCCAGTTCACCACCTGGCTCTGCATCAGCTTGGAGTTGGGGATCACGACATTGACGTCGTCGTTGGTGCGCAGCCGGGTGGCCCGGGCGCCGATCTCGACGACCTCGCCGCGCAGGCCGCTTTCCAGCTCGATGAAGTCACCGACCTGGAGGGTCGGGTCGAAGATCAGCACCAGGCCGGCGACGAACTCCTTGACCACGCCCTGCAGGCCCAGGCCGACGCCGACGCCGGTGGCGCCGGCGAAGACCGTGAACGAGCTGAGGTCGAGGCCGAGCGTGGCCAGGCCGGCCAGCACCCCGACCACCAGCATGGCGTAGCCGGCGACCTGCTCGAAGATGTAGATCAGCGGCGAGGCGGCCTTGGAGCGTCGTCGCACGCGGTCCAGAAGCGCGCGCATCAGCCGCACGAGCCCGTAGGCGGCGGCCACGATGGCGATGGCCGTCAGCGCCCGCCCGCCGAAATGCAGCCAGGCCCCGGAGCTCAACCAGTCACCGACCGCCGCGAATGTGGTGTTCATCGTCCCGCTCTCGCATCGAGGAAGCCTCGATCAAGGCGCAGAAGCGACCGGCTGAATATTCGGGGAAACCCTGGCCCCGGCGGGGCCGAGCTTGCGCTGGCGCGGACGCGGCCTCGAGCGATTTCCGATCCAATCGGATCGGAGATCGCTCCGGAATCCTTGAATCGGGCGCATTTTCTTCGCCGAACCGGTAGCCACTTCGGCGGAAAATGCTCTAGCTAAAGCGCTTCCTCGAACCGGGATGGGACCCATGACCGAGTCCGCAAGCAGGTAGGCCGCAACAACACCCCTTCGTTGTTGCGGCGGTCGACACCCAGCTCCAGAGCCAAGGCAGACCGCCGCCAAATCTCCTGATTTGAGTGGATGCAAAGTCATGCCTGGTTCCAAAGCCAGACCCTGGAACTATTCCCTGCCCGCCGCGCTGGCCCTGCTGGCGCCGTTCGACGTCCTGGCCTCGCTGGCCATGGACATCTATCTGCCGGTCGTCCCCGACATGCCCGGCGAGCTTTCGACGACGCCCGCCGTCGTCCAACTGACGCTCAGTCTCTACATGGCCGTGCTCGGCCTGGGCCAGCTGGCGTTCGGGCCGCTGTCCGACCGCGTCGGCCGTCGCCCGGTGCTGCTCGGCGGGGCGGCGCTGTTCGCCGCGGCGAGTCTGGCGCTCACGCTGACTGGCAGCGGTCCGGCGTTCGTCGGCTGGCGGGCGCTGCAGGCGGCGGGCGCCTCGGCGGCCCTGGTCGCGACCTTCGCCATCGTGCGCGACGTCTATGCCGAGCGGGCTGAGGCCGCGAGCATCTACGGCCTGCTCGGGGCGATCCTGTCCTTCGTGCCGGCGCTGGGTCCGATCGCCGGAGCGCTGATCGCCAAAGGGCTCGGGTGGCGGGCGATCTTCTTCGTCCTGGCCGCGCTGATGGTCGTCGCAGGCCTTCGCGCCGCCCATGACCTGCCGGAGACCCGGCCGGTCGCCGCTGGTCGCGTCCGATCTCCGTTCGTCTCGGTCCTGCGCAGCGGCGACTTCTGGACCTATACGCTGGGCTTCAGCGCCGCGATGGGGACGTTCTTCGTGTTCTTCTCGACCGCGCCGCGGATCCTGATCGGCCAGGCTGGCCTGTCGCAGCTCGCGTTCAGCCTCGCCTTTTCGACCGCGGCGCTGGCGATGATCCTGGCCTCGCGGTTCGTCGGGCGGGCGGCGGCGCGCTGGGGGACGGCGGGGAGCCTGGCGCGGGGCATGGGCCTGCTGCTCATCGGCGCGGCGCTGCTGGCGGCGGGCCAGATCTGGGGCGCGCCGTCGTTCTGGACGCTGCTGCCGCCGATGTGGGTGATGGCCGTCGGGATGGTGCTGGCGCTTGCGGTCTGCGCCAACGGCGCGCTGGCGGCGTTCGGCGGGGCGGCCGGGACCGCGGTGGCGCTCTACTTCAGCATCGAGAGCGTGATCGTCGGCGTGCTGGGCTCGGCGGCGGTGGTCTGGCTGGGCGGGGACAGCGCCTGGCCGTTGGCCGGGTTCGCGGCCGGCATGGCTCTGCTGGTGCTGGGAATGCTGGCCGCCAGGCGACCGGCGGGCTAGCAGAAGCGAGGGGGATGGCCTGGGCCGTCCCCCTCAATGTCGTCAGGCGTTGCCGATGGTCTCGCCGCCCAGGGCCTGGGCCTTGCGCGCGGCGTAGACGCCGCCGAAGTCGATCGGGTCGAGCATGAAGGGCGGGAAGCCGCCGTCCGAGGTCACCGAGGCGATGATCTGGCGGGCGAACGGGAACATGAAGCGCGGGCACTCGACCAGCAGCACCGGCTCGAGGTCTTCCTGGCTGACGCCGGTGATCTGGAACACGCCGCCGTAGAGCAGCTCGACGTGGAACACCGGGCCGTCGTCGCGCTCGGCGCGGGCCGACAGCTTCAGGTCGACTTCGAACAGGCCGTCTTCGCGGCCGCGGGCGTTCATTTCGACGCCCATTTCGATCTGCGGCTGGACCGCGTTCTGGGCGCGCAGCGTCTCGGGCGCGCGCGGGTTCTCGAACGACAGGTCACGGATGAACTGGGCGAGGATGCGGATGCCGGGCTCGGGGGCGCCCGCACCATTGGTCTCGGGGCCGGCGGCGTCGGTATCGGTCATAGTCGGGAAAATCCGGTTGGTGGACGCGCATTCACGTCCTGTTGTGGCCTGGGCTGCTATCATGCGCCCTATGCCATGGCAACGTCGCCCCTGACGTGGGCGTTACGGTGTCCTATATTGAAGATTACGTTCGTTCCGTGAGCCTGAAGAATTGCAAGTCCTCGAACTGATCATTTTCGCCGGCCTGGCCGGAGTCGTGCTGTACCAGCTCTATGCGGTGCTGGGTCGGCGCGTCGGCCGTCAGCCTGAGGACACTCCCGCCGCGGACTCCGTGGCGGCCGGCGCGCGCCAGGCCCCGGCGATGGACCAGATCGACGACGGCGTCGACCTGACCGGGCTGCCGGCGATCAAGCATCGCGACCCGTCGTTCGACCTCTCGCGCTTCCTGGGCGGGGCCAAGGGCGCCTATGAAATGGTCGTGCGCGCCTTCGCCGCCGGCGACCGCGAGACGCTGCGCAACCTGCTGGCCCCGAACGTGCTGACCAGTTTCGAAGGCGCGATCGAGGAGCGCGAGGCCCAGGGCCGCAGCGAGGCCGTCGAGTTTCTGCATCCGCCGCGCGCCGACATGGAGCGCGCCGACCTGCATGGCGACATGGCGCGGATCACCGTCCGCTTCCTGGCCGAGTTCCGCAGCCGCACCAAGGGCCCGGAAGGCGAGGCGGTGGACGACAAGCGCACCGCCGAACTGTGGACCTTCGAGCGCAGCCTGAAGAGCCGCGACCCCAACTGGCTGCTGGTCAACGTCGCCGCCGCCGAAGCTTAAGCGCGGCGAAAACCGAGCGGCGGCAAGGGTTTGTTAACCCTTACGCCGTTTTCCCGCCCCTAACGCAGGACTATGAAGGGAGGCTGGCGCGCGGTGTGCGCCGGGCGTTCGTTTCTTTGAGTTCGAGCGGGCGGCGGACCGATCGCCGCGATTTCGACGACAGCGCTGGGGGCCACCTTGAACATCCGACCTGCAAGCCGCCTGGTTCCGGCCCTGCTGCTGACCTTGCTGGTCGCGGCCTGCGCCACGCCGAAGCCCCCCGCCCCTGGTCCCGGCCCGCAGCCGCCGCGTCCGACCCCGACCCAGCCGCCGCAGCCGAAACCGCCGCCCGCGCAGCCGGAGAGCTTCGCCGAGGTGCCCGGCTGGGCGCAGGACGACCATGGCGCCGGCTACGAGGCGTTCCGCACCACCTGCGGCGTGGCCCGCGACCCGGCGCTGGGCGAGGTCTGCCGCCGCGCCCGGGCGATCGGCGCGCTGGACGGCCCGCGGGCCCGCGCCTTCCTGGAGGAGAACTTCCGGCCCGAGCTGCTGGTCGGCGAAGGGGTGCTCACCGCCTATTTCTCGCCGGAGTACGAGGCGCGCGAGCGCCAGAGCGTCGAGTTCTCGGCCCCCGTGCGGCCCAAGCCCGACGACCTGGTCGGCACCGGCGTCGGCGGCAAGGCTGCCCAGCAGCGCGGAGCCGGCGGCCAGCTCGGCCCCTATCCCGACCGCGCGGCCATCGAAAAGGCCAGCGCCGGGCCGGCCCTGGCCTGGATGCGGCCTGAGGACCTGTTCTTCCTGCAGATCCAGGGGTCCGGGGTGCTGACCTTCGAGGACGGGCGGCGCGCCAAGGCGGTGTTCGCGGCCACCAACGGCAAGCCGTTCCAGGGCATCGCCAACCCGATGCGCGACCGCGGGCTGCTGGCCGCCAGCAACACTTCCGGCGAAGCGATCCGCAGCTGGCTGGCCGACAACCGCGGCCCGCGCGCCGACGAGATCATGCGGCTGAACCCGCGCTACGTGTTCTTCACCCTGGCCCCCGACGACGGCCGCCAGCCGGTGGGCGCGGCGGGCGTCCCGCTGCCGCCCGGGCGCTCGATCGCCGTCGACACCGGGCTGAACGCCCTGGGCGGGCTCTATTACATCGAGGGCGTGGCCCCGACCCTCTCGGGAGCCTTCCCGGCCTATCGCCGCACGGTGATGGCGCTGGACGCCGGCGGGGCGATCAAGGGCCCGGTGCGCGCCGACCTCTATCTGGGCATCGGCGCCCAGGCCGGCGCCGAGGCCGGCCGGGTGCGCCACACCCTGCGCATGCACCGGCTGGTCCCGAAGGTCGGCCCCTATCGATGAAACGGCCCATCCGCCCTGATGAGCAGAAGCTCTGGGCGATGGTGGCGGCCACCGTCCACCCGCATCCGGGCCGCCAGACCGACGCGCCGCCGCCGCCGGCCGAGCCGGCGATCCCGGCGCTGAAGGCCAAGGGACGGGTGACCGATCCGGCCGCGCGGCTGCCGCTGGCCGAGCTGCTGCCGCCGCTGCAACCGCCGCTGCGCGGCGAGCCGGAGAGCATCGAGCCGCGCCGCAAACACCGCATCGCCAAGGAGCGCGACCCGATCGGCGCGCGCATCGACCTGCACGGCATGGATCAGCAGCGCGCCAAGGCGGCGCTGGAGGCCTTCGTGCTGCGGGCCTGGGACGAGGGCTATCGGGCGGTGCTGGTGATCACCGGCAAGGGAACCCTGGGCGACGGCGTGCTGCGCCGGCGCGCGCCCGAATGGCTGGGCGGCATGGCCCTGCGCGGGGTGGTGGCGGGGATTTCCGAGGCCCATCGGCGGCACGGCGGCGAAGGGGCGCTCTATGTGGCGCTCAAGCGCAAGCCGAGGGGCTAGCGGTCACAACTGCGTATGAGACGCATGGCCCCCCTGGAAATCGGCAGGGCGGCGCACGACATACGCCCGGACAAGTAAAAGGAAACGCTGCTTTGACTTCCCGACTTCCGAAGATCTTCGCCGTCAGCGGCCTGTCGCTGGCCATGGGGCTGGCGCTCGTGACCGAGGCGGACGCCCGCCGCGGGGGCAGCTTCGGCAGCCGCGGAGCGCGCACCTACCAGGCGGCGCCGCCCACCAAGACCTCGCCGACCCAGACCGCGCCGGTGCAGCGCTCGATGACCGAACGCCAGCCGGGCGCCCCGGCCACGGCGCCGGCCCGTCCGAACGCCGCCAACCCGGCCGCGGCCCCCAAGCCCGGCCTGTTCGGCAATCCGCTGGTCCGCGGGCTGATGCTCGGCGGCCTGATCGGGCTGCTGCTGGGCCACGGGTTCGGCGCCGGCATGGCCGGCATGCTGGGCGGCCTGCTGCAGATCGCGGCGATCGCCCTGGTGGCGATGCTGGCCTTCCGCTTCTTCGCCTCGCGCCGCAAGCCGGCCCAGGCCGCGGCGGCCAGCCATAACGCCGCCTTCCGCTCGCCGTTCGACATGCAGCAGCCGGTCCAGCCGGCCGCCGCCCCGCCGACCTATGCGCCGCCGGCCGATCTCGGCCAGGACTTCGCAGTGACCGGCGCCGACCGCGAGACCTTCGAGCGGCTGCTGCGCGAGATCCAGGAGGCGTTCGGCCGCGAGGACTACGCCGCCATCCGCGAGCGCACGACGCCGGAGATCATGGGCTACCTGGCCGAAGAGCTCGGCCAGAACGCCACCGCCGGCCGCCGCAACGAGGTCCGCGACGTGAAGATGCTGGAAGGCGACGTCGCCGAAGCCTGGCGCGAGGGTCCGGTCGACTACGCTACCGCCGCCCTGCGCTATTCGAGCATCGACGTGATGGTCGACCGCCAGAGCGGCGCGGTGGTCGAGGGCGACGCCGATCGCCCGACCGAGACCACCGAGCTTTGGACCTTCGTGCGGCATCCGAACGAGGGCTGGAAGCTGTCGGCGATCCAAGAGGCCTGATCTTGACGGCGCGCTTATGCGGCGCGCCGTCTTCCGCCATCGAACCCTGACGGGGTTCGGCGCCAGATTTGACGCAAGGCCGGCTCACCGCCGGCCGATCGCGTCAAAGAGGCGACCATGTCCCAGGCGTTTCCGCGGCCGACCATCGGCCTTTCCCAACTGCTTACAGAGGCGGGTCTCGACGCCGCCAGCGCCATCCGGGTGACCGGGCCCGGCGCCCTGCCCGCGCTGATCTGGCTGTGCCGACGCGGCTACGAGAACGTCGGCTGCCTGCAGGCCGGCGCGCGCGCCCCGGCCGACGAGGCCGACGCCCTGCTGGCCGCACACACCGCCAGCGGCGACTGGCTGGGCGCGTTGCTGGACAACGGCCCGCATGTGCGGCGCGGCGGCGTGGTCATCGTCCAGACCGCGCCCAGCGTCGGCGGCGGCGCGGCCGCCCGCATCTTCCACGGCCATGGCTTCGACCTGGTCCGCCGCCTGCCCGGCGCGCACCGCGACGTGCTGGTTGCGCGGCGATCCAGCCGCCAGCTCAAGGAGGCCGCCTGAGCCATGGATCTTTCCTATCGCGGTCTGCACGCCACGCCGGTCGCGCGGCCCATGCGGCGAGAGCGCTTGACCCTGGGCGTGGCGTGCTCGCTGAACTGGGGGCCGTTGCGGCGGCTGATCGGGACGTTCCGGGCCAAGGTCCCCGACATCGACCTGATCGTCGAGGACCTGGACGACCAGGGCCTGACGGAACGCGTTCCCGGACGCGGCGTCGACCTGGCCGTGGCGCTGCACGACGCCGGGAGCCGCGGCTGGCGCTCGGCGCCGCTGTGGTCCGAACCGCTGATGGTGTTCATGGCCGAGGGCCATCCGCTGGCGGCGCAGAACGCCGTCCAGCCGGGCCAGCTGCGGGAGGCCCATCTGCTGATGGCCGGCAACGGATCCGGCGACCGCGCCCTTCAGCGGGCGATCATCCGAGCGCTGGGCGGGCCGCCGAACTTCCTTCACTACGCCGTGCAGCGCGACAACCTGCTGGACCTGGTTTCGCTGGGGTTCGGCGTGACCCTGGCCGGGGGTTCGGCGATGGGCGCCTTCTATCCCGGCGTCTGCGCCCGGCCGCTGGAGAGCGAGAGCGGTTGGCTGGCCTATTGCGGGTTCTGGGCGGCGGAGAATGAGCGCCCCGCCCTGCGCCGGTTCCTGGAGCTGCGCGATGCCTGACCGCGGAAATCTGGCCACAGCGCTGGGCGCCGTCGCCATGCTCGTGCTGCTGATCGGCGCCCTGGTCGTGGCGGCGAGCGCCGACCAGGCCGACCGGGCCGCGCCGCAAAGGCCTGCGGTGAGCGGGAGCGCTTGAGCGGCCAGGCCGTTATTAGGGGCTGGAGGACCAGCCCATGGCCAAGCCCGTCGTCGTCACCATCCCCCATGAGCTCGGCAAGGAGGAGGCGCGCAAGCGCATCGAAGAGGGCGTCGGCAAACTGATCCACCAGTTCGGCGAAGGCGTGAAGCTGACCCGCACGTGGGAGGGAGACCGCCTCTCCTTCGCCGCCAAGGTGGTCGGTCAGGCGGTGGCCGGGCGACTGGATGTGGCCGAGGACGCGGTGCGCATGGAGGTCGACCTGCCGCCGTTCTTCGCGATGATCGCCGACAAGGTGAAGGGCCGGCTGAAGAAGGAAGGCCAGCTTATGCTGGAGAAGAAGTAGACCCGAACGGCGCCATCAGCCGCGGCGAGCGGCGCACCAGTTCGACGACCAGCACCATGTAGAGCGCCAGCAGCACCTCGATGACGGTCTCGTCGAGGCCGCCCGTCACCTCCGGATCGTCGGGCAGCATCGGCGCCTGGAAGAAGGCGATCATCAGGTTGGTCGCGACGTGGGCCCCGATGGCGAACTCCAGGCCGCCGAGCCGCAGGGCCGCCCAGGCGAAGGCCGCCCCGGCCAGGGCTCGCGCCGCCAGGGCGCCTGGATCGAATTCCAGGTGCGCCAGGGCGAAGGCTGCGGCGTTGACCGCGATCAGCACCCAGACGTTGCGGGTGAAGGCGGCGGTCTGCTGCAGCAGGTAGCCGCGGAACACCGCCTCCTCGGCCGTGGCGGCGACCAGCAGGCCGGCGACCACGGCCAGGGCGTAGAACCCCTTCAACGCCAGGCTGGAGTTCGGGTCGAAGAGCGGCATCTGGAACTGGCCGGGATGGAGCAGCAGGTCGCCGGTCATCAGCACCCCGACGCCGAGCGCGGTCAGCGCCGCCCCGGCCAGCAGCAGCCGCCAGCGGAAGTACAGCGCAGCGGTCAGCCAGGTGACGACCGGGCGGCCGAACACGTAGCGGGCGGCAAGCAACACCGCCAAGCCCATCGATCCGAGCCCGAGCCCGAGCTGCAGCACGTAGACCGCCGAGCGCTGCAGCCGCGGGCCGCCCGTGTCCTCGAACATCGCCCCGCCGGTAAGCGTCCCCAGCACGATGGCGAACAGCAACGACAGGAGCAGCACGGCGGCCGGCGTCGCGGCGGCCATGGCCGCGACCCGCGGCCAGCGGCGGTCGCGTTCGGTGACGGCCTGCAGAAATGGGAACGGAGCGAGCACTAAAGGACTATGCCCTTCGCCGCGATCTTTCGCCATCGGCGCGGGACCGCCGCAGCGATTCCCGCCAGGATGTTTTCGAGACTAATTCGCCTATAGGGTGAATTTTGCCTTGACCGGAACGCTGCAGACCGACGTTGTGTCAACGATGCTTGGGCTGGGTGACCTTAATCTGCGCGAGAGGCTCGCGCCGGACGTCCCCATTTGGGTGACCGAGTGGGTCTGCGCGGGGGTGTGCGCGGCGCTGTCCGGGCTGTTGCGGGCGCTCATCTCGCTGGTGGTCGTCGCCCCGCCTTACGTCTTCCTCTATCCGCTGGTCCTGCTGGCGACGCTGCTCGCCGGGTGGCGTTCGGGCGTCTACGGCCTGACGATGATCCTGCTCGGCGTCTGGTACATGGTCCTGCACCCTGCCCAGTTCGGCCCTCTGACCCCCGGCGAAGGCGCGGCGCTGGTGCTCAACGCCTTGAGCGGTCTGGCGGTGATCGCCGTGGCCCAGGCGTTCCGAACCTCCTATCGGGTGGCCGAGGCCGAGCGCGCCGCCAAGCTCGAGGTCCGCGACCTGCTGCTGCGCGAACTGAACCATCGGGTGAAGAACAATTTCCAGATGGTCGAAAGCCTGCTCGACATGCAGCGCCGCCGGGCGGCGGCGGCCAGCACCGAACAGGCCCTGGCCGACGCCCTGCGCCGGGTCCATTCGATGGCGCAGGCGCACGCCAACCTCTATTCGCCCGAGGAAGCCGGCGAGGCCATCGATCTTGGCGCCTATCTGGGCGACCTGTGCGAGAACCTGTCCGACAGCCTGCTGCTGACGGGCGACGTGCGGCTCGACAGCTGGCTGACCTCGTGTCGCTGCGACCGCGACCGAGCGGTGGCGGTGGGGCTGGTGGTCAACGAACTGGTCACCAACGCGGCCAAGTACGCCTTCCCGGGCGGTCGCAGCGGGCGCATCCTGGTGTCGCTGAAGCAGATCGAGGTCGGCTGCGAGCTGACGGTCGCCGACAACGGCGTCGGCATGCCGCCCGAAGCGCAGATCAACAGCCGCGGGCTCGGCCGCAAGCTGGTCGAGGGCTTTGCGCGCCAGACCGGCGGAATCCTCACCCGCGGCGGCGGTCCAGGGGTCAGCCACACCCTGGTGTTGCCGCACTGACGCCATTGCAAGGTTTGCGATAGCCCGCGCCGCCGCTATTCGTTAACGGCGCGAGGGAGGACGTCGATGACGCTGCGCCGTGATTTGAACCCGATGCCCGACGAGGTGCGCCAGGCGCTGGAAGCGCGGGCGCTGGTCGACGCCTACCAGGCGCGGCCGCCGTTCCAGCGCAACGACTACCTCGGCTGGATCGCCCGGGCCCGCAAGCCGGAGACCCGTAAGAAGCGTCTGGCCCAGATGCTGGACGAACTGGAGGACGGCGACATCTATATGAAGATGCGCTGGAACCCCTGACGCGACGAGCACCCCAGCCGACAAGCAGATCCTGGAGCCGGGCCTGCAGATCGCCTGCCACCGGCATGACGCCGAGGGCGCCGATGAGGAAGCCGGCGAAGGGGTAGGATTGGCCGCGCGCTTGTGGGTCGGAGAGCCGGCCTAGGTCCCTGCTTTCGCCGGGATGAGCGGCGTTAGGAGGTCCGCGAGGCCTTCTCGGCCAGCCCTGAGGTTCCCTCGCGGGCTTCGAGCTTGGCGGCGACGTCGTCGAGGCTGACGCCGGCGCGGGCCAGCAGCACCAGCCAGTGGTAGATCAGGTCGGCGCTTTCGGCGGCCAGGCCGTCCTTGTCGCCTTGAGCTGCGGCGATCACCGCTTCGACCGCCTCCTCGCCGAACTTCTTGGCGGCGCGCTCGACGCCTTCGCTCAGCAGCTTGGCGGTGTAGGAGCTGGCCGGATCGGCGCCCTTGCGGGCCTCGATGGTCGCGGCGAGGCGCTCGAGAGTCTGCGAGAAGCGGCTCATGCGGCCTCCGTGATGCGGACCGGGATGTGGGCCTTGGCCATTTCGCGCTTCACCTCGGCGACGGAGACCTCGCCGAAGTGGAAGATCGAGGCGGCGAGCACCGCGTCGGCGCCGCCCTTGGTGACCGCGTCGACCATGTGCTGGGCGGAGCCGGCCCCGCCCGAGGCGATCACCGGCACGTTGACCGCGCTGGTCACCGCCTTCAGCAGGTCGAGGTCGTAGCCGGTCTTGGCGCCGTCGCGGTCCATGGAGGTGAGCAGGATCTCCCCTGCCCCGCGCTTCACCGCGTCCACCGCGTATTCGACCACGTCGAGCCCGGTGTCGGTGCGCCCGCCATAGGTGAAGACCTTCCAACCGTCGGCAGTGCGCTTGGCGTCGATGGCTACGACGACCGCCTGAGAGCCGAAGGCGTCGGCGCAGGCGCTGATCAGGTCGCGGTTCTCGACCGCGGCGGTGTTGACGGAAATCTTGTCGGCCCCGGCCAGCAGCAGCCGGCGGGCGTCCTCGACCTGGCGGATGCCGCCGCCGACGCTGAGCGGCATGAAGCAGACGTCGGCGGTGCGGGCGATGACGTCGAGGATCGCCCCGCGCCGCTCGTGGCTGGCGGTGATGTCCAGGAACATCAGCTCGTCGGCGCCGGCGGCGTCATAGGCCGTGGCCTGTTCGACCGGGTCGCCGGCGTCGCGCAGCGAGACGAAGTTCACGCCCTTCACCACGCGGCCGTCCTTGACGTCCAGGCACGGAATGACGCGGACTTTGAGCATCAGGCGGCGACCTTCAGGGCTTCTTCCGGATTGATCGCGCCGTTGTAGAGCGCGCGGCCGAGCACGGCGCCGGCGATCGGCACGCCCTTGCGGGCCTTGATCTTGACGATGTCGTCGATGGTGGCCAGGCCCCCGGCGGCGATCACCGGGATCGCCACGGCGTCGGCGATGGCCCCGAACGCCTCGACGTTGAAGCCCATGACGGTGCCGTCGCGGTCGATGTCGGTGATGATCAGGGCGCCGACGCCGGCGTCCTCGAAGCGCTTGGCGACGGTGACGGCGTCGAGGTCGGAGCTCTCGGTCCAGCCCTGGGTCGCGACCTTGCCGGCGCGGACGTCGACCGAGACGGCGATCTGCTCGGGCCACAGGCGGGCGGCCTCGCGGACGATCTGCGGCTCGGTGACCGCGACGGTGCCGAGGATGACGCGGCTGACGCCGGCTTCGATCCAGCGCTCGACGTCCTTCAGGCTGCGGATGCCGCCGCCCAGCTGGACCGGGATCGAGACCGCCTCGAGGATCGCCTCGACGGCCTTTTCATTGACCGCCTTGCCCTGCACCGCGCCGTTCAGGTCGACGACGTGGACCCAGTGGAAGCCGGATTCGACGAAGCTGGCGGCCTGGGCCGCGGGCGAGGTGTTGAACACCGTGGCGGTGTCGAGGTCGCCGTGCAGCACACGGACGCACTGGCCGTCTTTAAGGTCGATGGCCGGATAGAGGATCACGGTCGCCACTCCAGGAAACGCGCCAGCAGGGCGAGGCCGGCGCTTTGCGACTTTTCAGGGTGAAATTGTACGCCCGCGACATGGCCCTTGGCGACGGCGGCCGGGAAGCGGCCTCCATGGTCGACATAGGCGGCGACGTCGGCGGGATCGTCCGGGAAGAACGCGAACGAATGGGTGAAGTACATGGGCGCCTCGCCGACGCCGGCGATCGGCGCAGGGCCGTGCGGGTCGATCAGGGTGTTCCAGCCCATGTGCGGGATCTTGGCGGCCGGGTCGGTCGGCTCCACGCGGCGGACGTCGCCGGGGATCCAGCCGAGGCCGGGGGTCTCGCCGAACTCCAGGCCGCGGGTGGCCAGCAGCTGCATGCCGACGCAGACGCCGAGGAAGGGGCGGCCCTTGACCTGGACCGCCTCGGTCATGGCCTCGATCAGGCCGGGCCGCTCGGACAGGGCCTTCATGCACGCGGCGAAGGCGCCGACGCCGGGCAGCACCACCCGGTCGGCGGCGGCCACGGTTTCGGGATCGCTGGTGACGACGATCTGGCTCGTTCCCGCCGCAGCGCGGACGAGGGCCTTTTCGGCCGAGCGCAGGTTGCCCGACCCGTAGTCGATCAGGGCGACGCTCTGCATAGGGGATACTTTCCTAGAGGACGCCCTTGGTCGACGGCGCGCGACCATGGGTCTTGGGGTCGAGTTCGACGGCTGCGCGCAGGGCGCGGCCCAGGGCCTTGAAGCCGCTCTCGGCGATGTGGTGGCTGTTGTCGCCGTAGAGGGTTTCCAGGTGCACGCAGGCGCCCAGGTTCATGGCGAAGGCCTGGTGGAATTCCTTGAACAGCTCGGTGTCGAACTCGCCGATCTTCGGGGTCTTGAACGCGACCTTCCAGATCAGGTACGGCCGATTGCAGAGGTCGAGGGCGCAGCGGGTCAGCGTCTCGTCCATCGGGACGTAGGCGTGGCCGAAGCGGTAGATGCCCTTGAAGCCGTCCAGCGCCTGGCGGATCGCCAGGCCGATGACGATGCCGGTGTCTTCCACGGTGTGGTGGAAGTCGATGTGCAGGTCGCCCTTGGTGCGGACATAGAGGTCGATCCCGCTGAAACGCGCGAGACCGTCCAGCATGTGGTCGAAGAAACCGATGCCGGTCTCGACGTCGGCGACGCCCGAGCCGTCCAGATCCACGCGAACGGTGATCTGGGTCTCCTTGGTGTTGCGGACCACTTCCGCGGTGCGGGCCATCCCTTAGAGTCCTTTCGAAGCCGCGAGATCCTTGAGGCTGACCTGCGGCCGCGGGCCATAGTGCGAGATCACCTCGGCCGCCGCCAGCGAACCCAGCTGGCCGCACACGTTGAGCGGCCGGCCGTTGGCGAGGCCGTACATGAACCCGGCTGCGTATTGGTCGCCCGCGCCCGTCGTGTCTACGACTTTCTCCACAGGGAACGCCGAAACCTCAAAGGTCTCGCCGCCGGCGACGATCACCGAGCCCTGGGCGCTGCGGGTCACCGCGGCGATCTTCACCTTGGAGCGCAGCGCGTGAACGGCGGCGTCGAAGTCGTCGGTCTGGAACAGCGAGGCGACTTCCGTGGCGTTGGCGAACACCAGGTCGACCTGGGTTTCCAGGAAGCCGAGCAGGGCCTCGCGGTGACGTTCGACCACGAAGCCGTCCGACAGGGTGATGGCGATCATTCGGCCGGCGCCGTGGGCCAGGGCCGCAGCCTTGGCGAAGGCCCGGCGGGCGGCCTCGGCGTCGAACAGGTAGCCTTCCAGGTAGACGATCTTGGCGGCCTCGACGATGGCGGCGTCGATGTCCTCGGAGGCGAACTCCGTCGAGGCGCCCAGGAAGGTCGACATGGTGCGCTCGCCGTCGGGCGTGACGTTGATCATCGACACCGCGGTGGCCTTGCCGTTCAGCAGCGGCGGGGTGTCGAAGTGGGCGCCGATGGCGCGCATGTCGTGGGTGAAGACCTTGCCGAGCTGGTCGTCGGCGACCTTGCCTAGGAAGGCGCCGCGGCCGCCGAACGAGGCGAGGCCGGCGACGGTGTTGGCGGCCGAACCGCCTGAGGCCTCGAGTCCGGCCTGCATGGCGGCGTAGAGCGCGGCGCTGCGCTGCTCGTCGACCAGCATCATGGCGCCCTTGTCCATGCCTTGCTGGGTCAGGAAGTCGTCGGTCGCCGGGGCGATCACGTCGACGATGGCGTTGCCGATGGCGGCGACGTCGTAGAGCTCGGTCATGCGGGAAAGGTCGGCTTTCGCGGAAATCAGGCCTCGCGTCCTACAGGCAAAGCCCTTTCGGGGCAACGCGGGCGGCGCCTCGGCCGCAACCGGCGCCGGTCCCATGTGTTGATCCTGGGCATAACGGAGGATCGAAATGGCGATACTGAAGCGCGACAAGACCAAGACCGGCTTGGCCATCGGTTCGGGCGCGGCGGCGGCCGACGCCGCCGTCGAGGGCCGTCCGACCATGGCCGACCACAAGAGCGAGGCGCCGCATGCGCGTCCGGCCACGCCGCTCAGCGACAACGAAAAGCCCGACCAGCTGGCCGACAAGCAGAAGCGCGCCGAGGACCGTCAGGAGGCGCTGCTGGACGAGGGTCTGGAAGAGAGCTTTCCGAGCAGCGATCCGGTGAGCGTCAAGCGCATCACCTGAAGCGCGCCGCCCATGGACGCTGAGCCGCGCCGAACGGGGGAGGGGGCGGGCCGGCTGGAGGAAAGGGGCCGGCCCGCGCTCGTCAGGCCGCGCCGATAAGCGCGATCACCGCGGGGGAGGCGATCACAGCGACGGCGAAGACGAGGATGATGTCGCGCAGCACGTCGGTGCGCGAAAATTCAATCGATTGAGGATAGGTGCAGGTCACGGGGAGGCTCCTACAACAGCGGACGCCCGTAATTTCCCAGATTTGTTGCACTGCGACAAACGAGCTTAGCGCCTGTCAGTTGATCTTTAGTCAACTCGATCGACAAGACCGTCAGCCAGGGCCTGGTCCAGCAGCCAGCTACGGAAGCGCCGGATGTTGGGCTGGTCGGCTTTTTCCGGCAGCGACAGCACCCAGTGGCTGAAGGGACTGGGCAGCGACAGGTCGAAGGGCTGCACCAGCCGCCCGTTGGCCAGGTCGTCGATCACCATCGCCTTGTGCGCGAAGGCCAGCCCGCGGTCGGCGAGGGCCGCCTCGACCGCGAGGTAGGTGTTGGAGAAGCGCGGTCCCGGATTGGGATCGACCCGGTCGGCCCCGGCCGCCGCCAGCCAGTCGGTCCAGTCAGGCTCCTCGGGCAGCATCAGCACGTCGTGCAGCAGGGTCACCCCGCGCAAGTCGTTGGGATGGTTGAACGGGCCGTACTTCTCGACCAGGCCGGGGCTGCACACCGGGGTCATCAGGGTGTCGAACAGATGGGTGACGTGCAGGCCGGGGTAGGGGCCGCGGCCCAGCCGGATGGCGACGTCGATGTTCTCGCGCGCCAGGTCGGCGGCGTGATCTGAGGCGGCGACCAGGATCTGCACCTCGGGATAGCGGCGCTGGAAGTCGTGCAGCCGCGGCACCAGCCAGCGGGCGGCCAGCGAGTGCAGCACCGTGACCACCAGCGGCGCGTCGCGCTTGGAGCGCACCGCGTCCACCGCCGACTGGATGGTCGACAGGCCCTGGCGCACGCCGACCGACAGCTGCTCGCCGGCCGCGGTCAGCCGCACCGCGCGGTTGAAGCGGTCGAACAGCCGGGTCTCCAGCTCGGCCTCCAGGCCCTTGATGTGCCGCGAGACCGCGCCGGGCGTGATCGCCAGCTCCTCGGCGGCGCTGAGGAAGCTGCCGCAGCGGGCGCAGGCCTCGAAGACCCGCAGGGCGTTGAGCGGCAGATGGTTGGCCATGGGCAGGAGATAAGGCCGCGCCGCACGTGGGTGCAATGGCGGCGGATAATGCTCTAGGCCGCGCGGCTGAACAGGATCTTCGACGGGCAGAGGTCGGCGACCTGGCACTCCTCGCACTTGGGCCGACGGGCGACGCAGGTGTAGCGGCCGTGCAGGATCAACCAGTGGTGGGCGCGGGTCAGGTAGGGGGCCGGGACCAGGGCCATCAGGTCGGCCTCGACCTGATCGGGGGTCTTGCCGGTCGACAGCTTCAGGCGATGGGCGACGCGGAAGACGTGGGTGTCGACGGCGATGGCCGGTTCGACGCCCAGTTCGTTGAGCACCACGCTGGCGGTTTTTCGCCCGACGCCGGGCAGGGCCATCAGATCGTCGCGGTTCAGCGGCACCTCGCCGCCGTGCTGCTCGACGATGATCTTCGCCGCGGCGATGACGTTCTTGGCCTTGGTGCGGAACAGGCCGATCGAATTGATGTAGCCGATCAGCGCTTCCTCGCCGAGGTCCAGCATGTCCTGCGGCGTGTGGGCCACGGGGAACAGCTTGGCGGTCGCCTTGTTGACTCCGACGTCGGTGGCCTGGGCCGACAGCGCCACCGCTACGACCAGGGTGTAGGGGCTGTCGTAGTTGAGCTCGGTGCGCGGGTCGTCGCTGAGCGACTCGAACCGGTGGAACAGTTCCTCGATGCGGGCTTTCTCCGCAGGCGAGACGCGCTTCTTGGTGACGGGCTTGGCCATGGCGCGGCGAACATCGCCCGGCTTGCCCGCTCCGCCAAGGGGTGCGGACTTTTCGCAGCCGTTTTCGGCTTCTGAGGCGCGCGATGGGCGGCGGAACCGGTTTCCACTTCCGCCTGCCGCGCACTAGACTGCGTGCCCGATGGATGGCCTCGTCTACATGGACGCCGTGATCACGCCCAACCGCTCGCTGTCGCAGCGGGGGTTCGTGGTGCTGATCGGCATCGTCACGTTCTTCAATTGCGTGGCCGCGGCGGTGTTCCTGTCGATGGGCGCCACCTTCGTGCCGGTGTTCCTGGGGCTGGATGTGCTGGCGGTGATCGCCGCCTTCGCCGCCAGCTATGCCGCCGCCAAGAAGATCGAGCGGGTGCTGGTCACCGCGCGCGAGGTGCGGGTGGTCCGCGAGACGCCGAAGTCCAGCGAAGTGGTCTGGGAAAGCCCGACCGCCTTCACCCGGGTGGCCCTGGAGATCGACGAGGACGATGTCGTCCATGGCGTGCGGGTGGCGATGTCCGGGCGACACGCCTCGGTGGCCGCGGCGCTCAGTCCGGTCGAGCGCGCGGACTTCGCCCGGGCCCTGGAGCGGGCGATCTACGACGCGCGGCGCGGCTAGGCGGCGCCGGGCCCGCCGGCGGTGGCGCGAATGGGGCCCCCTACCGCAGGCCCTTCATCTCCATGCCCTTGACGATGATCAGCTTGGCGAGGTTCGCGCCCGGCACCACGAAGTTCAGGGTCTCGGCCCCGACGTCGAGCAGGAAGCGCGGCTCCAGCGCCTTGCCCAGATACTGCTCGAAGGTGTCGCCGCCGACCCGCGCCTCGCCGGTGACGGCGTCGAACTCGACCACGGCCTCCTTGTCGGCGCGGCGATAGCGGAAGGCGTGGATCGGCCGGTAGTAGAGGTCGACCGCCTCGACCCGCACCAGCTCCTCGGTCACGGTGTCGGCGTCGATCTTGCCGATCGCCGCGGCGACGACGTCGCGCACCACCATCGAGGCCTTGGCCTGGGGCGGGACCACGACCATGCCGTCGGCGGTGGCCTTTGCCAGGGCCTCAGCGTCGGTCTCGACCGCGTCGTGCTGCAGATAGGCCGCCAGGGTCGGCGTCGGCTGTTTGCTCAGCCCGTCGACGAACACCTCGCGGCGGGCCTCCTCGCGGCAGGACTCCAGGCCCTCGAACGAAATCCGGCCGTCGACCGCCGGCAGGCTGCGGCCATCGATCGTGACCTGCCGCACCTCGGGCGCGACCGGCACGGCGTAGCTGCGCCGCCGCTCGTAGGCCGTGGCCGTCGAGACCGCGACGCGCCAGAACGGCTGCAGCCGGCGTTCGCGGTAGACGACCGCGAAGTCGTCTTCCTTGGGGTGGTTGAACAGGCCCGCGACCCGCGCCAGGGCGCCGAACGCCTCCAGCCGCTTGGCCCAGGCGCGGCCCTCGGCGTGCTCCAGGCTGAACCGATCGGCCAACCGGAAGATGCGCTCCTCGGCGAGTTCGACCTGCATGCGGGGCCTCCCTGCGGCGTCGCAGGGATTGAGAGCCTCGCGCAGCAGGTCGGCAAGGGGGTCAAGTCCCTGGCCCGCCTAGGGAAAACCCTAGTTAGAGGATGAAGCGACTGAGGTCGGCGTTCTGGGCCAGGCCGCCGACCCGCTCCTTCACATAAGCCGCATCGATGCTGATCGTCTCGCCGTCGCGGTCGGAGGCCGAATAGCTGATCTCCTCCAGCACCTTTTCCAGCACCGTCTGCAGCCGGCGGGCGCCGATGTTCTCGACGCTGCCGTTGACGGTCACCGCCGCGTCGGCGAGCGAGTCGATGGCGTCCTCGGTGAAGTTGAGCGTCACGCCTTCGGTGGCCAGCAGCGCCTGGTGCTGGCGGATCAGGTTGGCTTCCGGCTCGGTCAGAATGCGGCGGAAGTCGTCGCGGGTCAGGGCCTTGAGCTCGACGCGGATCGGCAAGCGGCCCTGCAGCTCGGGCAGCAGATCGGAGGGCTTGGCGACGTGGAACGCGCCCGAGGCGATGAACAGGATGTGGTCGGTCTTCACCGGGCCGTACTTGGTCGAGACGGTGGTGCCCTCGATCAGCGGCAGCAGGTCGCGTTGCACCCCTTCGCGGCTGACGTCGGCGCCGGCCCGGTCGCGATTGGAGGCGACCTTGTCGATCTCGTCCAGGAACACGATGCCGTTGTTTTCGGCCAGCTCCAGGGCTTCCTGGGTCAGGGCTTCCTGATCGAGCAGCTTGTCGCTTTCCTCGGCGATCAGCGGCGCGTGGGCGCCGGCGACGGTGGTCTTGTGGGTCTTGGTGCGGCCGCCGAAGGCCTTGCCCATCATCTCGCCGAGATTGAGCATGCCCATCTGGGCGCCGGGCTGGCCGGGAATGTCGAACATCGGCAGGCCGCCGCCGCTGTCGGCAAGGGTCAGCTCGACCTCCTTGTCGTTCAGCTCGCCAGCCCGCAGCTTCTTGCGGAAGCTCTCGCGCGCGGCGGTGGAGCCGGGTCCGGTCAGGGCGTCGAGGATGCGTTCCTCGGCGGCGGCTTCGGCCCTGGCGCGCACGCCGGCCCGGCGCTTGTCGCGGACCATGGCCATGGCGCTTTCCACCAGGTCGCGGACGATCTGGTCGACGTCGCGGCCGACATAGCCGACCTCGGTGAACTTGGTGGCCTCGACCTTCAGGAACGGGGCCTGGGCCAGCCGCGCCAGGCGGCGGGCGATCTCGGTCTTGCCGACCCCGGTCGGGCCGATCATCAGGATGTTCTTCGGCGTCACCTCGTCGCGCAGGTCGGCGGGTACGCGGCGGCGGCGCCAGCGGTTGCGCAGGGCGACGGCGACGGCCTTCTTGGCGTCGGGATGGCCGACGATGTAGCGGTCGAGCTCGGAGACGATCTCGCGGGGGGAAAACTCGGTCATGGCCCGCTAGATAGTCACGACGCCGGCTCTGCGACAGGAAGAATCTGATCGAAGACCAGACGCCAGCCCTCGGCGCGGCTCTGCCAGATGCGGACATAGTGGCCGCGGCGGTCCTGGGCGGCGTCTTTCCAGCGCGCTTCTCCATACGTCCAGACGAGATCGCCGCCGCTGGAGGCGCGGCCGCCGAGCGGGGCGAAGGCGACGGCGGCCGGGCGCGTGGCCAGCTCGGCCTTCACGGCCGCAGGCGTCGTCGCCGGCGGCTGCGGGGAGCCTGCGAGGCGGGCGTCGGGGCTCAGCACGGCGAGATAGGCGGCGGCCGAATCCGTGGCCGCGTCGCGGGCGAGAACCGCCTCGGCGGCCTGCACCGAGCGCATCGCGGTCGCGGCGTCGGCGGCCGGGCCGGTGGCCGGGGCCAGATAGGCCGGCGGCGAGCCCTGGGGCGGCGCCGGCCCATGGGCGCTGGGCGAGCCGCCGTCGTAGATCCACTTCCAGCCGCCGTCGTCTTGCCGGGCCCAGACGGTGAAGTACCAGCCGTTCGGCCTGCCGTCGAAGGTGCTCGGGCCGGTGGTGAAGCCGAGGTCGTCGGACCTGGCGATGCCGGCCCACAGCGGCCACCAGACCAGCGGCGGGTGCGGCGTGTCCGGCCGCGGGCCGTAGAGCTCGTGGGCCTTGACCGGGTCCGGCGCGAACAGGATCGCGTCCGGGGCCGAATGGGTCAGGAACGAGCGCTTGATCCCGTGCGCCAGGCCGTCGGCCGCGAACGCCCGCTCCGCGGCGACGACCGCAGAGGGATCAGGTTGCGCCAAGGCGGGGGACGAAAGGAGAAGCGCAGCCAGGATCAGGCTACAGGCTTTCAACCGTCAGCTCTCCGTTGGTGTAGACGCAGATCTTGGCGGCGATGCCCATCGCCTTGCGGGCGACCTCTTCGGCCGAGAGCTCGCTGTCGGCCAGGGCCAGCGCCGCGGCCAGGGCGTAGTTGCCGCCCGAGCCGATGGCGGCGACGCCGGTCTCCGGCTCCAGCACGTCGCCGACCCCGGTGACGGTGAAGATCGAGTCCTTGTCGGCGACCAGCAGCATGGCCTCCAGCCGGCGCAGGTAGCGGTCGGTGCGCCAGTCCTTGGCCAGGTCGACGCAGGCCCGGGCCAGCTGGTCCGGATACTGTTCGAGCTTGGCCTCAAGCCGCTCGATCAGGGTGAAGGCGTCGGCGGTGGCGCCGGCGAACCCGGCCAGCACCTTGCCGCCGGCCAGGGTGCGCACCTTGCGGGCGTTGCCCTTGACCACGGTCTGGCCCATCGAAACCTGGCCGTCGCCGGCGATCACGGTCTTGCCGCCCTTGCGCACCGCGAGGATGGTGGTGCCGTGCCAATCGGGAAAGTTCGAGCTTGTCGTCATGGCTCTCGATGTGGCCAGGGGGACGGGCGAGGTCAAGCGCGCTGCGACCTGGCTGGACGGCGAGGCGCTGAAACGTAACGAGGCGACGATGAGCTTCACGGACGACGAAGTCGAGCGGTACGCCCGCCACCTGGTGCTGCGCGAGGTCGGCGGCCAGGGCCAGCAACGCCTGAAGGCCGCCAGCGTGCTGATCGTCGGGGCCGGGGGCCTGGGCGCGCCGGCGGCGCTCTACCTGGCCGCGGCCGGGATCGGACGCATCGTGCTGGCCGACGCCGACGTGGTCGACACTTCGAACCTGCAGCGCCAGGTGATCTTCCGCGACGCCGACGTCGGCCGCCGCAAGGTCGAGGCGGCCGCCGACCAGCTGCGGGCGCTGAACCCGCACGTGCATGTCGACTGCGCCCCTGTGCATGTGGAGCCGTGCAACCTCGGGCCGCTGGTGACGGGGGTCGACCTGGTGCTGGACGGCACCGACGACTTCGCCACCCGTTTCGCGGTCAACGCCGCCTGCGTGCAGCACGAACGGACGCTGGTCTCGGGCGCGATCGGCCGCTGGACCGGCCAGGTCGGGGTGTTCCGCGGCAAGCCCTGCTATCGCTGCCTGGTGCCCGAGGTCCCGCCCGAGGCCGAGACCTGCTCGGCGGTCGGGGTGGTCGGGGCGCTGGCCGGGGTGATCGGCTCGATGATGGCGCTGGAGACGATCAAGCTGGTCGCCGGCGCCGGCGAGCCGCTGGCCGGGCGGCTGCTGATCTATGACGGGCTGTCGGGCGAGAGCCGGACGGTGCGGATCGGCGCGGACCCCGAGTGCGAGGTGTGCGGGGGAGGGCGCTAGCCCCGGTGTGATCCCGGTTTGCGCAGCCAGACCGGGATCCGTTCGCGCCGCGTTCGTCCCGCGACGCGACGCCGCGCCACGATCTGACGGATCACGTGTCCATGGGTCCCGGACAGCCGCCGCGCGGCTTCCGGGATGACAGTTCGTGCGCTGTCAGAGCATCGACGGGATGACCCGGTCGGGCGGACGATGGCCGTCCATCCAGGTCTTGAGGTTGATGATCACCTTCTCACCCATGTCGATGCGCGCCTCGACCGTGGCCGAGCCCAGGTGCGGCAGCAGCACGGCGTTCGGCTGGGTCAGCAGCTTGGGATTGATCGCCGGTTCGAACTCGAACACGTCCAGGCCCGCCCCGGCGACGGCGCCGGCGGCCAGCAGGTCGGCCAGGGCGCCCTCGTCGATGATGCCGCCGCGGGCGGTGTTGACCACCACGGCGTGCGGCTGCAGCAGCTTCAGCCGCCGCGCCGACAGCAGATGGTAGGTGGCCGGGGTGTGCGGGCAATTGACCGAGATGATGTCCATGCGGGCCAGCATCTGGTCGAGGCTCTCCCAGTAGGTGGCCTCCAGCTCCTCGGCGATCACGTGGCTGACCGGCTTGCGGTTGTGATAGTGGATCTGCATGCCGAAGGCCTTGGCGCGGCGCGCCACCGCCTGGCCGATCCGGCCCATGCCGATGATCCCCAGCCGCTTGCCGTTGACCCGCCGGCCCATCATCCAGGTCGGGGTCCAGCCGGTGAACTCGCCGGCCTGCACGACGTTGGCGCCTTCGACGATCCGGCGCGAGACGGCCATGATCAGCGCCATGGTCAGGTCGGCGGTGTCCTCGGTCAGCACGCCGGGGGTGTTGGTCACGGCGATGCCGCGCTCGTTGGCGGCGGCGACGTCGATGTGGTCGACCCCGGCCCCGAAGTTGGCGATCAGCTTCAGCTTGTCGCCGGCCGCCGCGATCAGGTCGGCGTCGATATGGTCGGTGATGGTCGGGACGATGGCGTCGGCCCGCTGCACCGCCCTGATCAGCGCCTCGCGGTCGAGCGGTACGTCGTCGAGGTTCAGCTCGGTGTCGAACAGCTCGCGCATCCGGGTCTCTACCGGGTCGGGGAGGCGGCGGGTGACGATGACTTTGGGTTTTCGAGCGGCCATGAGCGTCTGAAAGGAATCTTTAACTGCGCGTGGCGCGCCTTGCGTTGTGACGAAGAACCTCTAGCAAAGCGCCCATGGACGGCCAAGGCGAGCCTCGAACGATTGAACCGCGCAAGCGCATAACGCCCGTTTTTTTGACGACGGCGTTGATTTTGGCCGCCCTGACGCCCGCCGTCCAGGCGGCGCCGCGCCAGACGCCGTCCGGCCAGCCGGTGCCGCGCTACGTCTCCTTGAAGTTCGACAAGGTCTATGCGCGGGCCGGGCCGGGGGAAGATCACAAGCTTTTGTGGGTCTATCAGGTCAAGGGCCTGCCGGTGCAGGTGATCGCCGAGAACTCCGAGTGGCGGCGGATCTGCGACCCGGACGGCGGGATGGCCTGGGTGCACCGGCGGCTGACCAGCGGCGAATCCACGGTCATGCGGGTCAAACCGACGCGTCTGGCCCTGCACAAGAAGCCGCGGGCCGAGGCCGAGATCACCGCCTATATGAACCCGCGCTCGATCGCCGAGCTGCCCAAGACCTGCGAGGACGGCTGGTGCCGGGTGCGCAGCGAGGGGGTCTCGGGCTGGGCTCCGGCGAGCGAACTCTGGGGAACTTCCGACGCGATCCAGTGTAAAGTGGGCCGTCCCGGCGTCGCGCGCAGCCGTTGAGCCTGCCGCGCGGCTCTGCTAGGGCCTGAAATTCACGATTCCCGAGGCTCGGAAAAACGGGCCGCCGCCAAGAAAGCCAAGCATGATCCAGGGCGCCAAGGCCAAGGACCACTACAATCTCGAAGAGCTGCTGGCCTGCGGCCGAGGCGAGATGTTCGGCCCGGGCAACGCCCAGCTGCCGGTGCCTCCGATGCTGATGTTCGATCGCATCGTGAAGATCACCGAAGACGGCGGCGCGCACGGCAAGGGCTATCTGGAAGCCGAGCTGGATATCAATCCGGACCTCTGGTTCTTCCAGTGCCACTTCATCAACGACCCGGTGATGCCGGGCTGCCTGGGCCTGGACGCCATGTGGCAGCTGGTCGGCTTCTTCCTCGGCTGGTCGGGCGCGCCCGGCAAGGGCCGCGCCCTGGGCGTCGGCGAGGTGAAGTTCACCGGCCAGGTGACCCCGAAGGTCAAGAAGCTGGTCTACAAGATCGACCTCAAGCGCGTGATCATCCGCAAGCTGGTCATGGGCATCGGCGACGGCGTGCTCGAGGCCGACGGCAAGGTGATCTACGAGGCCAAGGATCTGCGCGTCGGCCTGTTCGACGCCAAGGACCTGGTCTGAGAGCACGGGCAGGCACATGCGTCGCGTCGTCATCACCGGCATCGGTATCGTCTCGTCCATTGGCGCTGACGCCAATGCAGTCCTGGCTTCGCTGCGCGAGGCCAAGTCCGGGATCAGCTTCTCGCCCGAGTACGCCGAGCTGGGTTTCCGCTCGCAGGTCCATGCCGATCCCGGCCTCGACTGGGAAAAGCTGGTCGATCGCCGCGCGGCGCGGTTCCTGGCCCAGGGCACGGCCTACGGCCACATCGCCATGGAGCAGGCGATCGCCGACGCCGGGCTGGAGGAGGCCGAGGTCTCCCACGAGCGGACCGGCCTGATCGTCGGCTCCGGCGGGCCGTCGACCAAGGCGATCATCGAGGCGGCGCACACCGCCAAGGAACGCGGCCCCAAGCGGGTCGGCCCGTTCGCGGTGCCCAAGGCGATGAGTTCGGGCGCCTCGGCGACCCTGGCCACCTGGTTCAAGATCAAGGGCCTGAACTTCTCGATCTCGTCGGCTTGCGCCACCTCCACCCACTGCATCGGCTCGGGCTACGAGCAGATCCTGATGGGCAAGCAGGACGTGGTGTTCGCCGGCGGCGCCGAGGAGCTGGACTGGTCGCTGAGCGTCCTGTTCGACGCCATGGGCGCGATGAGCTCGAACTTCAACGATCGCCCGTCCACGGCCAGCCGCGCCTATGACAAGGACCGCGACGGCTTCGTGATCGCCGGCGGGGCCGGCATCGTGGTGCTGGAGGAATACGAGCGCGCCAAGGCCCGCGGGGCCAAGATCTACGGCGAGATCGTCGGCTACGCGGCCAATTCCGACGGCTTCGACATGGTCGCCCCGTCGGGCGAGGGCGCGGTGCGCTGCATGCGCATGGCCATGGAAGGCCTGGGCGGCCGCAAGATCGACTACCTGAACCCGCACGGCACCTCGACCCCGGTCGGCGACTCCAAGGAAATGGGCGCGGTGCGCGAGGTGTTCGGTTCGAACGTGCCGCTGATCTCGTCGACCAAGTCGCTGACCGGCCACAGCCTGGGCGCGGCCGGGGCGCAGGAGGCGATCTACAGCCTGCTGATGCTGAATAACGGCTTCGCCGCGCAGAGCGCCCACATCGAGACCCTCGATCCCGAGTTCGCCGACCTGCCGATCCTGCTGCAGCGCAAGGACGTGCAGCTGGAGACCGTGATGTCGAACTCGTTCGGCTTCGGCGGCACCAACGGCTGCCTGGTGATGGCGCGGGTCTAGCCCGCGCCTCACGCGAACGCGGCTTGCGCCGCCCAGCGCGCCCGTTCACAAACCCTCGACGAAATTCAGAACGCCAGGGAGACCACGCGTGGCCGAAGACTATCAGATGCCCAAGGGCGACCTGATGAAGGGCAAGAAGGGCGTCATCACCGGCGTCGCCAACCACCAGTCGATCGCCTGGGGGATCGCCTCGCAGCTGGCGGCTCAGGGCGCGGAGCTTTCCTTCCTGCACCTGCCGGGCATGGAGCGCCGGGTGACCCCGCTGGCCGAAAGCGTCGGCGCCAAGGCCATCGTGCCGGCGGACGTGCAGGACGACGCCTCGATGGACGCCGCCTTCGACGCCATCGAGAAGGCCCACGGCACGATCGACTTCTTCCTGCATTCGATCGCTTTCGCCAACAAGGACGAGCTGAAGGGCTCGTTCGTCGAAAACACCTCCCGCGAGAGCTTCCTGCGCGCCATGGACATCTCGGTGTTCTCGTTCGTCGACTGCGCCAAGCGCGCGGCGAAGCTGATGCCGAACGGCGGCTCGATCGTGACCATGACCTATCTGGGGTCCGAGCGCGCCATCCCGAACTACAACACCATGGGCGTGGCCAAGGCCGGGCTGGAAGCGGCGACCCGCTATGTCGCCCGCGACCTGGGTCCGGCGCGCATCCGCGTCAACGCCATCTCGGCCGGGGCGATGAAGACCCTATCGCTGGCGGGGATCAGCGGCGGCCGCGGCATGCTGGCCCAAGGCCGGTCTATGTCGGCGCTCGGCGAGGACACCTCGATGGAGGGCGTCGCCGGTTGCGCGCTGTGGCTGCTGTCGGACCTTGGCTTCTCGACCACGGGCGAAATCGTCCACGTCGACGCCGGCTTCCACATGATGGGTCTGGGCTCGGACAGCGAGTAGGCGGCTGCAGTTCCTCCCCCGCTGGGGGAGGTGGATCGATGCGAAGCATCGAGACGGAGGGAGCCTGCTGACTCAGCAAGCCCCCTCAGCCCGCCATTCGGCGGGCAGCTCCCCCAGAGGGGGCGCAATTTTCCTTTGCTTACGCGTTCGCCCCGCCGTCGACGACGAAGCCGGCGCCGTTGGCGAAGCGGCCTTCGGGTCCGGCCAGCCAGGCGACCGCGCCGGCGATGTCTTCCGGCTTGCCGTATTCCTGGATGGGCATCCGGGCCCGCTGCGGGTCGGCGCCCGGGCCGGAAGCGGGGTTCATGTCGGTGTCGGTCGAGCCGGGGTGCACCAGGTTTACGGTGATCCCCTGGGGACCCAGGTCGTGGGCCAGGCCTTTGGTGAAGCTCAGCAGGGCCGACTTGGTCATCGCATAGAGGGTGATGCCGGCCATCGGCACCCGCTCGGCCAGGTTCGAGCCGATATTGATGATCCGCCCGCCCGCCGGCAGGTGCGCGGCGGCGGCCTGTGCCGCGACGATCACCCCGCGCACGTTCACCGCCAGCAGCTGGTCGATGTCCTCGATCGTCCAGCCCTCGACCGGCCCGACGCCGCGGGCGATGCCGGCGTTGTTCACCAGGATGTCCAGCCCGCCCAGCTCGGCGGCGGCGCGGTCGACGGCGGCCTTGACCGCGGCCGGATCGGCGCTGTCGGCCTGGATCGCCAGACCCTTGCGGCCCAGGGCCTCGATCTGCGCCACGAGCGCCTGGGCCCTATCGGCCGAGCGCTCATAGGTGATGGCGACGTCGGCGCCGTCTCGGGCCAGGCGCAGGGCGATGGCGGCGCCGATGCCGCGGCTGGCGCCGGTGACCAGGGCGCGCTTTCCGGAGAGGTTCGACACGGGGTTGCTCCATTTCTGTATCGTTCGGTACAGAAAGCAGATGGTCGGCTTGCCGGGACCCGTCAAGGCTTTTATATATCGGTCGCTACAGAAAGGTGTCCTCATGGCCGAACGCGGCCGACCTCGCAGCTTCGACCGGGATGCGGCGCTTCGCCGGGCGATGGAGGTGTTCTGGGTCAAGGGTTACGAGGGCGCCTCGATCAGCGACCTGACCGGGGCCATGGGCATCGGCTCGCCCAGCCTCTACGCGGCCTTCGGCTCGAAGGAGGCGCTGTTCCGCGAGGCGATCGAGCTCTACGGCCGCATCGAGGGGCCGGAAATCTGGGACGTGGTCGAAAACGCGCCGGACGCGTGCGCGGCCGTGGAAGGTTTCCTGACCGCCACCGCACATTCCTTCTCAAGGCCCGGCAAGCCGCGTGGCTGCATGGTCGTGCTCTCGCAGCTCAACACGACGGAGGCCAGCGCCAGCGTCTGCGCCGCCCTGCGCGAGAACCGGGCCCAGGGCCAGTCCGCGCTGGAGGCGCGCCTGCGCCGGGCGGTCGATGACGGCGACCTGCCGCCGAGCGTCGATGTCGCCGCCCTGGCGGCGTTCTACCTGACCGTCCAGCAGGGCATGTCGATCCAGGCCCGCGACGGGGCCAGCCAGGAGAGGCTGCTGGCGGTGGCCAAGGGCGCGATGGCGGCCTGGGAGCCGCTTACCGCGCCCTGACGCATCAGGCGAACTGCTGGCCGCGGCGGCGGGCCGAGCGCAGGGCCGCGCCGGCCAGGCCGAAGCCGGCGATCATCATCGCCCAGGTGGCGGGCTCGGGCACGGCCGAGCCGGTGAAACGCACCTCCGACAGCCCGATCGGGGCGTAGCCGTAGGTCTCCGGATACTTCTGGTGATTGCCGTCCAGCGCGATCTGGACGTAGCGCGCCGTGCCGCCGAGGCCGAAGCTCTCGGCCGCCAGCGCCTGGCCCGTGCCGCGCGACAGCTCGCCGGCCAGCACCTGGGTGTAGGTCAGGCCGTCGGTGGAGATCGAGATCCTGAAGGCCTTGGAGGCGCGGTCGAGGGTCGAGGCGAATTCCTCGACGCCGAAGTTGTAGTTCCAGATGTCGGCGCCCGAGAGCTTGAAGGTCTGGCCGAGATCGAAGGTGAGGGTGGCGGCCGAAACCCCGAGGTCGGTCATCCACATGGCGCCGAAGTCGGCGTCGTGCAGGCCGCCCGACAGGCCGCTGCCGTCGATCAGGTTCTCGGGATTGTAGATCCCCCAGAACGGGAAGGTGTTGGTGGCGGTGACGCCGACCGGCGTGATGGTGGTCGCGGCCGCCGCGGGCAGCGCGAGCGAGGCGGCGGCGACGAGGGCGGCGAGGCCCAGGGACTTGGCGAACATGGTTACCCTCGAGTTAAGACTTGAGGGCTGATGGCCCAGGCGCATGGCGCCCGTATCTCGGTTCGATGAAGGTTGTGCGGCCGACGGCGTTCTACGCCGAATAGGCCTTCATGAAGCGTTGGGCGGCCTCGCGCGCGACCCGCTCGATCTCGGCCTCGTCGAGCTCCCGGAAGACGCCGAGCAGCTGGGAGATTTGGTGAGCGCCGACGACCATGCCGGCGAAGAACTCGGCCGCCAGGGCCGGGTCGCCCACGGCCAGGCGGCCATTGGCGGTCTCGATCTGCAGGAACTCGGCCAGCCGGCGACGTGAGGTGGCGGGGCCGGCCTCGAAGAACGCGCGGGCGAGATCGGGATGCTCGGCCGCCGCCTCGACGGTCATGCGCAGCATGGAGACCCCGCGCGAGAGCATCACCGTCGACAGCATCGATCGCCCGAAGGCGACCAGCGCGTCCTCAGGATGGTCCAGGGCCTCGGGCAGCAGCAGCGGGGCGGTGATCTCCGACACCCGCCGGTCGACGATGGCGCGGATCAGCTCAGGCTTGGAGCCGTAGTGGTTGTAGATCGTCTGCTTCGACACGCGTGCGCGGCGGGCGATCTCCTCCATGGAGGCGGCCAGGCCGCGCTCGCCGAACACCTGGGCGGCGGCGTCGAGGATGGCCTCGGTCTTGGCGAGGTCGATCTGGCCGGGCGCGCGGGGCATCAGTGGCCTCCGCCGCCGCCGCTGGGCGGATCGCTCTTGCCCGGCGTCGCCAGGAAGCCGAGCAGGGCGGCGACGGCGCAGCCGAGCGCCAGGAAGTAGAACCCGTCGCCAAAGCCGAGCACCGCGGCGTCGCGGTAGAGGGCCATGCCGAGGAACTTGCGGGCCGCGCCTTCCGGATTGGCCAGGCCCTGGGCCTCCATCATCGAGGTCATGCCGGCCAGCATTTCCTGGCCCTGCAGGCTGGCGATGCTCATGCCCGCCGACAGCTCCGACAGGTGGACGGCGGTCTGGTCGGTGAGAATGGTGGTCAGGATCGCCAGGCCAATGGCGCCGCCGACGTTGCGGACCAGGTTCACCAGGCCCGAGGCGTCCTTCATCATTGAGACCGGCAGGGTGGAGACCGACAGCGCCTGGGCCGCGATCATCGCGACCATCACCCCGAAGCCGCGGATCGCCTGCAAGGCCGCGAACTCCCAGAAGCCCCACTCGGCGGTGACCCGCACCCCCAACCCGACGCCGTAGGCGGCCAGCGCGAAGCCGGCCACCAGCGAGATGCGCGGGTCCATCAACCGCACGACGCGGCCGACCACCGGGGCGCTGAGGAACATGGCCAGGCCCGAGACCAGCATGGTGGTGCCGACCTCGGCCGCCGAATACTGGCGGATCTGCCCGAGGAACAGCGGCAGGATGAAGGTGCCGCCGAACAGGCTCATCCCCGACACCGCGTTCATCAGGAAGCCGAGCGTGAAGTTGCGGTCCTGGAACGGTTTGAGCGAGACGATGGGCTGGCGATAGGTGAGCTGCCGCCAGATGAACACCACCCCGGTGATCACCGCGGTGACGGTCAGCCACAGGATCAGGTCGTCGTCGAACCAGCCCTCGCCGGAGCCTTCCTCGATGACGTACTGCATCGACAGCAGGAACACCGTCATGGTGAACAGGCCGAACCAGTCGATGCCCTTGGCCAGGCTCGGGTCGCCCTTGTCGAAGTCGCCGTAGCGGCCGACCAGGAACATCACCAGCAGGCCGGCCGGGATGTTGATGAAGAACAGCCAGCGCCAGTTGAGCGCCTCGGTCAGGTGACCGCCCAGGGTCGGGCCGATGGTCGGCGCCAGAGTGACGATCAGCCCGACCGTGACGTTGGCCATCACCCGCTTTTCGGGCGGGAACACGGTCATGGCGGTGGCGAACACGGCCGGGATCATCGCGCCGGCGGTCAGGCCCTGCAGCGCCCGGGTGACGATCATCATCTCGATGCTGGTCGACAGGCCGGTGAGGATCGAGGTGACGATGAAGCCGGCGGCGGCGAACACGTAGACCGGCCGCGTGCCCCACATCTTGGTCAGGTACGCGGTGAGCGGAATGATCACCACCTCGGCCAGCAGGTAGATGGTCTGCACCCAGCTGATCTCGTCGGCGCTGGCGCCGATGCCGGCCTGGATCTGGCTGAGCGAGGAGGCGACGATCTGGATGTCGAGCGTGGCCATGAACTGGCCGACCACCATCCCGCCGAAGCCGAGGAAGATCTTGACCCAGTCGACCTCGCCCGAGGCGGTGACGTGTGCGCCGGCCGGCGCGGGCGGGGCCGACGCCGGGGATTTCTGCGGATCGTCGAGGGCGGCGTCGGTCACGGCGCCAAGTCCCTAGCGGGCTTCCCCGCGCCGGGCGTACTCGGCCGTGGGCGTGGCTTCGGCGAAGCTCGGGCCGGTGTCGGCGGTGACGTCGACCTTGACGTCGACCGATAGGCCCGGCCGCAGAGCGCCGGCCAACGGCGACTTCGGATCGACGACGATCTTCACCGGCAGGCGCTGGGCGATCTTGGTGAAGTTGCCGACCGCATTCTCGACCGGGATCAGGGCGAACTCCGAGCCGGTGGCCGGAGCGAAGCTGTCGATGCGGCCGGGGATCGCCTGCTTGCCGAAGGCGTCGGCATGGATGGTGACCGGCTGGCCGATCTTCAGGCGGGCGACCTGGGTCTCCTTGAAGTTGGCGACCACATAGGCTTGGCCCAGCGGCACGACGGTCATCAGCGAGGAGCCGGGGCGGACGTACTGGCCGGTGCGCACGGCGCGGGCGCCGACCACGCCCGACGCCGGCGCCTTGATCTCGGCGCGTTCCAGGTTGATGCGGGCCTGCTCGACCACGGCGCGGGCGGCCTGGGCCTGGGCGATGGTCTGGTCCCGGGCCGAGCCGAGGCTTTCGGCGCTGCGGCGTTCGGCCTCCAGCGCGGCTTTGGCCTGGGCGACGCTGGCGCTGGCCTGGCCGGCGGCGGCGCGCGCCGACTGTTCACGCTGGGGCGCCACCCAGCCCTGGCCGGCGAGCGTCCCGTAGCGGGCCAGTTCGGCCTGGGCCAGCTGGGACTCGGCGTGGGCGGCGGCGACCCCGGCCGCCCTCTGGGCGATCATCGCCTGTTCGAGCCGGGCCTTGTCGTCGACCGCACGGACGGCGGCGTCCAGCGCCGCGGCGTTGGCCTCGGCCTGGGCGAGCGCCGCCTTCAGCGGCGCGGTGTCGAGCCGCACCAGCACCTGGCCGGCCTGGACGTGCTGATTGTCGGCGACCAGGACCTCGGCGACATAGCCGTCGACCTGCGGCGCGACGCTGACCTTGTCGGCCTGGATGAAGGCGTTGTCGGTGGTTTCGAACTTCTGCTTGTTCATCCACCAGACGCCGCCGCCGACCACCAGGCCGACCGCGACGACCCCGCCGACGGCGAGGGGCACGAGCTTCTTGGGCAAAACCGCCATGTGGAGCGCCTGAAAAACCGAAAAGTGGACGCAAAAGTCCAATCAAGACTGAAGTAGGGCGAGTTCGGACGGCCGGCAATGGGTAAAATGGACGAAAGCGTCCAAGAAACATTAACGGAGCGGAAAGTCGCCGAGCCCGCAAATCCGGCCATGGGAGCGGAGAGGGCGGATGCTCAACCCAAATGGCGCCATCCGAATGGGGTGGCTTGAGGCGTTCGGCCTCTTGGGTGTTTCAGCCATCGTTGGCGCGGTGCTGGCGATCGGCGTCCTCGGCCGCCACGCGGCGCCTGAGCTGTTGAGAGGCCTCAGCGACGAACCGCAGGCGGCAAGCCGGCAATTCGCCGACCGCCTGCGCAGTACCCTGCCGGCCGGCATTTCGGACGACAAGGTCATCGAGGCGCTCAGCGCTCAGGGGTTCACAATCCGCCGGCGTCAACCGCTGACCGAACAAGTGCAGTATGCGACATTCGTTGTCTCGAACGTGGCTTGCGCACAGAACGTTCACGTTGCCTGGCGGGTGAACGCCTCGGGCCATGCGATCGAGGTCGAAGGCGGCATAGGCGAGCCGATGTGCTGGTAGCCTTCAGCCCAGCCGCCGCATGCGGTAGGCGTTGATCGCCATGTCGCCGACCCGTTGGGTCAGCCGCCAGTTCACCACCGCCCCGACGGGGGCGCCGATGATCGGGATCAGCTGCGCCATCTTCGCCAGATCGATGTAGTCCCGGTACTCCTGCTGGAAGCGGCGCCAGTCGAAGTCGTCCAGGTGCTGGGGGTGGGGACGGGCGTCCCAGTCCTCCATGGCGCGGAACACCTCGGCGCGGTGCGCGGCCGAGGAAAAGGCCAGCTGGAAGATGTGCAGCAGGTAGAGCCGCTCGGAGAAGTCCTTACCCGACTGGCCGTAGATCGCCATCAGGTCGAACAGGAGCTTGAGTTTGATGGCGATGAGCGCCGGGAAGTCGGCGACCGCCAGCCAGAAGCCGCCGGCCCCGGCGACGCCGCCCTCGACCGCCGCGGTGGTGCGATAGCCGCCGATGGTCGCGATGGCCCGGGCGTCGCGCACCGCCAACGGGGCGTCGAGCAGGGGCGCGGCGGTGACGACGTTGGAGCCCGTCAGGATCGCGCGGGTCATCTGCTCGATGACGGCGGTGGCGGTCTTGTGCACCTGCTCGGGGATGACCTGGTTGATCTTCTGCTGGACGCCGCGGGTGGTCTTGTCGAGCAGGTTCGGGGCCTTCAGCATCTGGCCGCGCCAGCGGGCGACCTCCTGTCTGGCCCAGGCCTCGTACTCGGCTTCCGACGCGCCGAACGGCGGCTGGTCCTTGGCCATGGCGTCAGGCATCCGCCGTATGGGCGCGAGCGGCCTCGATGGCGGCCGCGATCGCTCCGCGCGCCTGGGGGCTGTTGCGCCAGCAGGTCGAGCCGACCAGGGCCGAGGCCGCGGCGCAGACCGCGCCGGCGTCCTGGCGGGCGAGGGCGGCGAGATCCTCGATCCCGACCTGTTCCAGACGCTGCACCACGGTCGGGCCGACGCCCTTCACGGCCAGCAGGATCGCGCGTTCGTCGGCGGAGAAAGCCATCGCATACCCTCGGTTAGCGTCGCCAATCCCAGAGATAGGGGCTATCGGCGGGGCGGGATAGTCGGCCGCGCCGATCACGGCCTCTTGGACGTCCTCGGGCCCGCGGGTCCTCGGCGGCGGCTGATCCTAGCTTCGCTGGCGCGAGCGGACTCGGCGATAGAGCTCTGGGCCAAAGATGACGATCGCCAGCGCCGAGAGGCCGGCGTTGGTGATCGACGGCGATCCACCGAGCAAAAGGCCCGACACCGCCGCGCCGGCGAGGAGGGCGAGGTTCGTGAGGACCAGGGTCCAGAGCGCCCAATCAGGAATTCGTCTCATCAAGGTAGCTTGGCCATGTGGCGGAGCCGGCGCAAGGCGCTGGACCTTTGCCGCCGTTCGTCGGCATATCCGCCCATGGCTGAGACCTTCGATGCGGACGTGATCATCGCCGGCGCCGGAATGGCGGGGGCGACCTTGGCGCTGGCCCTGAAGAGCGCGGGGCTGGAGCCGCTGCTGATCGATCCGGTGGTGTTCGACGATCAGGTGGCGCCGACCTTCGACGGTCGCGCCTCGGCCATCGCCTTCGCCTCGTTCCGCCAGTGGCGGACCCTGGGCCTGGCCGCCGAGATCGAGCCCTACGCCCAGCGCATCGAACAGATCCTGGTCACCGACGGCTTCTCGCCGGGGGCGGCGGCGCGGGCGCCGACGCCGTTCTACCTGCGCTTCGATTCCGCCGAGATCGCCGACCGCTCGGACGGCGAGCCGCTCGGCTACATGCTGGAGAACCGGCGCACCCGCGCGGCCCTGGCGGTCGGGGTCGGGCGGGCCGCGATCCGGGTCGAGGCGCCGGCCAGGGTCGCGGGCGTCGAGCTCGGCGCCAGCGGGGCCAGCGTCACCCTGGAGGACGGCCGGACCCTGCGTGCGCCGCTGGTGGTCGGGGCCGAGGGCCGCGGCTCGGTGGTGCGCAAGGCGGCTGGCGTCGGCGTCACCGGCTGGGACTATCCGCAGACCGGCGTCGTCGCCACGGTGCGGCTGGCCCGCGGCCACGAGGGCGTGGCCCATGAATACTTCCTGCCCGGCGGGCCGTTCGCGATCCTGCCGCTGACCGAGGACCGCGCCAGCCTGGTCTGGACCGAGAGCCGGGCGAGGGCCGCGGCGCTGAAGGCGGCTTCGCCGCAGGCGTTCCACGCCCATCTGCAGCGCCGGTTCGGGGAGTTCCTGGGGGCCGCGACCCTCGACGGGCCTGTCTTCACCTATCCGCTGTCGCTGCAGCTGGCCGAGCGGATGACCGCGCCGCGGGCGGTGCTGCTGGGCGACGCCGCCCACGGCGTCCACCCGATCGCCGGCCAGGGGCTGAACCTTGGCCTGAAGGGCGCGGCGGCGCTGGCCCAGGTGCTGGTCGAGGCCGCGCGGCTGGGCGAGGACATCGGCTCGGAGCTGGTGCTGGAGCGCTACGCCCGCTGGCGCAGCTTCGACACCGTGATGCTGGCGGCGGCCACCGACGTGTTCACGCGGCTGTTCTCGAACGACAACCCGGTGCTGCGGCTGGCGCGCGGGGTCGGCATGGCGGCGGTCAACCGCATCGGCCCGGCGCGGCGGTTCTTCATGGAAGACGCCGGCGGCGCGACCGGCGACCTGCCGCGGCTCCTGCGGGGCGAGGCGCTGTAGTCGGGTCCCCGCCTTCGCGGGGATGGGCGGCGGTTGCTTCAGTCGATCGTCCGCGCCTCTTCCGGCAGCATGATCGGCACGCCGTCGCGGATCGGATAGGCGAGCTTGGCGCCCTGGCTGACCAGCTCGCCGGCCTCGCGGTCATAGACCAGCGGCCCGTGGGTGACCGGGCAGACGAGAATTTCCAGCAGCCGCGGATCGACGTCGGCGGTCAGGGCGAGCGGGGCGAGGGCGTCGGACATGGCGCGCTTCTACTGGATCGACTGCGGGCCGTCATCGTCCGCTTCGAGACTGTCGATCTCGAGCAGGGCGGTCAGGGCTTCGCAGCGGTCGGCGACGGTCGGGGCTTCGAGCAGCGCCTGCTTCTCGGCCGGCTCGAACGGCAGTCCCATCGCCAGCGAGGTCACCAGGCTTTCCAGCGGCGCGGTCTCGGCGGTCTCCCAGTCGATGTCGAGTTCGCGGCGGTTCAGGTAGCGCTTGAGCGCGCCGGCGAAGCGGCGGCGGTCGAAGGCGGGAATGTCCGCGGCTTCGACGCTGAGGTCCTCAGCGTAGGACTCGAACTCGGCCCGCACCTGGCGATAGGGGGTGGCCACCGACAGCTCCTCGCGCACCAGGAAGCGGCAGACGCCGGTCAGGGTGATCAGGTAGCGGCCGTCGGAGGTCTCCGAAAAGCTCGTGATCCGTCCGCAGCAGCCGACGCTGGCCAGGTTCGGCCGGGTCCGGTCGCCGCCGGAGCGCGTCTGGACCATGCCGATCATCCGGTCGCCGGCCATAACGTCGTCGATCATGTTCAGGTAGCGCGGCTCGAAGATCTGCAGCGGCAGGTCGCCGCCAGGCAGCAGCAGAGCCCCGTCCAGCGGGAACACCGGGATCACCTGGGGGAGGTCTGAAGCTCTGCGAAATGCGGCGGCCGGCATGAGGCGGCCCTTCCTCATGAGAACAGGATGGATGAAAGCCGGCGGCGGCCGGCGCGGGTGATGTCGGAGCCGGAACCGGCGGCCTCGAAGATGGTCAGCAGCTGCTTGCGCGCGGCCTCGTCGTTCCAGGCGCGGTCGGCGGCGATGATGGTCAGCAGGTGATCGGAGGCCTCGGCCCAGGCCCCGCGGGCGGCCAGGGCCTTGGCGATCTCGTAGCGGGCCTCGTGGTCGTTTGCGTCCTTGGCCAGGCGTTGTTCGAACTCGCCGGTTTCGCTCGGGCCCTCTTCGGCGAGCGCCAGGGCGGCGCGCACGCTGTCGAGGTCGGCGTCCTTGGCGTCGTCCGGGGCCATGGCGGCGACCTCGGCCGCCCGCTCCGCGTCGCCGCCGGTAAGGTAGCAGCGGGCCAGGCCGCCGATGGCCTTCACATTGTCGGGCTCGGCCTGCAGCACCTGGGCGTAGGCCTGGGCCGCGCCGCCGATGTCGCCGACCTCCAGGCTCTCCTTGGCCATGGCCAGCAGCTCGTCGACGGCGTTGGCCGGGGCCTGGCCGGCGATGCGGTCGACGAACTGCTTCACCTGGCTGTCGGGCAGGGCGCCCATGAAGCCGTCGACCGGGCGGCCGCCGACGAAGGCGAACACCGCCGGAATCGACTGCACGCGCAGCTGGCCGGCGAACTGCGGGTTAGCGTCGATGTCGATCTTGACCAGCTTGACCTTGCCCTTGGCGGCCAGGACGTTCTTCTCGATCGACGGGCCGAGCTGGCGGCACGGGCCGCACCAGGTCGCCCAGAAGTCGACGATGACCGGGGTCTCCTTCGACGCCTCGATGACGTCGGCCACGAAGCTGGCGTCGGTGCCGTCCTTGATCAGGTCGCCGGCGGCGGCTTGGGGCTGGGTCTCGCCGATCAGGCTCATGAGGGTCTTCCAAACGGGGGTTATCGGGACGTAACGCGTCCGGGCGCTAAAATGGTCCCTTAGAGCCTTCGCTTCAACGGGGCTTTAGGCGTCCTCGACCACGGCCATGGCTGCGAAGTCGACCACCATGGGCGCGATCCCCAGCGCCTGCAGGAAGCGGGCGAACCCGGCCTGGGACACGCCGGTGGTGGCGGTGTTGGTCAGCGGGTGGAAATTCACCCGTTCGGCCCGCGCCAGGCGGGCGTCGAGCACGAAGGTCGCCTGGCGCTCGAGGTCGTTGATCAGGGCGAAGGCGGTGACCGAGCCGGGGGTGACGCCCAGCACCTGCTCCATCAGTTCGGCCGAGCCGAACGACAGCCGCGCCGAGCCGATCACCGTGTGCAGCCGCTTGAGGTCGATCTGGGTGTCGTCCTGGGCCGAGATCAGCCACAGGCGGCCCTTGGCGTCCTTCAGGAACAGGTTCTTGGTGTGGGCGCCGGGGATGTCGTCCTTGATCCCCTCGCCCTCGCCGACCCGGAACACGGCCGCATGGTCGGTGGTGTCGTGATCGACGCCGTGCGCGTCGAAGAAGGCGATGAGGTCTGACCGGGTCTTCATGGCGCCTGCTTAGCGCATGGCTGCTGTTGGCCGCTAGCGGCGGGCCCGTCCGGGGGCTAGAGCAGTCGCAAGGACAGAAAGCTGGAGGAGCCCATGGAGCTCGAGTGCTATCCCACCGCCGAGCGGCCGCCGGAAATCGTGCCGGGCCGGCCGCAGCGCGCCTGGATGGACCGCTTCGCCGAGCGCCACCCCTATCGCTGCCTGCCGCTGACCATGGCCAACACCACCGGCTGGGAGATCCTTTGCCCGATGGCGTTCACCGCCGAGTGGAACGGCGGGGTGATGCAGGATGACATCAAGCTCTTCCCGGACCGGCCGCACCCGGATTTCCACAACTTCGTGAAGAGCCACTTCAGCCATGGGGTGATGACCTTCCACCCCGGCTACCTGTTCAAGACCCCGCCCGGCTGGTCGATGATCGCCCAGGGGCCGCCCAACCACATCAAGGACGGGATCCAGCCGCTGGCAGGCCTGGTCGAGACCGAATGGCTGCCGTTCCCGTTCACGATGAACTGGATGTTCACCCGCCCCGGCCAGGTGCGGTTCGAAAAGGGCGAGCCGTTCTGCTTCATCACCCTGACCAAGGACCGCGAACTCGCCGAGTTTCAGCCGGTGATCCGGGGCATGGATCGCAATCCCGAGCTGCGCGAGCAGTACGACACCTGGGAGAAGCACCGCAGCGAGTTCAACAAGCGGATTTTCCGCGCCGACCCCGACGCCACCAAGGAAGCCTGGCAGCGCTACTACTTCCGCGGCGAGTTCCCCGAGGAGACCGGCGAGGCCCCCAAGGACCACGTCAACAAGCGCCGTTTGAAGGGTCCGAAATTCGGTTGAGAAAAAAACGGCTGATGGTGTTGCCAACGTGCGGGCGCTCTGCCATAAGCCCGCTCTCGATTTTCGGGCGGCACGGAACACCAAGTCGCTTCGGAGTGCGGGCGTAGCTCAGTGGTAGAGCACAACCTTGCCAAGGTTGGGGTCGAGAGTTCGAATCTCTTCGCCCGCTCCAATCGGAAATCGGACCAAGCAGGGGTCGCCTTCGGGCGGCCCTTTTGCGTTTTGGCCAGGTCTTTGGCCGCGACCCGAGTTGCGCGGCCGGCGGGCCCTGAGCTATAGGTCGCGGCGATGACCCTGGCTCTCGACCTTGCCGGCCTGACGAACGCGCGCACCGCTGCGCGCGCGGCCGCCTGCGCGTCGAAAACCACCATGATGATTATTATTACCCCCACCATTGGGACGGGGCGGACGCGCGCGCTTTAGACAAGCCGACGGATCGCAAGATCAGGAACCCCGCTCCCGAACAGGCAGCGGGGTTTTTTGTTGCGCGCTCCGTCGGTCCTTCATTCTCGAAAGGACTGACTGCAATGGACCACTCCACCCTCTCATCCGATCCCGCCAGCGCGGGGCTGGCGGCCCGCCGGTTCGCCGCCGCGCTGGCCCACGAAGCCCTGCTGGAGCAGACCGCCCGCCTGGAGGCGACGCTGACCGGCGGCCTCGAAGCGCTGCTCGCCGTCGAGCAGGCGCTGGACCTGGCCTGGCCGAGCGCCGCGCCGGCCTGCGAGCTGATCTGGGCGACCGAGGCCGCGCCCGAGGCGCTGCGCCTGCGCGCCTTCGACGGGGCCGGGCGGCTGCTGCTGGCCAAGGTCTATCCCGACCAGGCGCTCAAACATGGCTGAGCGGCGGACCTTCCTGATCGAAGCGCGCCCGGAGGCGGACATCGTCCTGCGGGTGTTGGCCCCGTTCGCGGTCCAGGGCGCGCAGATTCTCAGCCTGGCCGCCGAACAGGGCGCAGGGGCGACCTCGATCCGGCTGGAGGCGGGCGGCATCGGCGCCGAGGCCGCCGGGCTGCTCGTCGAACGGTTGCGGGCCATGCCGGCGGTCACCACCGTCGGGCTGGGCTGGCGCGCGGGAGCCTGACTTTATTTGGTCTGGTGAGCCGTTTATTTACCCTGCCCGCCTAGAACGCGCGCCTCTTTCAGCCGCCGGGGCGTGGTTTATAGTGTTCAAAGTGTTAAGTTGCCTGGCGACAGAACATGATCTGCGCCTGGTTGTTGTCGCGGGGCTTGTGTGCTTCGGCGGTTGCTTCACGGCCTTCCGTCTATACTCAAGGATGCGAACCGCGTCGGGACACGGTGTGCGTGCGGCCTGGGTCCTGCTTACCGGCCTGGTCGCCGGCTGCTCGGTCTGGGCGACGCACTTCATCGCCATGCTGTCCTACGAGACCGGGCTGCGCTCGGGCTTCCTGCCGCTGGGCACGCTGGCCTCGCTGCTGATCGCTGGGGTGTTCATGGCCGCGGCGTTCGCGGCGTCGGCCTTCGCGCCCGGGCGGGCCGGCAAGATCGCCGGCGGCGTGCTCGCCGGCCTCGGGGTCGGGGCGATGCACTACACCGGCATGAACGCCTATGTGACCGAGGGCGTGCTGGCCTGGGACCTGGCGATTGTCGCCGGGTCGGTGGTGGCCGGGATCGCCGGCGCGCTGGCGGCGATGTTCGCGGCCCGTGACGCCGCGCGGCTATCGCAACAGCTGCTGGCCGGCCTGCTGCTGACGCTCGCCATCTGCAGCCTGCACTTCGCCGGCATGGGCGCGATCACCGTCGTGCCCGATCCCACGGTCCACGTCCCGGCCCAGCTGCTGTCGTCGGTGATGATGACCCTGGCCGTGGCGCTGATCGTCAGCGTGATCATTCTCGGCGGCCTGGGCGCGGTGCTGATCGAGGGCGGGGCCAACGCCCAGGCCCTGGCCCGCATCCGCCGTCTGGCCGACGCCGCCTATGAGGGCATCGTCGTTGTGCAGGGCGACCGCATCCAGGACGCCAACGCCGCGTTCTGCGCGTTGGCCGGCGCGCCGCTGGCCGACCTGGCCGGCCGCCAGTTGACCGGCGAGCTGCTGATGTTCGACGACAACTCGTGCGTGGCCCACAACGCCCGCTGCGAAGGCGTGCTGCGCCCACGCGGCGGCGGCAAGGACATTCCCGTCGAGACCTTCGGCCGGATGCTCGAACGGCGCCGCGAAGCCGGCGAGGCGGGCGACGTCATGGTGCTGGCGGTGCGCGACCTGCGCGAGCGCCGCTCGGCCGAGGAGAAGATCCGCTACCTGGCCGAACACGACGGACTCACGGGCCTGGCCAACCGTAACATGATGCAGACCCGCCTGGCCCAGGCGCTGGAGCGGATCGAGCTCACGGGCGAGAGCCTGTCGGTAATCTGCATCGACCTCGACCACTTCAAGGAGGCCAATGACCTGCACGGCCACCTGGCCGGCGACGCCATCCTGACGCAGGTCGCCCGCCGCCTGCAGCAGGCCGTGGTCGCCCCGTCCTTCGCCGCGCGGCTGGGCGGGGACGAGTTTGTCGTGGTGCAGATCGGGGCGGACGACCAGCCGGCCGCCGCGGCCGAGCTCTGCGCCGAACTGCTCGAGGTGCTGAGCGCGTCCGTCCCCTATGCCGACCAGCAGCTGCAGGTCGGGGCCAGCCTCGGCGTCAGCCTCTATCCCGACGACGGGGAGAGCGGCGAGGCCCTGCTGGCCAACGCCGACATGGCGCTTTATCGCGCCAAGGAGGACGGCCGCGGGAGCTATCGGTTCTTCAAGCGCGAAATGGACGAGACCATCCGCGAGCGGCGGACGGTGGCGCGCGAGCTGCGCCAGGCGATCACCGCCGGTGAGCTGGTGCTGCACTATCAGCCGCTGGCCCGCGCTGAGGACGGCGAGATCTGCGGCTACGAGGCGCTGGTCCGCTGGCGTCACCCCCAGCGCGGCCTGGTCGCGCCGATCGACTTTATTCCCGTGGCCGAGGAGAGCGGCCTGATCCTGCCGCTCGGCGAGTGGGTGCTGCGCCGCGCCTGCGCCGACGCGGCCGCCTGGGACAAGCCGCTGCGCATCGCCGTCAACCTGTCGCCCGTGCAGCTGCACCAGGCGAACCTGCCGGCGCTGGTGCACGAGGTGCTGATGGAGACCGGCCTGGCGCCGCGCCGGCTGGAGCTGGAGATCACCGAGACGGCGCTGTTCAAGGACTATCAGCGGGCGCTCGACAACCTGCGCCGGTTGAAGGCGCTGGGCGTGCGCATCGCCATGGACGACTTCGGCACCGGCTTCTCGTCGCTCTCGACCCTGCAGTCGTTCCCATTCGACAAGATCAAGATCGACAAGAGCTTCGTAGAGAACATTCACCGCCACGACCGGGCGACGGCCATCGTCAAGGCCGTGCTGGGCCTGGGCCGCAGCCTGGACATCCCGGTCACCGCCGAGGGCGTCGAGACGCTCGAGCAGCTGGAGTTCCTGCGCGGCGAGGCCTGCGCCGAGGTCCAGGGTTATGCGATCGGCCGTCCGGCGCCGCTGACGGCGCTGGACGACTGGTCCGAGGCGCCGGCCCAGAAGGCCGGCTGAGGCCTACGGCGCGGGGCGCAGCACCCGCGGGCCGAGATTGCTCATCACCGCGCGGGCGTCGAAGGCCCCGGGGTTGTCGGCCGGCTTGGCGCCGCGGCGCATGACGATCTCGGCGCTGGCCTCGAACTTGGTCACGGTGCGGACGTCGACGCTGCTCGACCAGAAGGGGTCGCCCCAATAGGGGTCCCAGGTCCGCCAGCCGTACGGGCCGCCGTAGTAGCGCCAGGCCGGGCGCCAGTAGCCGTAGCTCGGCCCGTACCAGGGGCTGTAGAACGGATCGCGGTCGATATAGGTGCGGCGGTCGGCGTCGGTGTTGCGGTCGACGATCTCGAACCAGTCGTAGCCCTGCTGCACGGTCAGCTCGGCGGCCCGGTAAAGCAGGTAGCCCTCGACCGTCTCGCGCGAGGTCAGGCTGTTGCCGGAGAAGGTGACCCGGAAGCGGTCGGTCTCGACCTGCTGCTCCGAATAGCCGCCCTGGACCTTCTGGCCGGTGACGTTCGGCTGGTAGGGGGTGGCGGTCGTGCAGGCGCCGAGCAGGGCCGTGAGGGCCAGGCTGGCGACGATGGCGGCGGATTTACGTGACATGACTTCTCGGACCCGAATTTCCGCGTCCTTCGCGGACTGTGGCGCACTAGGGAAAAACACCTGGGCCTAATTATGGTTGCGCTTGTTAAGCTCCGCCAGTCTTGCGCGCCATCAATGCCGCCGCGGTCAGCAGCAGCAGACCGACGACCACGGCGAAGCCGCGGGCGAAGCGCGGCTCGGTCATCCTGGCGGCCAGAGCCGCGCCGCCCAGACCGTAGGCGCTCATCGCCAGGATATCGAGGGTCAGGGTCGCGCAGGCGAACGCCGCCAGTTGGGCCGGCAGCGGCCGCGCAGGGTCCAGGAACGGCGGCAGCACGGCGGTGAAGAACAGCACCGCCTTGGGATTGGCGATCTGCACCGTGAAACCGTCAAGATAGGCGGACTTGCCCTGCCTGAAGGCGTGACGAACCGGTTCGGCGTCGTGACGGAAGGCGCCCAGCAGCGATTTGACGCCCAGCCAGGCGATGTAGGCCGCTCCGGCGAAGGCCAGCAGGTGGAAGATCTGCGGGAAGGCGAGGATCAGCGCGCCGAGTCCGAGGGCCGCGGCGCAGAACCAGACCAGGGTGGCGGTGTTCATGCCGGCCACCCCGACCAGGGCCGCGGCCTTGCCCTTCTGGGCCCCGGTGGCGATGGCGAACAGGTTGGCCGGGCCGGGGGTCACGGCCATGACGGCCATCACCCCCAGGAAGGCGCCGTAGCGGGCGGGATCGACGGGCAGCTGCATGGGTCTATCGGCCGTGTTGAAACGCAGAAATGCTGAGTCCGCCCCGAGGTAATCCCCATTGCGCCTGTCGGAAAGCTCTGCGAGTTGCGACGCCTGAAACGGAGGGGCGATGGGTCCTGAATTCTGGCTTTACGCCGCGGTCGGCTTCGCCGCCCAGCTGGTCGACGGCGCGCTGGGCATGGCCTACGGCGTGGTCTCGACGACCGTGCTGCTGGCCAATGGCGTGCCTCCGGCCAGCGCCTCGGCCAGCGTCCACGCGGCCAAGGTGTTCACCGGCGCAGCCTCGGCCGCCTCGCACATCGCCCACCGCAACGTCGACTGGCGGCTGCTGGCGCTGCTTTCGCTGGGCGGGGTCGTGGGCGGGGTGGCCGGCACCTACCTGCTGACCTCGGTCGACGGCGAGCAGATCAAGCCGTTCGTGGTCGCCTGGCTCGGCCTGATGGGGCTGGTGATCCTCTACCGCGCCTGGAAGGGCGCGCGGCCCAAGCCGTTCTCCTGGAAGTCGCCGGCGCCGCTGGGGCTGGTGGGCGGATTCTTCGACGCCGTCGGCGGCGGGGGCTGGGGCCCGGTGGTCACCTCGACCCTGCTGGGCACGGGCGCCGACCCGCGCAAGGCGATCGGCACCACCAACGCCGCAGAGGCCTTCGTGGCCGCCGCGGTGTCGGCTGCGTTCCTCGCCGCCCTGGTGACGGGTCACTGGGAGACCGAGGGCCTGCGCGACCACCTCTGGTCGGTGCTGGGCCTGATCGGGGGCGGCGTGGCGGCCGCCCCGATCGCCGGCTGGATGACCAAGGTCATGCCGATCCGGGCGCTGACCTGGGTCGTGGGATATGTGGTCACCGGCCTGGCGATCTGGCAGGCGGTGGTGCTGTTCGGCTAGGCTCCGACGGTCGCCAGGGTCCAGATGATCCGCCCGGCGGCGCCGAACAGCAGGATGGCGGTGGCGGCCAGCTGAATGAGGAAGCCGGCCTCGCGCTTCTTCGGGTCGGCGACATAGCCCAGCGCGTAGACGATGCGGCCGACGATCCAGACCACGCCCAGCCCTGCGGCGATCAGGTCGTTCCAGTAGATCGCGAACAGCCACATGGCGGCCAGGAAGATCGGCAGCCACTCCAGGGTGTTGTAGTGGACGCGGATATGCCGCTCAAGGATCGGGTCGCCGGTCATGGCCGGCGCGGCGACGCCGCACTTGGCGCGGGCCTGGCCGACCCGCAGGCCCATCCAGAAATAGGTCAGAAGCGCGGCGACGGTGACCAGCGCCACATAGCTGTGCGGTTGCATGTTTCCCCCTGAATCGGCCGGTGAATGCGGCCGTTAGGGGGCGGAGCTTTGCACGGCTCAGCTGGGCGGGGAACACTTTCAGGCGTTCCGCGCGTTTACGGGTATCCACGGAAAATTGGAGGCCCCGCCATGCTGGTCGACTCCGAAGCGATCCGCGAGATTTCCTATGACGAGCATCGCGCCAAGTTGTTCGTGACGTTCCACGACGGCGACCGCTACGTCTATGTCGGCGTCCCCGGAGAGGTGCACCGAAGTTTCCTGGACGCGGACTCCAAAGGCCGGTTCTTCGCCTATGAGATCCGCGACCAGTACCCCTACAACAAAGTGGAAGCCTGACGGCTTACCCGTTGAGCGGCTGCTCCTCCCCTGAGAGGCAGGGAGGAAAGCAGCGTCAGCCCCGACGATCGCGCTTGGCGGCCACGCGCAGGCGCAGGGCGTTGAGCTTGATGAAGCCGGCGGCGTCGCGATGGTCGTACGCCACCTTGCCTTCCTCGAAGGTGACCAGGTCCTGGTCGTACAGCGAGTACGGGCTGGTGCGGCCGATGACCGTGACGTTGCCCTTGTAGAGCTTCACGCGGACCTGGCCGGTGACGTTCTTCTGGCTGTAGTCGATCGCGGTCTGCAGCATCTCGCGCTCGGGCGCGAACCAGAAGCCGTTGTAGATGAGCGATGCATACTTCGGCATCAGCTCGTCCTTCAGGTGCATCGAGCCGCGGTCGAGGGTGATGCTCTCGATGCCGCGGTGGGCGGCCAGCAGGATGGTCCCGCCCGGAGTCTCGTAGACGCCGCGCGACTTCATGCCGACGAAGCGGTTTTCGACCAGGTCGAGGCGGCCGACGCCGTTGTCGTGACCCAGCTGGTTCAGCTTGGTCAGCAGGGTGGCCGGGCTCATCTTCACGCCGTCGATGGCGACGGGGTCGCCGTTCTCGAAGTCCATCGTGAAGACGGTCGGCTCGTTCGGCGCGTCCTCGGGGGCGATGGTGCGCATGTGCACGAACTCGGGGGCCTCGACCGCCGGGTCTTCGAGCACCTTACCCTCGGACGAGGAGTGCAGCAGGTTGGCGTCGACGCTGAACGGGGCCTCGCCGCGCTTGTCCTTGGTGATCTGGATCTGGTGCTTCTCGGCGAAGTCCAGCAGCGCCTCGCGGGACTTGAAGTCCCATTCGCGCCAGGGGGCGATCACGTGGATGTCGGGCTCCAGCGCGTAGTAGCCGAGCTCGAAGCGGACCTGGTCGTTGCCCTTGCCGGTGGCGCCATGGCTGACCGCGTCGGCGCCGGTCTGGCGGGCGATCTCGATCTGGCGCTTGGCGATCAGCGGCCGGGCGATCGAGGTGCCGAGCAGGTACTGGCCCTCATAAACGGTGTTGGCGCGGAACATCGGGAACACGAAGTCGCGCACGAATTCCTCGCGCAGGTCCTCGATGAAGACGTTCTCGGGCTTCACGCCGGCGGCGATGGCCTTGGCGCGGGCGGGTTCGATCTCCTCGCCCTGGCCGAGGTCGGCGGTGAAGGTCACGACCTCCGCCCCGTACTCGGTCTGCAGCCACTTCAGGATGATCGAGGTGTCGAGCCCGCCCGAGTAGGCGAGGACGACTTTCTTGATGGAGGACTTCGTGCTCATGGACGGCACCCTAGGCCAAGATCAAAACAATTGGATTGCAAATACGCCAACAATCGTCGCGATATTGGCGCCAGATTTCACGACAGCCACTTGGAAGGGCGCCTGGCGCCATGAAACTCGACGCCATCGATCGCCGCATCCTGCGCGCCCTGCAGCGCGACGGCCGGATGCAGAATATCGAACTCGCCAAGGAGGTGGGACTCTCTCCGTCGCCCTGTCTACGTCGGGTTCGGCTGCTGGAGGAGGCCGGCGTCATCGAGCGCTATGTGGCGGTGGTCGACGGGGCGAAGGTCGGGGTGGGGCTGACAGTGTTCGCGCGGGTCTGGTTCAAGACCCAGGACGCGGCGATGACCCACCAGTTCGCCGAGGCGGTGCGGCGCTTCCCCGAGGTGGTCGAGTGCTATCTGACGACCGGAGAGTGCGACGCCCTGCTGCGCATCGTCACCGCCGATCTGAACAGCTACTGGCGCTTCCAGGCCGACCACCTGACGCGGATCCCCAGCGTGCAGAGCGTGAAGACCGACGTGCCGATGGAGACCGTCAAGCGCAGCTACGAGATCCCGCTGTCCTGAACGCTCAGGACTTCAGCGCGCCTTCGCCGTCCAGCGTGGTCAGCGCGCCCTTCAGCCATTGCAGGTGCAGCATGGCGACGATCGCGGCGAGGGTCGCGCGCAGGCCGAAGAAGATGACGTTGTACGACGGGTCGCTGGTGCTGCGGTGACCCCAGAGCAGGGCTACGCCCAGCGCGAAGGCCAGGGCCACGGGGGTGATCAGCGCCAGGTTCCGCGGCAGCCGCCAAGTCCCGATCATCGGCACCATCACGCCGGAGTCCATCCGCCGCCAGGCCACCCGCGCGGCGCCGGCCATGATCGACAGGGCGATGATCCACAGCGTGTCGGCGGCGATACTCAGCACATTCATCAGACGCTCACCTGGGTGCCCAGCTCGACGACGCGGCCTGGCGGAATCTTGTAGAAGTCGGTCGGGTTGGCCGCATTTTTCATGAGGAAAATGAAGATCTTGTCCTGCCAGAGCGGCATGCCCGACTGGGCCGAGGGGATGATCGAGCGGCGTCCGAGGAAGAAGCTGGTGGCCATGATGTCGAACTTCAGGCCGAGCTTGCGGCAGAGCCCCAGCGCCTTGGGCAGGTTGGGGCTCTCCATGAAGCCGTAGGAGATGAAGACCTTCTTGAAGTCGTCATTGACCGGCTCGATGCGGATGCGGTCGTCTTCACGCACCCGCGGGGTCTCGGTGGTGACCACGGTCAGGATGATGTTTTTCTCGTGCAGAACCTTGTTGTGCTTGAGGTTGTGCATGAGCGCGACCGGCGCGATGTCCGGGTCCGAGGTCAGGAAGATCGCGGTCCCGGGCGCGCGGTGCGGGGCCCGGGCCTTGAGGATCTCGGACAGCTCGACCAGCGGCACGGAATCGCGCCGCGTCTTGTCCGAGAGGATCTGGGCGCCGCGGGTCCAGGTCCACATGATCAGCACCAGGAAGCCGCCCATCACCAGCGGCATCCAGGCCCCGTCCGGGATCTTCAGCAGGTTCGAGCCGATGAACACCAGGTCGATCACCCCGAAGGCGCCGGCGCCGAGCGCGGCCTGCCAGACCGGCCGCTTCCACATGTGCCGGATGATCACGAAGAACAGCAGGGTGTCGACGAACATCGCCCCGGTCACCGCGATGCCGTAGGCGGCGGCCAGGGACGAGGAGTTCTGGAAGGTGAACAGCAGCACCAGCACGCCGATCATCAGATAGGTGTTCACCTGCGGCACGTAGATCTGGCCGGCCTGGGTCTCGGAGGTGCGGCGGATGTCGATGCGCGGCAGCAGGCCGAGCTGCACGGCCTGCTGGGTCATCGAAAACGCGCCGGTGATCACCGCCTGGCTGGCGATGACGGTGGCGGCCGTCGCCAGGATCAGGACCGGCCAGTAGGCCAGCTCCGGCACCATCTCCCAGAAGGGATTGAAGCGCGCGTCGGGGTGAGCGAGCACATTGGCGCCCTGGCCCAGATAGTTCAGCGCCAGGCAGGGCAGCACGAACCACAGCCAGGAGGCCTGGATCGGACCCTTTCCGAAGTGACCCATGTCGGCGTAGAGCGCCTCGGCGCCCGTCACGGCCAGGAACACGCTGCCGAGGATGACGAAGCCAACCCAGCCGTTGTTGATCAGGAACGTGACCCCGTAGTGGGGCAGGAAGGCCCGGACGATCGTCCAATCGTCGAAGATGTGATAGACGCCCATGCCGCCGAGCACGAGGAACCATAGCGCCGTGATCGGGCCGAAGAAGGCCGCCACGCGATGGGTGCCGCGGGCCTGGACCATGAACAGGGCGACCAGCACCCCGGCGGCGATCGGAACGAGATAGGGCTCAATGCCGCGGCCGATGCCGGGCGCGTCCTTCAGGCCCTCGACCGCCGAGAGCACCGAGATCGCAGGGGTGATGATGCCGTCGCCGTAGAACAGCGCCGCGCCGATCACGCCGAGGAAGAACACCCAGGCCGAGCGCTTGGGCAGGTGCCGCTGGGCCAGCGCCATCAGCGCCAGGGTGCCCCCTTCGCCCTTGTTGTCGGCCCGCATCAGGAAGACGACGTACTTGATGGTCACGATCAGGATGAGCGCCCAGATCACCAGCGACACGACGCCTAGCACCGCCAGCTCGCTGGCCCCGCCGGAGCGCGAGTGGTGCAGCGCTTCCTTCATCGCGTAGAGCGGGCTGGTGCCGATGTCGCCGAACACCACGCCGATCGCGCCCAACGCCAGGGCGGCGAAGCTGTCCCGCTTGTGAGAATGAGATTCCTCGGTCGCTTCTTGAGCGACGGCGGCTGAGTCAGCCATTCAAGGTCTCCGGGAACCCATGCGGCTCCCAAGCGCGGCCCGATGCCGCAAAGCGGGCGCGATTACACCCAATCTGGCCAGCGTACAATCGCGACGTGGCCGCGTCACGCCGCCGGCGCCCTGCGAAGGCCCGTGCGGCTTGACCTTGTCCGTGCTTTCGCCACCTTCGGCCTGTTCGGGACGCAAGGGGCGCAGATGGACCGCAGATTGGCGTTGGTGACCGGCGGCTCGGCCGGGATCGGGGCGGCGTTCGCCAAGATCTACGCCAGCCACGGCTATGACGTGGCCCTGACCGCCCGCCGCGCCGACCGGCTGGAGCGGCTGGCCGAGGAGATCCGCCTGGGCCATGGGGTCGAGACCCTGACCTTCGCCGCCGACCTGGCCGACCCCGACGCGCCGCGGATGATCCTCGAGCACCTGGCCGCCCACGGCCGGTCGGTCGACGTGCTGGTCAACAACGCCGGCTACGGCGTGCCCGGAGCCTTCCTCGAATCTTCCTGGGAAACCCACGAGGCCTTCCTTCGGGTGATGCTGACCGCCCCGACCGAGCTGGCCTACCGGGTGCTGGGCGGCATGGTCGAGCGCCGGTTCGGGCGCGTCGTCAACGTCGCCTCGCTGGCTGGGCTGATCCCCGGCTCGCCGGGCGCGACGCTCTACGGCGCGGTGAAGAGCTATCTGATCAAGGCCTCGCAGAGCCTGCACCTGGAGACCCTGGACAAGGGCGTGCACGTCACCGCCCTGTGCCCGGGCTTCACCTATTCGGAGTTCCACGACGTCAACGACACCCGCGAGCAGATCAGCCGCAGCGCCCCGCCGTGGATGTGGCTGGGGGCCGACGAGGTCGCCGCCGCCGGCTACGAGGCGGCCGAGGCGAACCGGCCGATCTGCGTGCCGGGGGCGCCGAACAAGGCCATCGCCGCGGGGGTGAAGCTGCTGCCCGACGAATGGGCGCTGGCGCTGATGGCCTCGCAGGGGCCGCGCTTCCGCGGCAAGCTCTGAGGTCTATCGGCAGGGCGCGCGGCGAACGTGCCGCTAGGGGCGGTTATCGCCGATAGAGACGCCGAATGGCTGACGATAGGCCGCCGATAGGGGATCTATCGGCAGGTTTTGGCCGCGAGGCTGCAGGAAGCTGACGCTAGCTAAGCGTCGTCCCGGTCTTGCGTCGCAAACCGGGATGACACCCTTGGCTTATTTCGCGTAGGGCGCGGCGGCTTCGCGCAGGATGACCCCGGCGGTGGACTCGGCGATGCCGGCCAGGATGAACTGCACGGCCAGCGCGCAGAGGATCAGGCCCAGCACCCGCACGACGATGGTCAGGCCGATCCGCCCGAGCAGCCGGCTGATCAGCGGCGTCGCCCAGAAGATCAGCATGGTGACCAGCGACAGGGCGGCGATCACCGCCACCCCGACCGCCGCGCCGCCCAGCCCGAATTGTTTGGCCTCGCTGGCGTAGATTACGACGGTCGAAATCGCGCCCGGCCCGATCAGCAGCGGCATGGCGAACGGGACGATCATCCGCTCGAAGCGGCGGCGGGCGTGGGCGCGGCCCTCGCCGACCGGCGCGTCCTCGTCGGCGGCGCCGGCGAAGGCGGCGGTGAAGTCGTCGCGCGCCATCTCCAGGCCGAGCAGAAACAGGATCACCCCGCCGGCGATACGGAAGGCCGGGAGCGAGATGCCGAAGAACTCGAGCAGCGACAGGCCCGAGAAGTAGAAGAAGGTCAGGAAGCCGAGCACGAACAGGGCGATGTAGACCGAGATCAGCCGCGCATCCTTGGACTTCACCCCGTTGGTCGCCGCGGCGAACAGCGGGACGTTGCCGATCGGATCGATCAGCGCGAACAGGGCGACGAAGAAGTTGACGGCGAAGTCCCACTGGCTCATGCAGACGTCTTAGCCCAATTCGCCACGCCCGCCGACCGCCCGCAGCGGAAGCGCGCGCCTGCCTGAAAGGACGCCGCCATGGCCGTCATCGAAGCCCCTGTCCGCGCCGACCCGCGCCTGATCGTGCCGCTGGACGTGCCGACGCTCGCCGAGGCCCGCGCCCTGGTCGAGGAGCTGGGCGAGACGGTCAGCTTCTACAAGGTCGGGTTGGAGCTGTTCGCCACCGGCGGCGGCATGACCCTGGCCGCGGAGCTGAAGGCCCAGGGCAAGCAGGTGTTCCTCGATTGGAAGCTGCACGACATCGGGACGACGGTGCAGCGCTCGGCCGCGGTGCTGGCCGACACCGGCTGCGACTTCCTGACCGTCCACGCCGAGCCGCAGGTGCTGAAGGCCGCGGTGCAGGGGCGCGGACGCTCGAACCTGAAGATCCTCGGGGTCACGGTGCTGACCAGCCTGACCGACGCCGACCTGGTCGAGATGGGCTTCCAGGAGAGCGCCCGGCAGCTTGTCGAGCGGCGCATTCACCACGCCATCGCCGCCGGGGCCGACGGGGTGATCGCCAGCCCGCATGAGGCCGAGCTCGCCCGCAAGCTGGGCGGCAAGGACTTTCTGGTGGTCACGCCCGGCGTGCGGCCCGACTGGTCGGCCAAGAACGACCAGGCTAGAGCCGCGACCCCGGCCGACGCCCTGCGGGCCGGCGCCAGCCACATCGTCTGCGGCCGCCCGATCACCGCGGCCAACGACCCGCGCGAGGCGGCCCTGCGGGTGGCCGGCGAGATGGCGGGCGTCTAGGGACGGCGCGCGGCGGCCTCGCGGCGGCGCTTAGAAGTCGACGGCGATGCCCTTGCGTTCCCAGTCGCCGAAGCGGGTCGGCTCGGGGCCGGCGGGACCGCCGAGCTCAGCTTCGCGGGCCTGGCGCTCCTGCTCGGCGGCGTGGCGGGCGGCGGCCTCTTCCAGGGCGCGGCGGGCGGCGGGGGTCAGCACCTTCCCCGGGGCGGCGTTGGGCGGTTCGCTCATGGGGCTGAGATAGAGACTTCGAGGCCGGGACGCTAGGTCGGCCCAGACACGACCTCTTAACGGCGGGAGGGCGAGGGTTCGGGTCCGTGAGCAGAAGGATGCTGCGCGATGGGCGCCACGCTCCCCGAAGAGATCGTCTGGTATCTCAGCTACTTCGGACTGCTCGCCTTGGCCGGGGTCGCCACCGCCGTGGTCTGGGCCAGGGGCGGGGGGCGTCGGTCTTGGATCGTGCTGGCGATCTGCATGGCGCCGCCGCTGACGATCTACGCCCTGGTGACGGTGCGGCTACTGACTGCGGATCCGACGGACATGCGGAACTTCGGACTCGACATCCTCTGGGGCGGGGTCGGCGCAGCTACGAGGTTCTGGGCGCTCATCCTGGCCGCCTGCGCGGTTGCGGGGCTGATCTGGCGACGCCTCCGACGCAGGCGCTAGGCCGCGCGCGGGCCGACCAGGGTGCGGGCGGGGGCGCCGCGGGTCAGGGCGCCCAGGATCCGCGCCACCCGCGGCGAGCCGGCGTCGGCCTGGCGATAGGCCAGGCCCACCTCGCGGCGCAGCGTCAGGTCGGCGAGCGGGCGGGTGACGACGGCGCCGTCGGCCGGGGCGACGCCTTCGGGGATTACCGTCACGCCGAGGCCGGCCTCGACCAAGGCGAGCGCCCACTCCTCGCTGGCGGCGACGGCGACGACCTGCGGCTTGAAGCCGAGGTCGGCGGTCTGGTCGGCGTTCTCGCAGTGGCAGCGGGCGACCAGCGGCAGGCCCTCGAGGTCGGCCAGGGCGAGCTGCGGCTTCAGGCGCAACGGGTGGCGCGGGGGCAGGGCCAGCACATACCCCTCGGACCACAGGGGCGAGAACGCCTCGTCATCGCCCAGCATGGTCCGCGAGACGATCCGCGCATCGCATGGGGCGTCGACCTCGGCCAGCAGCAGCCGCAGGTCCGAAGCCTGGGTCAGCGGCTGCAGCAGGGCCAGCACCCGCGGGATGTCGAGACTGCGCATCAACCCCAGGGTCACCTCGCCGGCCGGGGCCGGCTCGAACAGCGACTTGAGCGACAGGGCGTCGTCCACCACCCGCCGGGCGCGGGGATAGAGGGCGTCGGCCGCCGCGGTCGCCGCCACGCCCTTGCGATGGCGGACGAAGAGGACGGCGCCCAGCTCGCGCTCAAGCGCCGCCAAGGCGGCCGAGATCGACGGCTGGGAAATGAAGCAACGCCGGGCGGCGGCGGTGACGCTGCCGGTCTCGTAGACCGCCAGGAAGTAGCGCAGTTCCCGCAGTTCCATAGCCATCACCTATGGGAAGTTTCAGATATCTATATTTTACGTATGGATGGGCGCGCGCAAGGCTGAAAGGAGATCAGGAGATCCCGATGCCATCTCACGCCCTGTCCCGCCGCCTCGCCCTGACGGCGCTCGCGGCCGCCTCGCTGGCGGCCTGCGCCCTGGCCGGGCTCTCGGCGCTGTCGGGACCCAGGCACGGCGGGGCGGCGGCGGCGGGGCAGGGTCTGGCGCGCGAGGCCGCCGAGGTCGGCGCGCGGACGGCGGTCAATGCGCGGCTGGCCGAGGACCGGCAGATCCCCGGCTTCGGGCACAATCTCTATCCCGACGGCGATCCGCGAGCCGCGGCGCTGCTGGAGCGGTTCGAGCCCGACCCGGAGATGGCGCGGCTGCAGGCGACGATTAGCGCGATCACCGGCCTGGCCCCCAATGTCGACTTCGCCCTGGTGGCGATGGCGCGGACGTTGCGCCTGCCCGACGATGCGCCGTTCGCACTGTTCGCGGTCGCCCGCTGCGCCGGCTGGATCGCCCACGCCATCGAACAAGGTCAGGGCGGGGGCGTTATCCGCCCACGGGCGCGCTATGTCGGGGTGGAGGCGGGTTGAGGGCGGAGCGGGCGATGGAGTCCAGCGTCAGGCGATTGTTCGAGCGCTACGAGCGGTTCTTCATGCGGGCGCTGGGCGGGGATCTCGACCCCGCCGAGGCCGAGGCGCTGTACGCCAGCGAGTTCATCGCCGCCACGCCGGCCGGCGTGATGGGCGGCCGGAACGACGAGACGTTCCGCGAGGCCATGGCTAAGGGCTACGAGCACTATCGGGCGATCGGGACCAAGGCGATGGCGATCCGCCGGGTGCGGCTCTCGCCGATAGACGAGTTGCACTGCGTGGCGCACGTGGCCTGGACGGCGACCTATGAGCGGGCCGGCCGCGAGGATGTCGCGATCGACTTCGATGTCCACTACCTCGTCCAGACGCTGGACGGCGAGCCCAAGGTGTTCGGCTGGGTTTCGGGCGACGAGCAGGCGCTGCTGAAGCAGCACGGGGTGGGTTAGCTCCGTCCATCGGATCAGGGCGCGAACCGATGGCGAGGTCCCGCCATGGATGAAACCTTCGCTCCGGGCTGAGGAGCGGCGGAGATGGGCACGACCCTGTTGGGCTGGGTGCTGCTGACGGCGGTGCTCATACTGGCGGTGGAGCTGGGCTATCGGCTGCACAGTCGCGCATTGAACCGCGCCCGCGGCAAAGGACAACCGGACTCCGACGAGTCGGGTTCGGGTTCGGGCTACGTGCTGAGCGCGGCCCTGGGATTGCTGGGACTGCTGATCGCCTTCGTGTTCAGCATGGCCAACGACCGCTACGTCGAGCGCCGGCAGCGTGGTGGCCGAGGCCAACGCGATTTCGACCGCCGTCATGCGCTACCAGATGATGCCGGAGCCGCATCGGGGCGAGCTGCTGCGCAGCATGGCGCAGTACGTGAAGCTGCGCCTGGAGTTCTTCGACCTCGGCGCCGACATGGTGCGGGTGAGGGAGGCGGAGACCCGGGCCGAGGCGCTGCAGGCCAAGATCTGGCGGCAGGTCGACGCGGCGGTCCGCACCCCGCAGGGCGCGCCGTTTTCCATGGGCGTAATGATGCCGACCAACGAGATGTTCAACCTGGAGACGGCGCGGCGGGCGGCCCTCGAGGAGCGGGTGCCGCCGCGGGCGCTGCATGTGCTGATCATCTTCGCCGTGGGCACTGCGGCGATCATGGGCCACGGCCTGGCGCATGGGCGACGGCGGCATCTGGTGGCCACCTGCGGGCTCTATGTGCTGGTGGCCATGGCGATCAGCCTGATCGTCGATCTCGACGACCCGCGCGTGGGCAGCGTGCGGGTGCCGCAGACGCCGATGGAGAACGTGGCGCGGGAGGTCGAGGCGATGGCGGCGGCCCCCTCACCCTAACCCCTTTGAGCGGGGCGCGCCTTCCCTCTCCCCGCCGGGGAGAAGGAAGGGTGAGGGGCATGCGCTAGCCTACGCCCGGTGGTGCACGGCTTCTTCCTCGGCGAGCGGCTTGTCGAGGCGGTGGACCATTTCCTTGGGGACGACCTGCCAGAACTTGGACAGGTGGCGGTCCCAGTCGCGCAGGATGGTCTCGGCCAGGGCCGAGCCGGTCTCGCGGGCGTGCTCCTCGACCAGGGCCTTGAGCTCGGCTTCCCAGTGGCGGGTCCCGATGCGCTCGACCACCACGCTGTCGCGGTTGAGCATGGTCAGGAACCGGTCGTCCAGGTCGAGCACATAGGCCATGCCGCCGGTCATCCCGGCCGCGAAGTTGAACCCGACCGGGCCCAGCACCACGGCGACGCCGCCGGTCATGTATTCCAGGCCGTTGGTCCCGCAGCCTTCGACGACGGTGACGGCGCCGGAGTTGCGCACCCCGAAGCGTTCGCCGGCCAGGCCCGCGGCGAACAACCGCCCGCGGGTGGCGCCGTAGAGCACGGTGTTGCCGATGATGGCGTTGGTCTGCGCAGACGCCAGCTGCGGGGCGGGCCGCACGACCAGGGTCGCGCCGGAGAGGCCCTTGCCGACATAGTCGTTGGCCTCGCCGGTCAGCTCGATGCGCAGGCCCTGGACGGCGAAGGCGCCGAGGCTCTGGCCGGCCGAGCCCTTGAGCTGGACGGTCAGGTGGCCGGGCGGCAGGCCGTCCATGCCGAACTTGCGGACGATGTGCGAGGAGGTGCGCGAGCCGATCGCCCGGGCGGTGTTCCGCACGGTGTAGGTCAGCTGCATCTTCTCGCCGCGCTCAAGCAGCGGGGCGGCGTCGCGGACGATCTGGGCGTCGAGGGTGTCTGGCACCTCGTTGCGCCCCGCCACCGTGCAGAACGGCGCGTGGTGGCCGGGGTCGGCGCGGACCAGCAGCGGGTTGAGGTCGAGGTCGTCGAGGTGCTCGCCGCCGCGGCTGACCTGCTGCAGCAGGTCGGTGCGCCCGACGATCTCGTTGAGGCTGCGGAAGCCCAGGCCCGCGAGGATCTCGCGGACCTCCTCGGCGATGAAGGTGAAGAGGTTGATGACCTTTTCCGGGCTGCCCGAGAACTTCTCGCGCAGGGCCTCGTCCTGGGTGCAGACCCCTACCGGACAGGTGTTGGAATGGCACTGGCGGACCATGATGCAGCCCATGGCGATCAGGCTGGCGGTGCCGATGCCGAACTCCTCGGCGCCGAGCATGGCGGCGATGACCACGTCGCGGCCGGTGCGCATGCCGCCGTCGGCCCGCAGGCGCACCGAGTGGCGCAGGTTGTTCAGGGTCAGGACCTGGTTGGCTTCCGACAGGCCCATCTCCCACGGCCCGCCGGCGTACTTGATCGAGGTCTGCGGCGAGGCGCCGGTGCCGCCGACATTGCCGGAGATCAGGATGACATCGGCTTTCGCCTTGGCGACCCCGGCGGCGATGGCGCCGATGCCGGTCATGGCCACCAGCTTCACGCAGACCCGGGCTTCCGGGTTGATCTGCTTGAGGTCGTAGATGAGCTGGGCCAGGTCCTCGATCGAATAGATGTCGTGGTGCGGCGGCGGTGAGATCAACATCACGCCGGGCGTCGAGTGACGCAGCTTGGCGATCAGCTCGGTGACCTTGAAGCCAGGCAGCTGGCCGCCCTCGCCGGGCTTGGCGCCCTGGCTGACCTTGATCTCGATCTCGCGGCACTCGTTCAGGTACTGGGCGGTGACGCCGAAGCGGCCCGAGGCGATCTGCTTGACCGCCGAGTTCGGGTTGTCGCCGTTGGGCAGCGGCGTGTAGCGGGCCGGATCCTCGCCGCCCTCGCCGGACACCGACTTTGCGCCGATCCGGTTCATGGCGATGTTGAGCACGCCGTGCGCCTCGGGGCTGAGGGCGCCCATGCTCATGCCGGGGGTCAGGAAGCGCTTGCGGATCTCGTTGACGCTTTCGACCTCGTCGAGGCTGACCGCGCGCTCGGGCGAGCGCAGGTCGAGCAGGTCGCGCAGCTGGATGGTCGGCATCCGCCGCATACCCTCGGAGAAGGTCTTGTAGGCGGCGTAGTTTCCGGTGTCGCAGGCGCGCTGCAGGGTGTGGATCATCCGCGCCTCGAAGGCGTGCGCCTCGCCGGCGCGGCGGGCCTTGTAGAAGCCGCCCACCGGCAGGGTGATGGCGGCGGCGTCCCAGGCCTTGCGGTGCAGCTCGAGGGCCTTGGCCTCGATGCCGGCCAGGCCGATGCCGGAGATGCGCGAAGGCATGCCGGGGAAGAACTCGGCGACCAGGGCGCGGGAGAGGCCGAGGGCCTCGAAGTTGTAGCCGCCGCGATAGGACGAGATCACCGCGATGCCCATCTTGGCGATGATCTTCAGGAGGCCGCCTTCGATGGCGTGCTTGTAGTTGAGGCAGAGGTCGCGCAGCGACAGCTCGCCGGTCAGGCCGCGGTCGAGACGGTCCTGGAAACTCTCCTGGGCCAGGTAGGCGTTGACCGCCGTGGCCCCGACCCCGACCAGCACCGCAAAATAGTGGGTGTCGAGGCACTCGGCCGAACGGACGATCAGCGAGACGTAGGAGCGCAGCCCCTTGGCGACCAGCGAGGAGTGCACCCCGCCGGTGGCCAGTATCATCGGCAGGGCGAGGCGCTCCGGGCCGCTCGCCTCGTCGGTCAGCACGATGGTGGCGCAGCCGCGCAGGGCTGCGTCCTCGGCCTCGGCGCGGATGCGGTCGAGGTTGGCGCGCAGGGCGTCGCCGTCGCGGCTCTCGGGCGCCGGCAGCGGCATGGTGCAGTCGATGACCGCGACGCTCTTTTCGCCGATGAACTCGACGATGCGGCGGTACATGCCGGTGGTCAGCACCGGGCTTTCCAGCACGAAGACGTCGGTCTGGGCCTCGTCCTGGGCCAGGATGTTGCCGAGGTTCTTGAACCGCGTCTTCAGGCTCATCACCGAGGTCTCGCGCAGCGAGTCGATCGGCGGGTTGGTCACCTGGCTGAAATTCTGGCGGAAGAAGTGCGACAGCGGTCGGTACTGGTCGCTGAGCACCGCCAGCGGGGTGTCGTCGCCCATCGAGCCGACCGCTTCCTTGCCGTCCTCGACCATGGGGGCGAGGATCAGCTCGATGTCCTCCAGGCTGAGGCCGGCGGCGACCTGGCGGCGGACCAGCTCCTCACGCGAATAGGCGCGCGGCTCCGGGCCCGGAGCGATGGTCTTCTCCAGATCGACCATGTTGCCGAGCCACTGGTCGTAGGGGTGGCGGACGGCGAGCTCGTCGATGATCTCGTCCTCGCCGTAGAGTCGGCCCTCGACCAGGTCGACGGCGATCATCCGGCCGGCGGAGATGTGAGTCTTCTTGACGATGCGCGACTCTTCCACCCGGCACATGCCGGCTTCCGAACCCATGATCAGCAGGCCGTCGTCGGTATAGGCCACGCGCAGCGGGCGCAGGCCGTTGCGGTCCTTGCCGGCGACCACCCAGCGGCCGTCGCTGGCGCAGATCGCGGCCGGGCCGTCCCACGGCTCCATCACCGAGTTGCAGTAGGCGTAGAGCGCCTTGTGCGCCGGCTTGATCTGTTCGTCGGAGCGGGCGTTCCAGGCCTCGGGCATCAAGAGGGCCTTGGCCATCGGCGCGTCGCGTCCGGCGCGGACCAGCACCTCGAAGGTGTTGTCGAGCGCCATCGAGTCCGAGCCGTGCGGGTCCTGGATGACCGGCTTCACGTCGTCGCCCATCTCGCCGAAGGCGTCGGCCGCCATCCGGATCTCGTGCGACTTCATCCAGTTGACGTTGCCCTTCTTGGTGTTGATCTCGCCGTTGTGGGCGAGCATCCGGAAGGGCTGGGCCAGGCGCCACTCGGGGAAGGTGTTGGTCGAGTAGCGCTGGTGGAAGATCGCCACCGCGGCGGCGAAGCGTTCGTCGCGCAGGTCGGGATAGAACTCGTCGATATGCTGGGCGAGGAACATGCCCTTGTAGATCAGCTGCCGGGCCGAGAACGAGCATAGGTAGAAGTGCTGGATGCCGGCGGCGGCGACGCGCTTCTCGATGCGCTTGCGGCACAGGAACAGGGCGCGCTCCAGCGCCTCGCCGGTCAGGCCGGCCGGCGGCGAGAGCATGATCTGCTCGATCTCGGGACGGGTGGCGTTGGCCTTCTCGCCGATCACCGAGGTGTCGACGGGCACCTGCCGCCAGCCGTAGATGTAGAAGCCGAAGCGTAGGGCCTCGGCCTCGACGATGGTGCGGGCCGCCTCCTGATTGCCGAGGTCGTTGCGCGGCAGGAAGACCTGGCCGACGGCGATGGGGCCAGGGCGCAGCACGTGGCCGATGCGGGTCACCTGGTCGGCGAAGAAGTCCTGCGGCACCGAGAGCAGCACGCCGGCGCCGTCGCCGGTCTTGCCGTCGGCGTCGACCGCGCCGCGGTGCCAGACGCTCTTGAGCGCGGTGATGGCCAGCTCGACCACCTCGCGGCGGGGCTTGCCGTCGAGGGCGCAGACCAGGCCGACGCCGCAGGCGTCGCGCTCGTCGCCGGGGGAATAGGCGTGGGCGTCGATGAGGGCCGCGCGGTTGGCGAGGTAGCGGGCGGTGTCGCCTTCGCACCAGTCGTCGTGTTGATCGCTCATGGTCGTCACTCCGCGGCCAGCAGCGCGCGCTGCGAGAGGTGTTGGTGGATGGCGTCAGCGGCGTCGCGGCCGTCGCGGATGGCCCAGACCACCAGCGAGGCGCCGCGGACGATGTCGCCGGCGGCGAAGACGCCGGGCAGGCTGGTCTGCATGGTCTTGAAGTCGGCCTTCACCGTGCCCCAGCGGGAGACCGCGAGATCGGGCGTGGAAAGCAGGTTCGGCAAGTCTTCCGGGTCGAAGCCCAGGGCCTTGATGACCAGGTCGGCGGGCAGGTCGAAGTCGCCGCCCTCGACCTCCTCGGGCGCCTGGCGGCCGGAGGCGTCGGGCGGGCCGAGCCGCATGCGGACGGCGCGCAGGCCGTCGGCGTGGCCGGCGTCGCCGAGCACGGCGCGCGGGGCGGCCAGCCATTCGAACACCACGCCTTCCTCCTCGGCGTGGGCGACTTCGCGGGCCGAGCCCGGCATGTTGGCGCGGTCGCGGCGATAGAGGCAGGTGACGGACCTGGCCCCCTGGCGCACGGCGGTGCGCACGCAGTCCATGGCGGTGTCGCCGCCGCCGACCACGACGACGTCGCGGCCGGCCGCATTGAGCTCGCCGGTGTCATAGGCCGGGACGCTGTCGCCGAGGCCGATGCGGTTGGAGGCGATCAGGTAGTCGAGCGCCGGGGCGACCCCGGCCGAACCGGAGCCGGGGGCGATCAGCTCGCGGGCCGCATAGACGCCGGTGGCGATCAGGACCGAGTCGTGGCGGGCGCGCAGCTCGTCCAGGCCGGCGTCGCGGCCGACCTCGAAGCCGAGTTTGAACTCGACGCCGCCCTCGGCCAGGCGGGCGGTGCGGCGCTCGACCACGTCCTTTTCAAGCTTGAAGCCGGGGATGCCGTAGATCAGCAGGCCGCCGGCGCGGTCGTGGCGGTCGTAGACGGTGACCTCGTATCCCATCTCGCGCAGGCGCTCGGCGGCGGCGAGGCCGGCCGGCCCGGCGCCGATGATCCCGACCGACTGGCCGCGGGCGGGCCCGGCGCGCAGAGGTTGGACCCAGCCTTCTTCCCAGGCCTTGTCGGTCAGGTAGCGCTCCACCGCGCCGATGGTGACGGTGCCGTGGCCGGATTGCTCGATGGTGCAGGAGCCCTCGCACAGGCGGTCCTGCGGGCAGATGCGGCCGCAGATCTCGGGCATCGAGTTGGTGGCCTGCGACAGGGCGTAGGCTTCCTCGAGCCGGCCCTCGGCGGTCATCCGCAGCCAGTCGGGGATGTTGTTGTGCAGCGGACAGTGGGTCTGACAGAACGGGATGCCGCATTGCGAGCAGCGCGAAGCCTGCTCGCTGGCCTTCGCGTCGATGAAGTCGGCGTAGATCTCGTGGAAATCGCCCGAACGGGTTTGTGCGGCGCGCTTGGGGGGCGTCGTGCGTTCGACCGTCGTGAACTTCAGCATGCGCTCGGCCATGGCCGCAAAACCTCCATACCCGGATGCTAGGCAGGCTCGTGTAGCGGCGAACGCGCGCCGACAAAAGTTGATGGTAAAATTATGAGACCAATTGAGCCGTCACGATGTCGCGTTCTGCCAGATGCGCCGCGAGACTTCCGTTAAATAGTCCCAAAAATGGATGAACTGGAAATTTACCCTGTTCATCGCCCTTGATCGCTCAATCTCGTTCCATGGAGTCGCCAGTGTCGGACTGGATCGCCGCCGTCATTCTCGGCCTTGTCGAAGGCCTGACGGAGTTCATTCCAGTCTCGTCGACCGGGCACCTGCTGCTGACCAAGAAGCTGCTGGGGCTGCCCAGCGGCTTCTGGGACACTTTCAGCGTCATGATCCAGCTGGGCGCGATCCTGGCGGTGGTGGTGATCTACTTCCAGCGGCTGTGGGGGGTGTTCATCCGCCTGCCGAGCGACCCGAAGGCGCGGTGGTTCGCCGCCAGCGTGCTGATCTCGGTGCTGCCGTCGATGGTGGTGGCGTTCTTCGCGCACGACTTCATCAAGACCGTGCTGTTCGAGAGCATCGGCCTGATCTGCGTGATGTTGATCGTCGGCGGGGTGATCCTGTTGCTCGTCGACCGCTGGGCGCCGACGCCCAAGGAAGACGACGCCATGAACCTGAGCTGGAAGCGGGCGCTGGGCGTCGGCTTCTGCCAGATCCTGGCGATGGTGCCGGGGGTGTCGCGCTCGGGCGCGACCATCGTCGGCGGGGTGATGATCGGCATCGACCGGCGCGCGGCGGCCGAGTTCTCGTTCTTCATGGCCATCCCGACCATGGTCGGGGCGTTCGTCCTGGACTTCTGGGAGAACAAGGACGTGCTGACCAGCGACAATCTGGGGATCATCGCCATCGGTTTCGTGGTCAGCTTCCTGTCGGGGCTGGTCGTCGTGAAGACGATGCTCGACTTCATCAACCGCTTTGGGCTGGCGCCCTATGGCTGGTGGCGGATCGGCGCGGGCCTGGTCGGGCTGGGCGTGCTGTACGCCCACGGGGGCTGAGCCCCCGGCCCAGGCGTCATCCCGGTTTGCGCAGCAAGATCGGGATCCATTCGCGCTGTGAGGGCGGAATGGCGCGCAGCCTCGCCAAAGCTAGCGCAATCAGGTGTTCATAGGTCCCGGTCTTCGGCCGCGCCGAAACCGGGATGATGCGCGGAGGCGCGCGCGATCAGGCCGCGGTGAGGGCCTGATCGGCGAACTGTCCGCCCTTGCGGAAGCGGTAGAGATAGGTCGGGGCGATCGCTTCCAGCGTCATCGGCGCGGTCACGCCGAGGTCGGCCAGGCCCGGCAGGGACGGGTCGGCGACGTTGTCGGTCTTCAGGATCTCGACCTGGCCGGCGGTGATCGGCGGCGACAGCGGGGTGATCAGGCCGATCGGGGCGCTGAGCTTGGCCAGCAGGCCGGCGACGCCGAACGGCACCGGGACCAGGCCCCGGCGGCGGCCGGTCTCGGCGATCACCAGCTCGACGATCTGGCGCACGGTGAAGACGCCCGGTCCGCCCAGCTCGTAGGTGCGGCCGGCGCAGGCCGGATCGGTGACGGCGGTCGCCGCGGCGCGGGCCAGGTCGCCGACATAGATCGGCTGCAGGCGGGTCTCGGCCCCGATCAGCGGCAGCACCGGGCTGTAGACGGCCATCTGGCCGAAGGTGTTGAGCAGCTTGTCGCCCTGGCCGAACACGACCGAAGGCCGCAGGATGACGGCGTCGGGGAACTCGGCGCGGGTGACCGCCTCGCCGTCGGCCTTGGAGGCGACGTAGTCGGCGGCCCCGGGGGCGTGGGCGCCGATCCCCGAGATCAGCACCAGGCGCTCGACGCCCAGCTCGCGGGCGGCGCGGGCGACGTTGCGCGCGCCGTCGACATGGACGTCGGCCAGCTTCTGGCGACCGGTGTCGTGGAAGATGCCGACCGCGTTGATGGCGGCCTGGGCGCCGGCCAGGGCGCGGCGCACCGAAGCCTCGTCACGGATGTTGGCCTGCACGACCTCGACCTGACCGACGTCGCCCATCAGGCGCATGGTGTGGGCGAGGTGCGGCTGGCGAACGGCCACCCGGATGCGCAGGCCCTGCTTGGCGAGGGCCCGAACGATCTGGGTTCCGATGAAGCCTGATCCGCCGAAGACCGTGACCAGATCCTGCATGCCGTGCGTCCGCATATGAAAACAAAGAGGGTTCCGAGCGGCCCGGATAGACGAAGCCGACGGGCGCTGCAACGAGACATCGAATAATGCGACAGAGCGTGTTGACCGCGGCCGAGCGGCGCCCTAAAGAGCGCCCTCCCCGATCCGAAGGGACCGGGCCCAGGTGGCGGAATTGGTAGACGCGCTGGCTTCAGGTGCCAGTGGCCGAAAGGTCGTGGAGGTTCGAGTCCTCTCCTGGGCACCACTCTCATAGCAGAGTGGCGCCTGTTCAGCTCCCAGACATCATGGTTCCTGCAGGTTGCGCCAGCGTTGCGCCGCCGCGACAGGTGTACGTCCATCGCGTGTCTGCGCCTGTGCGCCGCAGATCGCGCGCTATATAGGGTGGCGCGACTTGAAGTTTCGGAGACGGCCCTTGGCCAACCATCTGCATATTGGCGATCTTCCCGAGGGCGTGTTCGCCGACGCCGAGGCCGTAGCGGTCGATTCGGAGACCATGGGCCTGGCGCTGGGCCGCGACCCGCTGTGCGTGGTGCAGCTGTCGGACGGCAAGGGCGACGCCCATCTGGTCCAGCTGGACCGCTCGACCTATGACGCGCCGAACCTGAAGCGGGTGCTGACCGATCCGAAAATCCTGAAGATCTTCCATTTCGGACGATTCGATATCGCCATGTTTCACCTGCATCTGGGGGTGGTCACCGCACCGGTCTACTGCACCAAGATCGCCTCGAAGCTGGCCCGCACCTATACCGACCGCCATGGCCTGAAGGACGTCAGCAAGGAGCTGCTGGGCGTCGACATGTCCAAGGCGCAGCAGAGCTCGGACTGGGGCGCGGCCAAGCTGTCGGACGAACAGATCGCCTATGCCGCCTCGGACGTGCTGCACCTGCACGCCCTGCGCGACAAGCTTGACGCCATGCTGGCGCGCGAAGGCCGCGACGGCCTGGCCCGCGCCTGTTTCGACTTCCTTCCGCACCGCGCCCTGCTGGACGTGAGGGGCTGGGAAGAGGTCGACATCTTCGCGCACGCCTGAGACGCCGATGACGTCGCTCGCCGCCACAGTCCAACCGCCGGTCCGCAGCGACTTCGAGCGCTGGCGGCGGCGTTCGCGGCTGATCCGGCGGCTGCGGGTCATCCTGCCGGCGCTGATCGTGGCGATCCTGGCGGCGCTGCTCGGCTTCATCGCCCACACCACGTTCCTTGGCCGCGACGCCAAGCCGCGCGAGGCCGACGCTCCCATCGAGCTGGTCAATCCGCGCTTTGTCGGCAAGGACGACAAGGGGCGGGCCTTCGTGCTGACCGCATCGACCGCGGTGCGCGACGAGAACGACTATCAACGAGTGCTGCTGGACAAGCCGGCGCTGATCCTCGACGCCGAGGGGGTGAACCCGACGCGGGTGACCGCCAAGTCCGGCGTCTACAGCGAGGACCGGCGGGTGCTGAACCTGGACGGCGGGGTGAAGATGAGCGGCGGCGACGTCACCTTCGACACCGCCAGTTCGATCTTCAACACCGCGACGGGCGAACTCGAAGGCGAGGGGCTGATCTCCGGCGCCTCGTCGCTTGGCGAAATCACGGCGAAGTCCTATGGCGTGTACGACAAGGGCGAGCGCCTGGTCTTCAAGGGCGGGGTGCGCGGACGCATCGATTCGAAGTAGAGCTTGCGGACTCGATCTTTTCGCACTCGACTTTCGGACCGGGCTTCCCAGATGGGCTTCATGAGCATGAGCGGGCTTGAAATGACGAAGCTGGCGGCGATGGCCGTAGTCGCATTGACGCTGGGCGCGAGCCCGGCCGCCGCGCAGCTGAGCCAGAGCTCGGATGCGCCGGTGGACATCACCGCCGACGCGCTGGAAGTCATCAACAACGAGTGCGTGTCGATCTGGAGCGGATCGGCCGAGGCGCTGCAGGACCGCACGCGGCTGCGCGCCGACGTGATCAAGACCTTTTCCAAGAAGGGCGCGGGCCGTCCCGGCGCGGCCGGCGGATCGTGCGGCGCTCTCGACCGCATGGAGGCGATCGGCAACGTCTACTACGTGACCCCGCAGCAGAAGGTCCGCGGCGACAACGCCAACTACGACGTCACCGCCGAACGCATCGTCATCACCGGCGACGTGGTCGCCGTGTCGGGGCCGAACGTGATCCGCGGCGACCGGCTAGTGGTCAATGTCGCGACCGGCGACGCGCAGATGCAGTCGGGCGCCAAGGGCCCCGGCAAGGCGCGCCCGCGCGCCGTCATCTATCCGAACCAGCAGGCGGGCCAGCCCGCCGCCCGCCGCTAGGAGTTCACTTGGCTGAGGCCGAACAGTCGTTGCCGGGCCTGGCCGGCGAGGGTCTTGTCGTCGACAATATCGGCAAGTCCTTCCGCAAGCGTGCGGTGGTCAAGGGCGTGTCGCTGCGCCTGGCGCGCGGCGAGGTCGCGGGCCTGCTCGGCCCCAACGGCGCCGGCAAGACCACCTGTTTCTACATGATCACCGGGCTGATCCCGGCCGACTACGGCTCGATCTATCTCGATGGCGAGAACATTACCCGCCAGCCGATGTACCAGCGCGCCCGCATGGGCGTCGGCTACCTGCCGCAGGAAACCTCGATCTTCCGCGCCATGACCGTCGAGGAGAACGTCATGGCGGTGGTCGAACTGCGCGAGCGCAGCCAGGTCCGCGCCAAGCAGACGGTGACCGAGCTGCTGCAGGAGCTGCGCATCGAGCACCTGCGGACCTCGCCGGCGGTGTCGCTGTCGGGCGGCGAGCGCCGCCGGGTGGAGATCGCCCGGGCCCTGGCCAGCGAGCCGTCGTTCATGCTGCTGGACGAGCCGTTCGCCGGCATCGACCCGCTGGCCATCGCCGACATCCGCGAGGTGATCACCTATCTCAAGGGCCGCGGCATCGGCATCCTGATCACCGACCACAATGTCCGCGAGACCCTGGACATCATCGACCGCGCCTCGATCATCCATGCCGGCGAGGTGCTGTTCGAGGGCACCCCCGACCAGATCGTCGACGATCCGGAAGTGCGCCGGGTCTATCTCGGCGAGCGCTTCGGCCAGGACTGATCGCGTCGGGTCCGAGACGCGTTCGTCCGCGCCTGGACAATCGTCGCGCAAATTCCTTCTATGGCGCCGCCGCGATGGGGCGGTCGGGGGCCCTGTTCCAAATGCGCTACGCCAGTCTGATTGTCGCGGCCTGCGCCGTCCTTTCCGTGACGCCCGCCGTCGCTCAGGTCGCCGAGGCGCCCTCGCGCGTGTTCACGGCCCGCGATCTCTTCGGACTCGAATACGCCTCGGACCCGCAGTTCCGGCCGGACGGAGGCGCCATCGCCTATGTGCGGGTCGCGAACGACATCATGACCGACCGCGGTCGCCGCGCGATCTGGCTGATCGATCCCAAGACCGGCGCCCAGAGTCCGTTGATCGCCGACGATCGCTCGAACAGCCGGCCGCGTTGGTCGCCGGACGGGCAGCGCCTGGCCTATGTCGTGTCGGGGCCCGGCGGCCCGCAGATCCACGTCCGCTGGATGGCCAGCGGGCGCTCGGCCCAGGTCGCCGCCCTGGAGCAGGCGCCCAGCGACCTGGCCTGGTCGCCGGACGGCAAGTCGCTGGCGATCCTGATGCTGACCGCCGACCAGCCGGCCAAGCTGGGCGCGCCGCTGGCCAAGCCCGAAGGCGCGAGCTGGGCGCCGCCGCTGAAGGTCGAAGACCGGATGACCTGGCGCGCCGACGGCGACGGCGAACTGAAGCCCGGCTTTTCCCACGTCTTCGTGGTCTCGGCCGACGGCGGCGCGCCGCGCCAGCTGACCTTCGGCAAGTTCGACGCCAACGGCCCGATCGCCTGGAGCGGTGACGGCGGCAAGGTGCTGTTCTCGTCCAACCGCAACAAGGACTGGGAGCGCAATCCGAACGAGAGCGAGCTCTTCAGCGTCTCGGCGACCGACGGCGCCCTGACCCAGCTGACCCGGCGGGTGGGGCCCGACGCCTCGCCGGTGGTGTCGCCCGACGGACGGCTGATCGCCTATCTCGGCTATGACGACGCCGCGCGGCGCAGCTACGAGAACGCGCAGCTCTATGTGATGGGCGCGGACGGTCAGGGTTCGCGGTCGCTGACCGCCGGCCTGGACCGCAGCATCGACGGCGCGCAATGGTCGCGCGACGGGCGCAGCCTGGTGGTCTCCTACGACGATCACGGCGTGAAGAAGCTGGCCAAGGTGGGGCTGGACGGGAAGGTCCAGGTCCTGGCCGAGGGCTTGGCCGGCCCCGCCCTCGACCGGCCCTATACCGGCGGGGACTTCTCGCTGGCGCGGGACGGCGCCGTGGCGTTCACCCAAGGGTCGCCCGAGCGGCCGGCCGACATCGCGGTCGCCGGCAAGGGGCCGGCGCGGCGGCTGACGGCGCTTAACGCCGACCTGTTCGCCGGCAAGACCTTGGGCAAGGTCGAAAGGCTGGCGGTGACCTCGTCCTATGACGGCAAGCCGATCGACGCGTGGATCGTCACGCCGCCGAACTTCGACCCGTCGAAGAAGTATCCGCTGGTGCTGGAGATCCACGGCGGGCCGTTCTCGGCCTACGGTCCCTACTTCTCGAGCGACAACCAGCTCTATGCGGCTGCCGGCTACGTGGTGGTCTACTCGAACCCGCGCGGCTCGACCTCATACGGCGCGGCCTTCGCCAACGAGATCGACAAGACCTATCCCGCCCACGACTACGACGACCTGATCAGCGTGGTGGACGCGGGGGTGGCCAAGGGTTTCGTCGACCCGAGCCGGCTCTATGTCACCGGCGGCTCGGGCGGCGGGCTGCTGACCGCCTGGATCGTCGGCAAGACCGACCGCTTCAAGGCCGCGGCGACCCAGAAGCCGGTGATCAACTGGACCAGCCAGGTTCTGACCGTCGACGGGGCCAACTTCATGGCCGACTACTGGTTCGGCAAAATGCCGTGGGAAGACCCGCAAGGGTACTGGGCGCGCTCGCCGCTGTCGTTGGTCGGCAATGTGAAGACCCCGACCCTGGTGCTGGTCGGCGACCGCGACCTGCGCACGCCCGTGGGCGAGTCCGAGCAGTACTATCAGGCCCTGCGCCTGCGCGGGGTGCCGACGGCCTTCGTCCGCGTGCCCGAGGCCTCGCATGGCGGGCTGGCGGTGCGCCCCTCGCAGTCGGCGGCGCGGGTCCAGGCGATCCTCGCCTGGTTCGAGCGCTACAAATAGGTCAGGCGGCTAGGTGTTCGGCGCGGCCTGCTGGTCGCGCTGGGCCTCCCATTGCGCGTGGTGGCGGCGGCGTTCCTCCTCCAGCGCCTTGCGCCAGCGGGCCCGCAGCAGCGAAGGGCGGTCGGGGTAGCGGTCCTCGAGGAACTCGGCGGCGACCACCCGATCGGTGCGGAAGTTGCGGAAGTCGGTCCGCAGTTCGCACCAGGCGACCAGCATCCGCACCGTCTCGTGATAGCCGACGGTGACCGGCCAGACGGTGCGGCGGCTCTCGCGGTCCTGCTCGTCGCGATAGTGCAGGGTGATCTTGCGGCCGGCGCGGATGGCGGCGCGGACCTGCGCCATGTCGAGCTGGTCGGGCGGGGCGGTGCGCCAGCCAGGGACGGCGCGGCCAGCCGGCTCCAGCACATAGGGCCGCAGGCGCTCGGGCACCGAGGCGCCGATCTTGGCGATCAGGTCCTGGGCGGCGCGGGCCAGCGAAGGGTCGCCGCGGCTGGCCACCCACTGGGCGCCGAGCACGGCGGCCTCGATCTCGTCAGGGGTCAACATCAGCGGCGGCAGGTCGAAGCCCTGGTCGAGGACATAGCCCATGCCGGCCTCGCCGCGGATCGGCACCCGCTGGCCCATCAAGGTGGCGATGTCGCGATAGACTGTGCGCTTGGAGGTCTCGAGCTCCTCGGCGATGGCGTCGGCGGTGATCGGGGCACGCGCCCGGCGCATGATCTGGATGATCTGAAACAGGCGATCGGCGCGACGCATGGAGATCCGCTTCATGGGGCTGGAGCATCGGCCGGCGATGCTGACAGCATGGTGGCAGCAGCCGGGTTCTAAGCCAACGGAGTTCTTTCAGGGAGAGACTCCATGATCACGCTTTACGGAGCCGGCGCGAACTTCGGCGTGCCCGAGGTCAGCCCCTACGTCACCAAGACCGAGGTCCATCTGCGGATGGCGGGCCTGCCCTATGTGAAGGAAGCCGCCATGCCGCATCTGTCGCCCAAGGGCCAGCTGCCCTGGCTGGACGACGACGGCGAACTGATCGCCGACAGCCACTTCATCCGCCTGCATCTGGAGAAGAAGTACGCCGTCGACTTCGACGAGGGCCTGAGCCTGGCCGAACGGGCCCAGGCCTGGGCCATCGAGCGGATGGTGGAGAATCACTTCGGCTGGACGCTGGCGCACGTGCGCTGGCTGATCCCCGAGAACTACGCCAAGGGCCCGGCGCAGTTTTTCGCCGCCCTGCCGCCGACCCTGCAGGAGGACATGCGCCGCGACATCCAGGGCCGCGTCGCCGAGAACATCCGCGCGGCGGGCGTGGGCCGCCACTCGGAGCCTGAGATCCTGAGCCTGGGCGTGCGCTCCCTGGCGGCGCTGTCGGCGCTGCTGGGGGCCAAGCCGTTCCTGATGGGCTGCCGGCCGAGCGGGGTGGATGCGATCGCCTTCGGCATGCTGGCGGGGCTGATGGCGCCGTACTTCGACGCCCCGATCCGCGAGCGGGCGATGAGCTTTCGCAACCTCGTCGCCTATGTCGATCGGATGATGGCCGGGGTCTATCCGGAGTTCGACTGGGCGCCGCTGGCCCCGGCGCGGGAGACCATGGCCGCTTAATCAAGCTGCGCCGTGCGGTTAACACTTCGGTTGGGATGAGCGCGCTAACCTCGCCAGCAAGAAACAGGCCAGGAGGCGGATTTGGCGCTCGGCGCGCGTTTGGAGCTGAGGCAAGGGCAGGGGCTGGTCATCACGCCCCAGCTGCAGCAGGCGATCAAGCTGCTGCAGCTCTCGAACCTTGAGCTCGAAGCCTTCGTCGAGGGCGAGCTGGAGCGCAATCCGCTGTTGCAGCGCGACGAGCGCGATTCGGAGCCCGACCGCGACGAGGCCCCGCGCGAATCGGACGAGGCCGCCAGCGAACATCTGGCCGACCATGCCGCCGCCGCCGACATGGACGCCGCCCACGACCAGGCCTCGCCCGGAGAGCACGCCACCGGCGACGCCCAGGAGGCCCAGCATGCGGGCGGGGCGGTTGACTGGTCCAAGGCCGGCAAGGGCGGCTCCTTCGAGGACACCGAGGATTTCGAGGGCCGGCTGACCCGCGAGAAGACGCTGGCCGAACATCTGCACGACCAGCTGGCGGTGGCCCGGCTGAGCCCGACCCAGAACGCCATCGCCGCCATCCTGATCGACGGGGTGGACGAGGGCGGATACCTGCGCATCGACCTTTTGGAGACCGCCGAGCGGCTGGGCTGCGAGCTGGCCGCGGTCGAGGGCGTGCTGACCACGCTGCAGGGCTTCGAGCCGACCGGGGTCTTCGCCCGCGACGTGCGCGAATGCCTGATGCTGCAGCTGAAGGAACGTGATCGCTGCGACCCGGCGATGGTGGCGCTGCTGGACAATCTGGAACTGCTGGCGCGGCGGGACATGAACGCGCTGCGCCGCGTCTGCGGCGTCGACGACGAGGACCTGCGCGACATGGTCGCCGAGCTGCGCGGCCTGACGCCGCGGCCCGGCGCGGCGTTCGGCGGCGAGCCGAGCCAGCCGGTGGCGCCGGACGTGTTCGTGCGCGAGGGCCTGGGCGGCCTGTGGCACGTGGAGCTCAACACCGACACCCTGCCGCGGCTGCTGATCGACCAGCGCTATCATGCCCGCGTCGCCGGCGGCGCGCGCACCGACCAGGAAAAGGTCTTCGTCTCCGACTGCATGGCCAGCGCCAACTGGCTGGTGAAGAGCCTGGACCAGCGGGCCAAGACCATCCTGAAGGTGGCCAGCGAGATCGTGCGCCAGCAGGACGGGTTCCTGGCCTTCGGGGTCGAGCACCTGCGGCCGCTGAACCTGAAGACCGTGGCCGACGCCATCGGGATGCACGAATCCACCGTCAGCCGGGTGACCTCGAACAAGTACATCGCCACTCCGCGGGGGCTGTTCGAGCTGAAGTTCTTCTTCACCTCGTCGATCGCCTCGACCTCGGGCGGGGAAGCACACTCGGCCGAGAGCGTGCGCCACAAGATCAAGCAGCTGATCGACACCGAGCGCGGCGAGCGCGACGTGCACTCCGACGACCGGATCGTCGAAATCCTCAAGGAAACCGGCGTCGACATCGCCCGCCGCACCGTGGCCAAGTACCGCGAGGCGATGCGCATCCCTTCGTCGGTCGAGCGCCGCCGGATGCTGAAGGAAGCGGTTTAGGCGCGCCTGCAGGCGAAGGGACGGGCGATGAGCGAGGACGCCAAGCAGTCGCTGACCGCGGTCGTGGTCGCCGTGGTGTTCATCGGCGGCGGGCTTCTCGCCATCCACCTGACCCGGGATGTCGAGCTGCCGGCGTGGGGCAAGTGGGTCTGGATGGCCACGGCCGTGATCGTGATCGTTCGCCTTGCGCTGGCCTGGCGACGGCGCAACCGGCGGCGCTGAGCCCTCAGCCCGCGGCGGGCAGGGCCGTCAGATAGGCCTCCAACAGCCGGACCAATTCGTCCTCCAGCGCTTGCGGATCGAGCCCCAGGCCGGGCTCGGCCGCGGCGGCGCGCAGCAGGCTGACCGGCGCGTGGGTGAGCACGAAGGCGCGCTCGGGCGTGAGCTCGGCGTGGAGCTGGACCTTGCCGTCGATGGCGGCGAGGAACGCCTGATGGTGCTGCTGCAGGCCGCCGTCGTCGCGCCCGCGGTACATGGCGTCGAGCAGGGCTGCGCGGGCGCGCGGGGCGTCGTCGAAGCTGCGGGTCAGGGCCTGGACGATGGCGCGGATGGCGTTCGCGCCGGGCGGGCTGATGACCAGCTGGGCGATGTCGTCGCGCACTGCGCCGGCCCGCTGCTGCGCCAGGGCGGCCAGGATGTCGTCCTTGTCCCGGAAGTACTGGTAGACGGTGCCGATGCTGACCCCGGCGCGGGCGGCGATGTGGTTGGTGGTCAGGCGCTCGAGGCCCTCGGCCTCGAGAAGTTGAAGGGCGGCGCCCAGGATCGCCTCGACGGTCGACCCGGCCCGCGCCTGGCGTGGCGTTCTTCGTTTTCTTTCAGACATTTGCCGGAACCGAAAAGCGGCGGGGCGCGGCCGCGTGAACGCGAGTAGGAATGTGAGGAATGCTTACATATCGTTCCGGGCAGACCAAGACCGCATTGCCTGGAGACGTCCATGACCCCCGCCGTCGAGCGCGCCCGCCAGCGTATCGCCGCCCAGCAAGCCCTGCTGCCGCAGATGTATGCGAGCGTGGATTTCGACCGCCAGCCGGAGCGGTTCACCGACGATCCGGCCTTGGCGGTGGTGCGCGACCGCGCGCCGCTGGGCGTGCAGGTGACCGACGAGGAGATCGAACTGGTTCGCGCCTATTCGATGCTGGGCGACGTGGTGGCCGACGCCTATGCGGCGCTGATCCCGCAGTATGGCTTCAAGCGGCTGATCGCCATGTTGGTGCAGGCCTGCGATGAGGGCGTCGAGGCGGTGGAGGACGCGCCGCCGGAACTGGCCGCCTTCATCGGGGCGATGGAGGCGACGCCGGCCTGGGTGGACATGGAGCTGGTCGCCGAGGGCGCGCGGATCGACCGCAACGCCACCGCCAACCTGGCGCCGTTCGCGATCCGAGGGGCGTTCATCGCCACCTTCCTCAACAAGTACTCGGCCCTGCCGATGGCCCTGACCGGGACCTTGAGCAACGACACCGCCGCGCGGCGGGTCAACGAGACCGCGACCTTCTTTGCGACCACCGTGCTGCCCGGCGCGCTGGAGCGCCATGGCGAAGGGTTCAAGGCCGCCGCCATGGTGCGGCTGATGCACTCGATGGTGCGCTTCAACGCCCTGCGCAGCGGCCGCTGGGACAGCGCCGTCTACGGCGTTCCGATCCCCCAGGTCGACCAGATGCCGGCCGGGCTGATCCCGATCTTCCTGATGGCCTTCAAGATCGTGGGCCAGGGGCGCCGGACCTTCACCGCGTCCGAGCGCGCCCAGGTGGAGCTGGCCCGCTACCGCTGCTTCCTGCTGGGCCTGCCCGAGGAGCTGCTGGCCACCACGCCCGAGGGGATCGTGCGCATCATGACGGCGCGCAATTCGACTCTGCGCCACGGGTTCGACGACGAAACCTGCGGCGAGCTGATCCGCGCCACCCTGTTGGCCTATCTGCCGGCCAGCCGGTCGCCGGCCGCGCGGCTGCACAACGTCATCGAAAAGAGCTTCGCCAAGGCGTTCTTCCTGCGCCAGTTTCTGAAGGGCGACCAGGCCGCGGCGCAGCGGATGGGCGTGCCGGTCAGTGGTCTGGACCGGGCGGTGTTCGCGCTGGTGGCGGTGGCCGTCGGCCTGCGGATGGCGGCCTATCGCTGGGCGTCGCGCACGCCGCTGCTGCGCGGCGCGGCGGATGCGATTCTGGTGCGCAAGATCCGCGCGCTGCTTCAGCGCTATGGCCACGCGGAGTTCACGAGCGACGCCGGCGCCTATCGACCGACCCCGGGCGTGCGCGCGGCGGCCTGATTTCGGCAAGAACGCGCCCGGACCTGCGGGCTTTGCGAGAAATTCTGTCTTGAGCCTGGCGGACGTCCCGATAGGGATGCCCGCGTGATCAGCTTTCAATCCGTCGGCAAGACCTTTGCGCGCGCGCCTGCGCCCGCGCTTCATGACGTCACCCTGCAGGTCGCGGCCGGCGAGGTCTTCGGCGTCATCGGCCAGTCGGGGGCGGGCAAGTCGACCCTGATCCGGCTGATCAACGGCCTGGAGCGGCCGAGCGCCGGCAAGGTGGTCACCGACGGCGAGGACGTCGGGGCGCTGGACGCCGCGGCGCTGCGGGCCCTGCGCCGGCGGGTCGGGATGATCTTCCAGCACTTCAATCTGCTGTCGTCGAAGACCGTCGCCCAGAACGTCGCCTATCCGCTGAAGGTCGCCGGCGTGCCGGGCGCGCAGATCGGGCCGAAGGTGGGCGAGCTGCTGGCGCGGGTGGGGCTGTCAGATCATGCCGCCAAGTATCCGGCCCAGCTGTCCGGCGGCCAGAAGCAGCGGGTCGGCATCGCCCGGGCGCTGGCCAACGGCCCGAAGACCCTGCTCTGCGATGAGGCGACCAGCGCGCTCGACCCGCAGACCACCGAACAGATCCTCGACCTGCTGAGCGAACTAAACCGCGAGCTTTCCCTGACCATCGTGCTGATCACCCACGAGATGGAGGTGATCCGCCGGGTCTGCCATCGCGTCGCCGTGCTCGACGCCGGATCGGTGGTGGAGAGCGGCGAGGTGGCGCAGGTGTTCCTGCATCCGCAGCATGCGGTGACCCGGGCGCTGGTGGCCGACGCCGCCGGTCTGGGCGCAGCGGCGACGCCGGGGGCGTTACGGCTGACTTTCCGCGGCCAGGCGACCTATGAGCCGATCCTGGGGCGCATCGCCCGCGACACCGGGGTCGACTATTCGATCCTGGCCGGACGCATCGACCGCATTCGCGACGAGCCCTACGGCCAACTTCTGGTCAGCCTGGTCGGCGGCGACGTGGCCGCTGCGCGCGCGCGGTTGAGCGCGGCCGGCGTGCGGGTCGAGGAGGCGTGAGCATGTTCGCCAACATCAACTGGTCCGACATCGGACAGGCCAGCCTAGACACCGCGATCATGCTCGCCGCGTCGCTGGGCTTCTCGGTGCTGCTGGGCCTGCCGCTCGGCGTGATCCTGTTTCTGACCGGCAAGGGCCGGCTGCTGGAGAACGGTCCGGCGCACGCGGGCCTGTCGTTCGCGGTCAACGTGCTGCGCTCTGTGCCGTTCGTGATCCTGCTGATCGTGATGATCCCGCTGACCATGCTGCTGGTCGGCACCTCGCTGGGGGTGGCCGGGGCCATTCCGCCGCTGGTGGTGGGGGCCGCGCCCTTCTATGCGCGGCTGGTCGAGACCGCGCTGCGCGAGGTCGACAAGGGCGTCATCGAGGCGGCCCAGGCGATGGGCGCCAGTCCGCGCCAGATCGTGTTCGGGGCGCTGCTGCCCGAGGCGCTGCCGGGGATCGTGGCCGGCGCCACGGTGACGGCGATCGCGCTCGTCTCCTACACGGCCATGGCCGGGGTGGTCGGGGCCGGGGGGCTGGGCGACCTCGCCATCCGTTTCGGCTACCAGCGGTTCCAGACCGACGTCATGGTCGTGACGGTGCTGCTGCTGCTGGCCCTGGTGCAGGGGCTGCAATGGGCGGGCGACCGCCTGGTCATCAAGCTCAGCCGCCGCTGAGCCGAGAGGTTATCCAGATGTTGAACAAGCGCACCCTGATCCTGGCCGCCGCGGCCCTGGCGTTGGCCGCCTGCGGCCAGAAGCCCGCCGCCACGGCCGCCTCCGACACCCTGGTGATCGCCGCCACCCCCGTGCCGCACGCCGAGATCCTGGAGGTCGTCCGTCCGATCCTGGCCAAGGAGGGGGTGAAGCTGGATGTGAAGGTGTTCAACGACTACGTGCAGCCGAACCTGCAAGTGGCGCAGAAGCAGCTGGACGTGAATTACTTCCAGACCGCGCCCTATCTCGACGAGTTCAACAAGGCCCGCGGCGCCAAACTGGTGAAGGTGGTCGGCGTGCACATCGAGCCGATCGGGGCCTATTCGAAGAAGATCAAGTCGCTGGCCCAGCTGCCCCAGGGGGCGAGCGTGGCGATCCCCAACGAGCCGAGCAACGGGGGGCGGGCGCTGCTGCTTCTGCAGAAGGGCGGGCTGATCACCCTGAAGGATCCGACCAATCCGCTCTCGACCCTGAACGACATCGTCGCCAACCCCAAGGGCCTGAAGTTCAGGGAACTGGAGGCCGCGACCCTGCCGCGGGTGCTGGGCGAGCTGGACCTGGCGGTGATCAACACCAACTACGTGCTCGACGCGGGCCTGAACCCGGCCAAGGACGCGCTGATCCTGGAGGACGGGAACAGCCCGTATGTGAACCTGCTGGTCGCCCGGCCGGACAATGCCGGCGACCCGCGGGTGCAGAAGCTGGCCAAGGCGCTGACCGGGCCGGAAGTGAAGGCGTTCATCGCCCAGAAATACGCCGGCGCGGTGCAGCCGGCGTTCTGACTTTCCTTCCCCATCGTGATCGGGGAGGGCGGCCTCAAGCGCGATGCCTGACGCTCCCCCTCCCCCGCTTCGCAAGGGAGGAAGGCCGATTACCCCGCCACGACCTCGGCGATCTGGACCGCGTTGAGGGCCGCGCCCTTCAGCAGCTGGTCGCCGACCACGAAGATGCTGAGCGTGCGGCCGGTCGGGTCGGAGAGGTCGGCGCGGATGCGGCCGACCAGCACGTCGTCGCCGCCCGAGGCCTCGTTCGGCATCGGGAAGTGGTTGCGCAGGGCGTCGTTGACCAGCTTCACGCCCGGGGCGGCGGCCAGCCACTCCTCGGCCTCCTGCGGCGTGATCGGGTTCTCGAACTCGACGGTCAGCGACATCGAGTGGGCGCGCAGCACCGGCACCCGCACGCAGGTGAACGACAGGCGCAGGTCCGGCGCGGACATGATCTTGCGGATCTCCTCCATCGCCTTGAGCTCCTCGCCGTTGTAGCCGGTCTCGGCGTCGATCCCGGCGTTGTGGCTGAACAGGTTGAAGGCGTACGGGTGCGGCAGCACCTTGGGCTCGAAGGCCTCGCCGGCCAGGTAGGCGGCGGTCGATTGCTCAAGTTCGGCCATGGCCGCGGCGCCGGCGCCCGAGGCCGACTGGTAGGTCGCGCCGATCACCCGCTGGACCTTGTTGTTGGCGTTCAGCGGGGCCAGGGCCATCACCGCGATGGCGGCGACGCAGTTCGGGTTGGCGACGATGCGCGGCTGCTCGGCCAGCAGGCCGCCGTTCACCTCCGGCACCACCAGCGGGATCTCCGGCTGCATGCGGAAGGCCGAGGAGTTGTCGACCACCACGCAGCCCTTGGCGGCGGCGATGGGGGCGAACTCGCGGCTGATGCTGGCGCCGGCCGAGAACAGGGCGATGTCCACGCCGGTGAACGACTCGGCGGTCAGCGCCTCGACGGCCACCTGGCGGCCCTGGAAGCTGTAGGTGCGGCCGGCCGAGCGCGGCGAGGCCAGCAGCTTCAACGAGCGGACCGGGAAGTTGCGGCGCTCGAGGCACTCCATGAGCTCGACGCCGACAGCGCCGGTGGCGCCGACGATGGCGACGTTGAACAGGCGTTGGCCGGCGGGGCGGGCGACTTGCGTGGAAAGCATGACTCTATCGTCTCCGGTGGGTGAGTTCCGGAAGGCCGAGGTCTTTCGCTTTTTAGAAATTGCGACCCCAGCCTGCCGGCGGGGTCCTTGGGGTCTTACGCGGCGAGCACGCGCGAACCCCCAAGCCCCGCGGGCATGGTGGTTTTAATCGCGCTTTTAATGGTCGAACGACGCATGGCGCTCCGATATGGCAATAGGCGCCTGCTTGTAAATGAAGAAATTCAGGCCAAATCCAATTCACGTCCTGGGCGTTGTGGTCACGCTGGGCGACTGCAAGGGGCCGTAACGGCGAGGCATGATCGAGGACGACGACGGCCACACCTCCATTTCGGCGATCGTCCGTGAGCTGGGCGCGCGCGACAGCGTGAGCGTCGGCGAGATCATCGACCGGTTCGGCACTCGCGCCTTCGGGGCGCTGTTGTTCATCTTCGCCCTGCCCAACCTGCTGCCGCTGCCGCCGGGCTCCTCGACGGTGCTGGGCGCGCCGCTGCTGCTGCTGGCGCCGCAGGTGGCGCTGGGGGTGGAGGCGCCCTGGATGCCGCGGTCGGTCGACGGGCGGCGGATCAGTGGGGCGGACCTCAACAAGGTGTTCGGGCCGCTGCTGCCGTGGGTGGAGCGGTTCGAGAAAATCTCCCGCCCGCGGATCGCGGTGCTGTTCAGCGCCTGGGGCCAGCGGCTGATCGGCGTGATCTGCACGCTGCTGGCCTTCGTGCTGATTCTGCCGATCCCGCTCGGCAACCTGCTGCCGGGCCTGACGATCGGCGTTCTGGGGTTCTCGCTGTTCCAGCGTGACGGCTTTTTTGCGGTCGCCGGCTACGTGTTGGCGGGGTTCAGCGCCTTTCTTTTGTACGTCGCGGCGGACGCGGTGATCGCCGGAGTTCGCCTTCTCGTGAACTGGCTCGGGGGTGCTTGACACCGGCGCCGCTCAGGCGCGTTGTTAGCTCATGCAAGTCTTGGTCTCTGGCAAGCATGTCGCCGTCGGGGAGGCCCTGCGAGAGCGGGTCACCGACGAAATCACCGGTTCCATCGGCAAGTACTTCGAACGTGGCGGAGACGCCGACGTCGTGGTCAGCCGCGAGGGCCATTCCTTCCGAGTCGACTGCGCGGTGAAGCTGGCCTCCGGCCAGGCGTTGCAGTCCCATGGCCTGGGGAGCGACGCGCACGGCGCGTTCGATGCGGCGCTCGCCAAGATCGAGACTCGCATCCGCCGCTACAAGCGCCGGCTGAAGAGTCACTCGGCTGCGGCCAACGCCAAGCAGGCGGAAACGGCGTCCTATTTCGTCATCCGTGCGCCGGAGGGCGAGGAGGACGTCGACTGGGACGACGGCGAAACGTCGCACGCCGCCCACGCCCCGCCTTCGGCGATGGTGATCGCGGAAACCGAAAAGCCTGTTCGCGAAATGACCGTTTCCATGGCGGTCATGGAGTTGGACTTGACGGAATCTCAGACAATCGTGTTTAGGAACGCCGCTCACGGAGGCTTGTCCGTGGTGTACCGCCGGCCGGATGGGAATATCGGCTGGATCGATCCCGAACGTACGAAAACGCTCGATGGGAACGGCGTAAACGGAACCAGCGTCTAGGCGCTGGATCTCGCCGTCCCCGAGCCGGACGTAAGTCGGGCTTTGTTCGAGTTTGGGCGTCACGAGATTATGCAAATAGGCGATATCCTGGACCGCGCGGCGATCGCGGCGCGTGCGAGCGCGCCAAGCAAGCGTCAGGCCCTGGCCGTGGTGGCGGAAATCGCCGCGCGGGGCTTCGGGCTGGACGCGGGCGCCGTGCTCGACGCGCTCATCGAGCGTGAGAACGCCGGCTCGACCGGCGTCGGCCATGGCGTGGCCGTGCCTCATGCGCGGCTCGAGGGCCTGACCCAGATGCGCGGCGTGTTCGTGCGCCTGGACCAGCCGGTCGCTTTCGAGTCGGTGGATGAGCAGCCGGTGGACCTGATCTTCGCGCTGTTCGCGCCGCCGAACGCCAGTTCGGAGCACCTGCGGGCCCTGGCCCGGGTGTCGCGGATGCTGCGCCAGGGCGACCTGCGCGAACACCTGCGCCAAGCCAGGACGCCCGACGCCATTCATGCGCTGCTGGTTCAGGAGCGGCCGTCGGCGGCCGCCTGATACGGCGACCGGCCGGGCCCCGCAGGGCCCGACCGGCGCAATCTGCTATCGATGATCTAGTGGACCGAGACCGGCGCCAGTTCGTGGGCCAGCGCCGCGGCCACGGCCGAGTCCTTGTCAGTCAGCACCGCCAGGCGTTCGCCGTCGGCGCGGTGGACCGCATACAAAATCTGATCGGGATCGAGCTGAAACCCCTGGATCTGTGCAGCGGGCGTGCTCGCCATGATCTCAGCGGCCTTGATCGGACGGACATAGACCAGGTCCGGGGCGCCAAGAGCGGCGAAAGCTTCAGTCGTAAGATTGGGCGTCATCATGACCACCTCCGTAAAACTCAACGCGTCGAACGGCCGCCGGTTCAGCCGGCCGTCTTGATGGGGATCCGCTGAACGAGGCGCTCTGGTTCCGGGCGGATCAGGTCGATGTGCAGCAGGCCGTGGGCCAGGGTGGCCCCTTCGACCTTCATGCCGTCGGCCAGGACGAACGTGCGGATGAAGCCCCGCGCGGCGATGCCGCGGTGCAGATAGGCCTCCTCCGAGCCGCCCTCGCGCTTGCCGGCCACGACCAGTTGGCGGTCGTCCTCGACCGTCACCTGCAGCTGGTCGGGGGTGAAGCCGGCCACCGCCAGGGTGATCCGCAGGGCGCCGTCGCCGCGGTCTTCCACGTTGTAGGGCGGATAGCTTTCAGCGGCGGCCTTGGCCGCGCGCTCGATCAGGCTGCGGGTATGATCGAAACCCAGCAGGAAGGGGCTGTCGAAGACAAGCGACCGGTTCATTCCAGAGTCCTCAGCTTAAGCGACTCCCCGGAACCCCCGCCCTAGGTTCGGCGCGGCGGTCCGGTTGGATTTCATGTGGCGATTGGCCGGCGCGATTTCAACGGCGCGGCGAGTCGGCCGGCTGCTGACATGTTTCGGCCGCCCGCGCGTTAGGGGGCAGGTCCCGTTGATTGAGGAGCCTTGCCCGATGTCCCTGACCGCTTCCTGCCATTGCGGCGCCACCAAGATCCAGGCGCCGGTCCCGACCAGCGCCACGGAGTGCAACTGCACCTACTGCGCGCGCACCGGCGCGGTATGGGCCTATTACAAGCCCGGCGAGCTTGCGGTGCTCTCGCAGGACGACGTGCGCACCTACTCGGCCACCGAGGCCGACAACCGCCACCACTTCTGCGGCCGCTGCGGGATGCAGACCTGGGGCGACTCGCCGGACTGGGGATCGGTCTACAATACGGATGGGACGCCGAAGCCGGGGTTCGAGGCCGGCGCCATGCCGAGCGCCCGCATCCACGCGCTGAACCTGCGGCTGGTGGACGACCTCGACTGGTCGGCGATCGCGGTCGAGAGGGTCGACGGGCGCAACAGCTGGTGACGCCGCCTGACTCGAAATTCCAAGAGTTGCGCGCAATTCCAATCCAATCAGATCGGACGTTGCTCTAGGCCGGACCCCGGATAAGGCGAAGGCCCGCAGGGTGTCCTGCGGGCCTCCATGGTGGAGCTAAGGAGAGTCGAACTCCTGACCTCTTGAATGCCATTCAAGCGCTCTACCAACTGAGCTATAGCCCCGAGGTCTCGGGTCTCTTCAGTGGTCGCCCCCCGAAGAGGCGCGGAACCTAGTCTGAGAGTTTCGTGCGATCAACCCACCCTGAAAGAAAAATTTGAGCGGGTTGTCGCACCCCTGATTTTTACCGGTCGTCGTCGTTCCCTTCGCCCGGCAGACCCTCGATTTCGGCGTCGTCGAAATCGTCTTCGTCCTCGTCCTCGAGGAACGGAACGTCGTCACCTTCCTCGTCCTCGAGCTCGTCCTCGCTGAACTCGGAGAGCTGGTCTTCCGGCGTGGCGTCGGGCGCCTCGTCGTCGTCGTCCGAGACCAGCGGCGGCTCGTCGGTGACTTCGTCGAGTTCGGGGGTCACCGCCTCGTCTTCTTCTTCTTCGTCCTCGTCCTTGGGCTTGCCGCGAACTTGATCCTCGGCGTCCTCATGGTCCACGGTCGAGGTCCGGGCGCGAACCCGGCGGTTGCGGACGGCTTCGTCCGGGTCGAATTCCGTGCCGCATTTCGGGCAGACGGCGGGCCGGCGGGTCAGGTCGTAGAATTTTGCCTGACAGTTGGGGCAAATTTGCTTTGCGCCCAGTTCTGGATTGGCCAAGGGGCGTAGCCTCTTAGAGAGGTTGGAATTGAAGCGGGCTCCCTTGCCATGGGCGGGGAGCGCTGTCAAAAGCAATCCCCTTTTCGAAAAACAGCAAGCCCTCAAGGAGGCTTGGACATCCCATGACGTCGGCAGGACTGACCGCGAAACGCGGCGGCCCGCTGCGGGGCCGCGTGCGCGCCCCAGGCGATAAATCGATCTCTCACCGCTCACTTATTCTCGGCGCGCTGGCGCGGGGAACGACCGAGATCGAAGGGCTTCTCGAAGGGGACGACGTGCTGCGGACGGCCGCGGCGATGCGCAGTTTCGGGGCCAAGGTCGAACGGCTCGGCGAGGGCCGCTGGCGGGTCGAGGGCGCGGGCGGGTTTTCCGAACCTGCGGACGTGATCGACTGCGGCAACGCCGGCACCGGCGTGCGCCTGATCATGGGCGCGATGGCGGGCTTTCCGTTCGCCGCCACCTTCACGGGCGATGAGTCCCTGCGCGGGCGGCCGATGCGCCGGGTGCTGGGGCCGCTCGGCCAGATGGGCGCGAGCTTCATGGGCCGCTCGAACGGGCGCCTGCCGCTGACCCTGCAGGGCGGGGCGCTGCAGCACCTCTCCTATCGGCTGCCCGAGCCCTCGGCGCAGGTGAAGTCGGCGGTGCTGCTGGCCGGCCTGCATGCGCAGGGCGGCGCGCAGGTGATCGAGCCGGAGGCCACTCGCGACCACACCGAGCGGATGCTGCGGGCCTTCGGGGCGGTGGTCGAGGTGGAGGACAAGGCCGATGGTCGCTGGATCACCCTGCCGGGCGGCCAGACGCTGACCGGGACCACGGTGCGGGTGCCGGGCGATCCGTCCTCGGCGGCCTTCCCGCTGGTGGCCGCGCTGGTCACGCCGGGGTCCGAGGTGACGGTCGAGGGCGTGCTGCTCAACGAGCTGCGCACCGGCCTGTTCACCACCCTGCAGGAAATGGGCGCCGATCTCGCCATCACCAATGTGCGCGAGGAGAGCGGCGAGCCGGTCGGCGACATCACCGCCCGCCATTCGGCGCTGAAGGGCGTTGCGGTGCCGCCGGAGCGGGCGCCGTCGATGATCGACGAGTATCCGATCCTGGCCGTGGCCGCCGCCTTCGCGGACGGTTCGACCGCCATGCGCGGCATCGGCGAGATGCGGGTCAAGGAAAGCGACCGCATCGCCCTGATGGCGGCGGGGCTGGCGTCCTGCGGCGTCGGGGTCGAGGAGGAGCCGGAGGGGCTCATCGTCGTCGGCTCGGCGCGGGGCAACCATCCGGTCGCCGGCGGCGCGCGGGTGACGACCAAGGGCGACCATCGGATCGCCATGTCGCACCTGGTCATGGGCCTGGCCTCGGACGCGCCGGTGGCGGTCGACGAGCCCGGCATGATCGCCACCAGCTTCCCCGGCTTCGTGGAGCTGATGCGCGGCATGGGCGCGGAGATCTCGTGAAGAGGCCGTTCGTCATCGCGGTCGACGGGCCGGCGGCCTCGGGCAAGGGCACGATCGCCAGCCGGCTGGCCGGCGCCTACGACATGCCGATGCTGGACTCCGGGCTGCTCTATCGGGCGGTGGGGGTGCTGCTGGCCCGACACGGCGGCGACCTGGACGACGTCGCGGCGGCCACCCAGGTCGCCCGCGACCTGACCGCCGAGATGCTGACCGACCCGGCGTTCCGCACCCGCGAGGCCGGCGAGGCCGCCAGCCGCGTCGCCGTCCATTCCCCGGTGCGCGAGGCGCTGCGCGACATGCAGCAGGAGTTCGCCCGCCGGCCGGGCGGGGCGGTGATCGACGGGCGCGACATCGGCACGGTGATCGCGCCGGAGGCCCCGGCCAAGCTATACGTCACCGCCGCGCCCGAGATCCGGGCCGAGCGGCGCTGGAAGCAGTTGCAGGGGCAGGGCGAGGCGGTCGCCTACGAGGATATCCTCGAAGACATCCGCAAGCGCGACGCTCGCGACGGCGGCCGGGCCGACAGCCCGATGCGGCCGGCCGACGACTCCGTCTTGCTGGATACCAGCGAAATGACTATAGAGCAGGCCACCGATGCGGCCCGCCGCATCGTCGAGGCGGCGCGCGCGCGCTGGGAGAATTCCTAGCCCGCAAATCCAACCGCGCCTTTCCCTCGCACGGCCGCGGGCAAATCACCGGCGCGGGGTTTCCCGCGTCATCGGTCGCAACCCTCAACCTGACGCCGGGACTCCGTCCGAACTCCGTTCGGCTGGGGTCATGCCCTTTTCGAGGGGCGCCGAGGTCATTCAAGTACGAAAGAACATCAATGGCTGACGATCTTAGCCTGAACCCCTCGCGTGACGATTTCGCCGCGCTGCTCGACGCCTCGATGGGCGGCCGTGACTTCATGGAAGGCACTGTCGTCAAGGGCACCGTGGTCGGCATCGAAAAGGACTTCGCGATCATCGACGTCGGTCTGAAGACCGAAGGCCGCGTGTCCGTGAAGGAATTCGGCGTTGATGAAAGCGGCAAGCCGACCCTGAAGGTGGGCGACACCGTCGAGGTCTTCCTGGAGCGCGTCGAGAACGCCATGGGCGAAGCGGTCATCAGCCGCGACAAGGCCCGCCGCGAAGAAGCCTGGACCCGTCTGGAAGGCGTCTACGAAAAGAACGAGCCGGTCATGGGCACCATCGTGGGCCGCGTGAAGGGCGGCTTCACCGTGGACCTGGGCGGCGCCTCGGCCTTCCTGCCGGGTTCGCAAGTCGACATCCGCCCGGTGCGCGACGTCGGCCCGCTCATGGGCAAGGAACAACCCTTCGCCATCCTCAAGATGGACCGTCCGCGCGGCAACATCGTCGTGTCGCGTCGCGCCATCCTGGAAGAAGCCCGCGCCGAACAGCGCACGGAGCTGGTCAGCCAGCTGCAAGAGGGCGAAGTCCGCGAAGGCGTGGTCAAGAACATCACCGACTACGGTGCGTTCGTTGACCTGGGCGGCATCGACGGCCTGCTGCACGTCACCGACATGAGCTGGAAGCGCGTCAACCACCCGAGCCAAGTGCTCGCGGTCGGCGACACCGTGAAGGTCCAGATCGTGAAGATCAACCCGGACACCCAGCGCATCAGCCTCGGCATGAAGCAGCTGCAGTCCGACCCGTGGGACGGCGTGGAAGCCAAGTACCCGGTGGGCGCCAAGTTCACCGGCCGGATCACCAACATCACCGACTACGGCGCCTTCGTGGAGCTGGAGCCGGGCGTCGAGGGCCTGGTCCACGTCTCGGAAATGTCCTGGACCAAGAAGAACGTCCATCCGGGCAAGATCGTCTCGACCTCGCAAGAAGTCGACGTGGTCGTGCTGGACGTCGATCCGTCGAAGCGCCGCGTGTCGCTGGGCCTGAAGCAAGCCATGGCGAATCCGTGGGACGCCTTCGTGGCTGCCCATCCGATCGGCTCGACCGTCGAGGGCGAAGTCAAGAACGCCACCGAGTTCGGCCTGTTCATCGGCCTGGACAACGACATCGACGGCATGGTGCACCTGTCGGATCTCGACTGGACCGTGTCGGGTGAAGAAGCGATCGCCAAGTACAACAAGGGCGACGTGGTCAAGGCGCGCGTTCTCGACGTCGACGTCGAGAAGGAACGCATCTCGCTGGGCATCAAGCAGCTGGCCGGCGACCCGATGGAAGGCGACACCTTCCGCCGCGGCCAGACCGTGACCGTCACGGTGACGGAAGTCACCACCGGCGGCATCGAGGTCAAGTTCGGCGACGACGAAGCCCCGATGACGGCCTTCATCCGCAAGTCGGACCTGTCGCGCGACCGTGCCGACCAACGTCCGGAACGCTTCGCCGTGGGTGACCGCGTCGACGCTCAAGTGATCCAGATCGACAAGGCCGCCCGTCGCGTGTCGCTGTCGATCAAGTCGCTGGAAATGGCCGAAGAAAAGGAAGCCATCGAGCAGTTCGGCTCGTCGGACTCCGGCGCTTCGCTGGGCGACATCCTCGGCGCGGCCCTTCGCGAGAAGGCCGGCAAGGAATAAGCCTCATAGCCGCATAGCGGTTTGAAGCTGGCGGCGGATCGGGAAACCGGTCCGCCGCTTTCTTTTTGGGGGCCGGGGATCGGGAAGCCGGTCCGCCGTTTCCTTTTCCGGTTAGGCCGGTATCGTGCGCGCCCTCAGTTCCCCGTGGAGGCGCGCCGCCTTGTATCGTACGACCTTGGTGGCGATCGCCGCCGCCGCCTGGTTCTCGCCCGCGCTGGCCGCCAACCGGCCGAGCTTCGGTCCGCCGGCCGCCTGGGTGGCGGTGGCGGATATCCCCCAGACCCCGCCCGAGGACGGGGGCGCGGCGGTGCAGGTGGTGCTGGACGACAACCAGACGCGGTTCTCGCCGGAGGGGGATTCCTACTACAACCGCCGCATCTACCGGGTGACCCGGTCCGAGGGGCTGACCGGCTTCCAATCGCGCAACGTGACCTGGGACCCGTCGGTCGAGCAGGTGGCCTGGCACACCCTGCGCATCGTCCGCGACGGCAAGACCATCGACCTCCTGAAGGGCGGCAAGGACCTGCTGGTCCTGCGCCGCGAGACCAACCTGGAGCGGGCGATGCTCGACGGGCGACTGACCGCCAGCCGCCAGATCGAGGGGCTGCAGGTCGGCGACCTGGTCGACATGGCCTGGACGACCACCCGCCGCGACCCGATCGTCGAGGGCCACTCCTACGACTATGAGCGCATGCAGTTCCCCGGCGCGGCGGGGCGCTATCGCGTGCGCGTCTCCTGGCCGCAGGGCAAGGCGGTGCGCTGGCAGGGCACCGAAGGCTTCGGCGAGCCGAAGGTCGCGAGCCAGGGCGGCTGGACGGTGCTGGAGCGAGACCAGGCCCTGGCCACGGCGCCCAAGCCGCCGCTGGGCGCGCCGCTGCGGTTCCAGCGGCTGGGCGACCTGGAGGTGTCGAGTTACGCCGCCTGGGGTGATGTCTCGCGCATCATGCACCCACACTTCGCCAAGGCCGCGACCCTGGGCCCGGACTCCGATGTGAAGGCGCAGGCCGCGGCCATCGCCGCCGCGCACAAGGATCCCAAGGACCGCGCCTTCGCGGCCCTGCAGCTGGTCGAGGACCAGACCCGCTACCTGTTCCTGGGCATGGGCGAGGGCGGCTATGTGCCGGCCTCGGCCGACGAGACTTGGCAGCGGCGGTTCGGCGACTGCAAGGGCAAGACAGTGCTGCTGCTGGCGCTGCTCAAGGATCTGGGGATCGAGTCCGAGCCGGCGCTGGTGTCGCTGGGCGGCGGCGACGGGATGGACGAGCGCCTGCCCTCGCTGTCGGCGTTCAACCACGTGCTGGTGCGCGCCGTCATCGGCGGCAAGACCTACTGGCTGGACGGCACGCGGACTGGCGACCGCGGCGGGATCGACACCCTGCCAGCGCCCGGCTGGCGCTGGGCGCTGCCGCTGCGCGCCGACGGCGCCGAGTTGGAGCGGGTGGTCGAGCCGCCGCCCAGCCGGCCGCAGATCGTCGCCGAGATCCACCTCGACGCCTCAAAGGGACTGTCGGAGGCCGCCCCGGCGCGAGTCGAACTGCGCATGCACGGCGACGCCGCAGCCGGCTTCCGCCAGGTCGCCGCGCGCGCGCCCAAGGCCGACCTGGAGCGCACCTTCCGCCAGGCTTTCTCCGCCAGCTACAGCTGGATCGCGCTGGACAGCGTCCGCTGGGACAGCCAGCCGGGCGACAACAGCTTCACGCTGGTGATGACCGGCACGGCTGAGGTCGACTGGCGCGAGAACCCCGACCTGGGCGTGCGCGAGTTCAAGCTGCCGGGAGCCGGCGGCGGTGTGACCGCCTATCCGCGGCGCGAGCCGGGCCCCAACCGCGACGCCCCCTATGCGGTGGCCTATCCGACCTTCCGCGAGTCTGTGACCGAGGTGGTGCTGCCGGGCGGCGGGCGGGGCTTTACGATCCGCGGTCCGAACGGCGAGCAGACGATCGGCGGCTACGAAGTGCGGCAATCCTCGCGGATCGAGGGCGAGGTGGCCCGGTTCTCGACCCAGGTGCGCGCGATGGCGCCCGAAATTCCGGCGGCCGATATCGAGGCGGCGAATCGGGGCCTGCGGGCGCTGGCCGCGCAGGAATACTTCGTGCGGGCGCCCAAATGACGTCGCGTGACACTTACCTGACGTCACCTGACGGTTGAAAAACCGGCGAACGGGGCTGTGGGAGGGGGCGTCAACCTTCTTTGCGCCTTGAACATCCAATCGGACTCGACCATGGTCCCGCTCGCTTCCAGCGATTTCTTGCGAGGCGCGCCGTCTGGCGAAGTTGTTGCTCCTAGTTGAAAGCCTATGAGCCGTCTCCCCACGGCTCGGGGACCCGGAAATAGGCATGATCAAGTCGGAACTTATCGCCCGCTTGTCGGAGGAAAACCCGCACCTGACCCAACGCGACGTCGAGCGCGTGGTCGGGGTTATCCTCGAGCGGATGATCCAAGCTTTGGAAACTGACGGCCGCGTCGAGCTGCGCGGCTTCGGGGCGCTTTCGGTGCGGTCGCGCGATGCGCGGGCCGGCCGCAATCCGCGCACGGGCGAGTCCGTGGACGTGCGCGCCAAGCATGTTCCGTTCTTCAAGAGCGGCAAGGAACTGCGGGAACGGCTCAATGCCGATTAGGCAACCCGCAGCGGTTTGCGGTTGACCTAAAGGAAGGGCTCAGTCGATCCTGATCCTTGGTTTGAGCGATCAACGGTGATCCATGGGCATCTTCTCTGAATTCCGCGAGTTCATCGCACGCGGCAATGTCATCGACCTTGCGGTCGGCGTGATCATCGGCGCGTCGTTCAACAAGATCGTCGACAGCCTGGTCAATCAGGTGGTGATGCCGCCGATCGGCCTGCTGACCGGCGGCATGGACTTCTCGAAACTGGAATGGGTGCTGCGGGCGGACGATCCGGCGACCAAGGCCAGCGAACTGGTCGCCATCCAATACGGCGCCTTCATCAACACCCTGATCCAGTTCCTGATCGTCGCCTGGGTTGTGTTCCTGCTGATCAAGGGCGTGAACGCCCTGCGCCGCCAACAGGAGGAGGCGCCCGCCGCGCCCAGCCCCAGCGAGGCGCTACTGACCGAAATCCGCGACCTTCTGAAGACCAAGCCCTGATCCGGCTTGGCTTGGCGCGCCAGCGGGGCTAACTGCGGCCCATGACCGTGCGCGCCAAGATCTGCGGACTTTCGACGCCTGAGACCGTGCGTGCGGCCGCCGACGGCGGGGCCAGCCACATCGGCTTCAACTTCTTCCCCAAGAGCCCGCGCTATGTCGAGCTCGAGGCCGCCGCGATCCTGGCCCAGCCGGCGCGGGCGCGGGGCGTGAAGATCGTCGCCGTCACCGTCGATCCGGACGATGCGATGCTCGACCGGCTGATGGCGACCCTGAAGCCCGACCTCGTCCAGCTGCACGGCAAGGAGACGCCGGCGCGCGCCCATCAGGCGGCCGAGCGCACGGGCGTCGGGATCATCAAGGCGCTGCCGGTGTCGGACGCCTCCGACGTCGCGGCGGCGGGCGGCTTCGAGCCGGTGGTCGAACACCTGATGTTCGACGCCAAGCCGCCGAAGGACTCCGAACTGCCGGGCGGAACCGGCGCGCGGTTCGACTGGACGATCATGGCCGGGCGGCGCTTCCAGCGGCCCTGGCTGCTGGCCGGGGGCCTCGATCCGTGGAACGTCGGCGAGGCGATCCGGCTGTCGGGCGCGCCGCTTGTGGACGTTTCTTCTGGCGTGGAACGCGGTCCCGGACTAAAGGACCCGGCCTTGATCAAGGCGTTTCTCGACGCCGTCCGCCGCGCTTGAAGTTGCAGATTCCTGTGAACGCCCCAGCGAAACCCAACGACTACACCGCCTATCCGGACGCATCCGGCCGCTTCGGCGACTATGGCGGGCGCTACGTTCCCGAGACGTTGATGCCTCTGGTCCACGAGCTGGACGCGGCCTACACGGCGGCGAAGAACGATCCGGCCTTCCAGGCCGAGCTGCGCAGCTTCCTGACCCACTATGTCGGCCGTCCCAGCCCGCTCTACTACGCCGAGCGGCTGACGAAGCACTATGGCGGGCCGAAGATCTATCTGAAGCGCGAAGAGCTGAACCACACCGGCTCGCACAAGATCAACAACTGCATGGGCCAAATCCTGCTGGCCATGCGGATGGGCAAGACCCGGATCATCGCCGAGACCGGCGCCGGCCAGCATGGCGTGGCCACGGCCACCGTCTGCGCCCGCTTCGGCCTGCCCTGCGTGGTCTACATGGGCGCGGTCGACGTCGAGCGGCAAAAGCCCAACGTCTTCCGGATGAACCTGCTGGGCGCCCAGGTCGAGGCGGTCACCGCCGGCTCGGCGACCCTGAAGGACGCGATGAACGAGGCCCTGCGCGACTGGGTCACCAACGTCCACGACACCTACTACCTGATCGGCACGGCGGCGGGCATGCACCCCTATCCGGCCATGGTCCGCGACTTCCAGGCCGTGATCGGCCAGGAGGCGAAGCAGCAGATCCTGGAGCTGGAAGGCCGGCTGCCCGATGCGGTGGTCGCCTGCGTCGGCGGCGGCTCGAACGCCATCGGCCTGTTCCACCCGTTCCTCAACGACGAGGGCGTGCAGCTGTTCGGCGTCGAGGCGGCGGGCGAGGGCATGGACACGGGCCGTCACGCCGCGGCGATCAACGGCGGCCGTCCGGGCGTCCTGCACGGCAACATGACCTATCTGCTGCAGGACGACGAAGGCCAGATCACCGAGGCGCACTCGATCTCGGCCGGCCTCGACTATCCGGGCATCGGGCCGGAGCACTCGTGGCTGCACGACGTCGGCCGGGCCAAGTACCTGACCTGCACCGACCAGGAGGCGCTGGACGCCTTCAAGTTGCTGGCCGAGCTGGAAGGCATCCTGCCGGCGATCGAATCCTCGCACGCCCTGGCCCGCCTGCCGGAGATCTGCGCCGAGGTCGGCAAGGACGGGATTGTAGTGCTGAACCTCTCCGGGCGCGGCGACAAGGACGTGCAGACCGTCGCCGACCACCTGGGCCGCACGATTTGACCGCCTCGATGTCCAGGCTGAGATACGCCCTGCAGATCGTCGTCGCCGTAGCGCTGTTGCTGGCGGCCGGCTGGGCGACGGGCGTCATCAAGGTCGACGTCCGCGGTTCGACCCCCACGGTGCACAGGGCGTCCCCATGAGCAAATCCCGCATCGAGGCCCGCTTCGCCCAGCTGAAGGCGGAGAACCGGGCCGCGTTCGTCGCCTATGTGATGGCCGGCGACCCTGACTACGCGACCGGCCTGGAGATCCTGCGGGGCCTGCCAGGCGCCGGCGCCGACCTGATCGAGGTCGGCTTTCCGTTCTCCGATCCGATGGCCGAGGGCCCGCCGATCCAGCGCGCCGCCCAGCGGGCGCTGGCGAACGGCCAGACGCTGAAGAAGACCCTGGCGATGGTCGCCGAGTTCCGGAAGTCCGACCAGGCGACGCCGATCATCATGATGGGCTACGCCAATCCGCTGGTGCACCATGGCTATGCCGCCTTCGCGCGCGACGCCGCGGCGGCCGGGGTCGACGGCGTGATCTGCGTCGACATCCCGCCGGAAGAGGCCGATCCGCTGGCCGACGCCCTGGACGCCAGCGAGTTGTCGCTGATCCGGCTGGCGACCCCGACCAGCGACGAGAAGCGGCTGCCGGTGGTGATCCGCCGCACGTCGGGCTTTGTCTACTACGTGTCGGTCGCCGGTGTGACCGGCGTGAAGGAGGCCGACGCTGCGGCTGTGGCGCCGAACGTCGAGCGCATCCGCGCCGCCTCGGGCCTGCCGGTGGCGGTGGGCTTCGGAATCAAGACGCCCGAGCGGGCCGCCGAGATCGCCCGGGTGGCGGACGCTGCGGTGGTCGGTTCGGCCCTGGTCGAAGAGGTCGCAACAGGCTTGGCAATGAACGAATCTGTGACCGCCAGGGTTCTTTCCAAAGTGGAATCCTTGGCTAAGGCTGTGCGCTCCGCGCGAGTCGAAAGCCTCACGGTGTAGAACCTCATGGCGATGGCTGAACAGCGAAACGACAAACCGGGCAAAGGCCCTCAGGCGCCCCGCGAACGCCGCGGCTGGCTCTCCCGGATCGCGCCCGGCGTGCGCAATCTGGTCGCCAAGCGCGAGACCCCGGAGAACCTCTGGGTCAAGTGCCCCGACACCGGCGAGATGATCTACCGCTCGGACCTGGAGGCGGCCCTGTGGGTCACTCCGTCCGGCCACCACATGCGGATCGGCGCCGAGCAGCGCCTGCGCTACACCTTCGACGACGGCCAGTACGAAAAGCTGGAAGCGCCGAAGGGCGTGGTCGACGACCCGCTGAAGTTCCCCGACACCAAGCCCTACATGGACAAGCTCAAGGCCGCCCGTAAGGCGAGCGGCGCGCAGGACGCGATGAGCTCGGGCTATGGCACCATCGAGGGCGTGCCCTGCGTCGTCTCGGTGCAGGACTTCAGCTTCATGGGCGGCTCGCTCAGCGTCGGCGTCGGCGAGGCCTTCATCAAGGCCGCGCAGGAAGCCGTGAAGCGCGGCGTCCCCTATGTGATCTTCACCGCCGCCGGCGGCGCGCGCATGCAGGAGGGCACGCTCGCCCTGATGCAAATGGCCCGCACCACCCTGGCGCTGAACGAGGTCAAGGCCGCCGGCCTGCCCTACATCGTGGTGCTGACCGACCCGACCACGGGCGGGGTGTCGGCGTCCTATGCGATGCTCGGCGACATCCACCTGGCCGAGCCGAACGCCATGGTCGCCTTCGCCGGCCGTCGGGTGATCGAGCAGACCATCCGCGAGACCCTGCCCCCTGGTTTCCAGCGCGCCGAGTTCCTGGTCGAGCGCGGCCAGATCGACCGCGTGGTGACCCGCGCAGAGATGCGGCCGGTGCTGGGATCGATCCTCAAGACCCTCATGATGGGGCGCGAGCGTTCGAACGCCGCCTAGGCCTTCCGTTCCAATCTGACTGGAAACCGCGCGCGGCCTTCGCTGTGGCCCGCGAATGGGCTAGTGAGCGCGCGGTCTCCACCCTTAGTCCTGGCAGGCGCACCGCTCATGTATGATCCCATCCGTGCTTCGGACGAGGCGATCCTGCGACTGCGGGCGCATCACCCGTCGCTGATCGACCTGACGACGGGGCGGGTCGAGCGGCTGCTAGCGGCGCTGGGCCATCCCGAGCGCAAGCTGCCGCCGGTGATCCATGTGGCCGGCACCAACGGCAAGGGCTCGACGGTCTCGTACCTGCGGGCGATCGCCGAGGCTGCGGGGATGAAGGTCCACGTCATCACCTCGCCGCACCTGGTGCGGTTCGCCGAGCGCATCCGGGTGGCCGGCGAACTGATCAGCGACGCACGCATGAGCGAGCTGATCGACAAGCTGGAGGCGGCCAACGCCGGTGAGCCGATCAGCTTCTTCGAGATCACCACGGTGCTGGCCATCCAGGCCTTCGCCGAGACCCCCGCCGACCTTTGCATCGTCGAGGTCGGCCTGGGCGGCCGGTTCGACGCCACCAACATTTTCGACGCCCCCGCCGTCAGCGTCATCACCCCGGTCGACTACGACCACCTTGAGATGCTGGGGCCCGAGCTCTCCAAGATCGCCTGGGAGAAGGCCGGCATCATCAAGCAGGGCCGCCCGGTGGTGGTCGCCCGGCAGATGGAGGAAGGCGAGGCGGTGATCCTGGAGGAGGCCGAGAAGCTCGCCGCGCCGGTCATGCTGATGGGCCGCGACTTCGACGCCTGGGAGGAGCGCGGGCGGCTGCTGGTGCAGATCGGAGACCAGCTCTACGACCTGCCGCCGCCCAGCCTGTTCGGCGGCTATCAGTTCGACAACGCTGGGCTGGCGGTCGCCGCGGCCCTGGCGCTGGGCGACCCGCGCATCGACGAGGCGGCCCTGGCCAAGGGCGTCTCCAGCGCCGTCTGGCCGGCCCGCTTCCAGCGGCTGACCAAGGGGCCGATGGCGCGGCTGGCGGCCGAGCGCGGCAGCGACCTGTGGCTGGACGGCGGGCACAATCCGCATGCGGGCCGCGCTCTGGCCGAGGCGGCCGGGCGGCTGGTCGCGCGCGATCCGCGGCCCTTGGTGCTGGTGGCGGCGATGTTCGCCCGCAAGGACGCGCTGGGCTTCTTCCAGCCGTTCCAGGATCTCAAGCCGACGGTGTTCGCAACCACCTTCGACTCGCCCAACGCGGCCCCGGCCGATGAACTGGCCGCCGCCGCCGCTCAGGCGGGGCTCGCCGTGGAAGAGGCGGCCGACGTCACCGAGGGCGTTCGCCGCGCCCTGGCCATGCCCGGTCCGGCCCCACACATCCTGATCTGCGGCGGGCTGCATTTCGCCGGCGAAGTGCTGGCCATGAGCCCGGAAACCTGGCCGACATGATCCCCTGGGTTCACCTCGCCACTGCTGTGGTGCCCGACGACGGCGGCGAACTGCGGCTCATGCAGCGCGGGACCGAGTTCTCGATCATGGCCGGCGCCATCGAGCTGATGAGCAGCCGGCTCAGCGGCTCGGAAAAGGCGCTGGCCACCCTGGCCTGCGAGCGCCTGAAGGACCGTCCCAAGCCCCACATCCTAATCGGCGGCTACGGCATGGGCTTCACCCTGCGCGCGGCGCTGGAGAGCCTGGGGCCGTCGGCGCAGGTCACGGTCGGCGAACTGGTTCCCGAGATCGTCGATTGGGCGCGCGGGCCGATGGCCCACCTGTCGGGCGAATGCCTGAAGGATCCGCGGCTCGCGATCGCCCTCGGCGACGTCGGCGACCTGATCGGCTCGGGCCGCGAGAGCTACGACGCCATCCTGCTGGATGTCGACAACGGGCCCGAGGGCCTCAGCCGGGCCGGCAATGACAGGCTCTACAACGACAGCGGTCTGGCGGCGGCGCGGCGCGCCCTGCGGCCAGGGGGGATCCTGGCCGTCTGGTCGTCGGCGCGGGACGAGCGCTTCACCAAGCGCCTGCGCAAGGCCGGCTACGATGTCGAAGAGGTCGGGGTGCGCGCCACCGGCGGCAAGCGCGGCGCGCGGCACGTCATCTGGATGGCGACCGCGCCCGCGAAGGGATGACGCAGCCGGACCCGCGGGGGACCGGCTGCTCAGAGGCTGTTAGATGCCGGCTTCGTTGAGCCACTCAACGATCTTCTGCTTGGGCATGGCGCCGACCTTCATCGAAGTCATCTGGCCGCCCTTGAACAGCATCATCGTCGGGATGCCGCGCACGCCGTAGCGCGACGGGGTCGTCGGGCTGTCCTCGATGTTCAGCTTGGCCACGGTGACCTGCTCGCCGAGTTCGGCGGCGATCTGTTCCAGGGCCGGAGCGATCTGCTTACAGGGGCCGCACCACTCGGCCCAAAAGTCCACCAGCACAGGCTTGGAAGCCTGCAGGACGTCCTTGTCGAAGGATTCGTCGGTGACCGTCACGGTGCTCATGAAAAGCTCCTTTTAGCCCGGCCGGAAGAACGTTTGGCCGCGGCTCTCGATCCGCCGATGTAGGCGGGCATGGCTCCGGTATCAACCTTCACGATGGAGCTCGGCAAGGGTCTGACGCCACAGGTTTTCTGGAACCGCCATCAGCTTCGGGCCGTCGGTCCAGACCAGGGCCGCCTCGATGCGCCGGCCCTCGAAGATATCCTCCAGCACCGCGGCGTAGATCGCCATCTGCCGCAGATAGGCGCGGTCGGCGTCCTCGATGCGGTCGGGGGAGGGACGGTTGGTCTTGAAATCCGCCACCAGGACACGGTCTTGCAGCACCACCAGCCGGTCGATGCGGCCGGATATGGCCAGGCCCGGCGGAAGGCCGCGGGCGGTCCCGGCGACCGAGACCTCGGCCCGGCTGCCCGGCCCGAACACCTCCGAAAAGCGGGCGTCGGTAAGCACGCCCATGGCTGCTGCGGTCATCTCCGCGCGCTGGTCGCCGGTCAGATCACGTTCGCGAGAGAGGATACGGATGGCGGCCGGTTCGCGTTCCGCGGGCGGAAGGTCGGGCAGGATCTGCAGCAGGCGGTGAATCAGGTCGCCGCGCCGGAACCGGCCCAGGCCCTCCGTGCGGACCAGCGGCGAGGTGGCGGGCGTGGCCACATCCTCGCCGAGCTGCGAGGGCGAGGCGTAGCGGGCGAAGGCCTCGGCCGGCGGGGCGACCTGGGCCCAGGCGGGCAGGGCCGCCGCGGTCTTGGCCTGCGCCTGGGCCGCGCCCAGGGCGATCGGGTCGGGTCCGAAGCGCACGAATTCGCGGCCGCCGCCGACGATGGACCGCTTCTCGCCGCCGACATGGGCGTGGTCGAAGGCGGCGACCATTGCGCCCCACCAGCCCTTGATGTTCTCTTCCTTGGCGGTGGCCGAGACCCGGCCGCACAGCACCAGCCGGTCGCGGGCCCGGGTCAGGGCGACATAGAGCAGGCGCGCGGCCTCATCCTCGTCCTTCTTGGCCCGCCACTCGCGCGCCTCCAGCGAGGCGGCGCAGTCGGTCCCTTTCGACGTGCTCCAGAGGAAGCCGCCAGCCGGCGTCGGCATCAGCGGCGAGCCGCGGGCGGTGCGGCCCAGCGTCGTCTCCGGCAGGAAGACGATCGGCGCCTCCAGCCCCTTGGCGCCGTGGGCGGTCATCACCCGCACCTCGTCGCGGCCGGCCTCCATCTCGCGCTTCACCGTGATGTCGAGACTGGCGAGCGCGGCGGCCAGGCTTTCGAGATCCTCGAGCCCGCGGCCTTCGGCGGCCAGCACCTGGGCCAGGAACTCGTCGAGCGCGTCTTCGGCTTCGGCCCCCAGCCGCTCCATCAGGCGCCGGCGCATCGAGCGGCCGCCTTCGTCGCGCAGGGCCAGCAGGCGCGAATAGAACTCGAAGGGCCGCAAGGCGCGGTTGGCGACCAGCCATTCGACCAGATCGGCCGCGGCCGACCATTCGGGCGCCTCGTCGCGGCGGCGACGCAACACTGCGGCGAGGTTCTCGCGGCCGCGGCCGTGGGCCACGGCATAGAGGCTGTCGTCGGAGAGGTCGCAGAACGGGCTGCGCAGCAGGGCGGCCAGGGTCAGTTCGTCGGCGGGGTACTGGGCGAACCGGGCCAGGGCGAGCAGGTCGTCGAAGACGATGTGCTCGGAGAGCGCCAGCCGGTCGGCGCCGGCCACCGGGATCTTGCGGTGCTTGAGCGCGCGGAGGATCTCCTCGAACAGCGCCTTGCGGCGGCGGACCAGGATCAGCACGTCGCCGGCGGTGGCTGGGCGCGGTCGGCGGGTCTCCTTGTCGAGCACCGCGTCGCCGCGTTCGATCAGGGCGCCGATCTCGGCGGCGATCTTCTCGGCTAGGCGCTTGTTGGCGCTGGCCTGGCCTTCTTCGTCGAGCGGCGCGTCCCAGGCGTCGCGGACGTCGCCCTTCTCTTCGCGCTCCAGCGGCCAGAGGTCGACGCAGCCGGCGTCGGAGCGGACGGCCTGGTGGACGATGGCCTCGGCCTCGAGGCGCGGCAGGACGGCGGCGGCGAGCTCGGGCGGGGCGAAGGCGGCGTCGACGAAGGCCAGCACCTGGGGCGTCGAGCGCCAGGAGGTCAGCAGGTCGACCCGCTCGAAGCGGAAGCCGGCGCCGGTGGCGCGCTCGCGGTGGAACTCGAACTCCTGGATCAGCAGCTCGGGCCGCGCGCCCTGGAAGGAGTAGATCGACTGCTTCTCGTCGCCGACCACGAACATGTTGCGGTCGAGCAGGCGCTGGGTGGACTGGCCGGCGCCGGCGAAGAACTCCTCGGTCAGGGCGCGGACGATTTCCCACTGCTCGGGAGCGGTGTCCTGGGCTTCGTCAACGAGGATATGATCAACCCCGCCGTCGAGCTTGTAGAGCACCCAGGCGGCCATGGGGCGCGAGGCGACCAGGTCTCGTGTCTTTTCAATGAGATCGGTGAAGTCGAGCGCGCCTGAGGCGGTCTTTTCGATGCCGTAGGCGGCGAGGTAGGCGCTGGCCAGGATCAGGGCGCCATGGGTGTCGTGGGCGACGCGGGCGGCGCGGCGCCGTTCGCGGGCGATCTCCAGGCGGTCCTGTTCGGCCAGCAGGAAGAACCGCAACTCCTCGCGGACCTTGAGGCCGGAGGTCTTCTGCACCCAGGCGACGGGCGTGCTCTCGCCCTTCTCGGTGAAGAGGGCGGCCAGCGCCTCGTCGAGGCCCGCGCCGGGCGCCAGGGCGGCGGCCAGCTTGGCGGAGTTGGTGATGTCGGCCTTGCCGCCCTGGGCCAGGACCTCGACGCAGTCCTGCCAGGCCGAGCGGTTCATCTGCGCCAGCGCTTCGGCCTCGACCTCGTCGGGGTCGGTGGGGGCGTCGAAGCCGCAGACGCGCCAGACGTCCTCGACCGCGCCCTCCAGGCCGCCCTGGGCGCCCAGATAGGCGGCGAGCGGGCCGCGCTGGAACTCGAAGGTCGCGAACATGCCCTGGAAGCTCTGGAAATCCAGCGCCACCGAGAAGCGGGCGTAGGCCTCCGCCACCGCCCCCTCGCCGCGCAGGGCGTGGCGGGCGACGGCCTTGCGCGCGGCGTCGGCGACCGCGGCGCTGGCGCTGTCGTCCATGACCCGGAAGCCCGGCGAGACCCCGGCCTCCAGCGGGAAGCGCCGCAGGAGCTTTTCGCAGAAGGCGTGGATGGTCTGGATTTTCAGCCCGCCGGGCGTCTCCAGGGCGCTGGCGAACAGCGCGCGGGCCTTCGACAGGCTGCGCGCATCGTAGGCGTCCGGCGTGCGGCCTTCGAGCTTGGCCAGTTCGGCGCTGAGGCTGGCGTCGTCATAGACCGACCAGCCGCCGAGCAGGTCGTAGAGCCGCCGCTGCATCTCGGCGGCGGCGGCCTTGGTGTAGGTGACGCAGAGGATGGTCTCGGGCTTCGCCCCGGCCAGCAGCAGGCGGGCGACCCGGTCGATCAGGGTCTTGGTCTTGCCCGAGCCGGCGTTGGCGGTGACGAAGGCCGAGATGGCGGGGTCGGCGGCCAGGCGCTGCGGATCGCCGGCGGTCAGGGTCGCGTTCATTCGCCGTCCTCCTCGCCGCTGGTCGACCACTCGAAGACCCGGGCCAGGTGGTCGTAGTCGCTCATGTGCAGCTTCACGAACTGCGGGGCGACGCGCGAGGCGTAGGGGCGGCCATGGTCGAACTGGGCGACCAGCTTGGCCAGGCCCTCATAGGCGTTGGCGGCCGCCAGGGCGCTCTCGTCGCCCGCCAGGGCGCGGACTTCCTCGCGTCCGGCGGGCTTGCGGCCGGTGATCTCCAGATAGGTCAGCTCCCCCGGCCCCGGATGGCCCAGGGTCGGGAAGCCGCCGGATTGGAGGATCGCCGCGGTCAGGGTGAGCTGTGGCGAGAAGCCGGTCTCCACGACCTTCTTCGACGGCGCCTTGCCGGTCTTGTAGTCGAGGATGTGGCCATAGCCCTGCGGGTCGATCTCGATGCGGTCGGCGCGGGCATTGACGGTGAACGGCCCGGCCGGGGCCTCGATGGTCAGTTCGCCCTTCAGCTCGACATGAATCGTACGGCCGTCGGCGCGGCGGCGGCGCTCCAGGTCGGCGACCCAGGCGGCGGCTTCCTTGGCCAGGGCGGTCTCGCGGGCCAGCGCTTCGTGCGGCATGCCGGCGGCTTCCAGTTCGGCGACATAGAAGCCTTCGAAGATCGCCGCGGCATCGGGCGGCAACTGGTCGGGGTGATCCTCGGCGAGCCGCTCGAAGGCCTTGTGGATGGCGGTGCCGCGGGCGCGGGCCTCGACGGCCTCATCGGGCCGTTCCAAGGGAAATAGTTTGAGGATGTCGCGCGCCCAGACGGCGTAGGGATCGCGGGTCAGGGCCTCGATGCGGGTGACGGCCATCTCCCGCGGGCGGTCGGCGATCGGCGGCGATGGGGCCGGGCGTTTGGCGGGCCTGTAGTCCTGGGCGGCGTCGAGCGCGCGGGCCCAGTCGAGGACGTCCGGGCGGCCGGGCAGCAGCACGCCGGCGCCGCGCGCCAGGGTTTCCAGCCGCCAGAGCCAGCGCGACTTCACCGCCGGGGCGCCCTCGCGACGCTCGGAATGCAGCAGGATCACCTCGGGCGCGCAGGCGGCCTGGGCGAAGTCGTGGGCGGCGAGGCCGACGCGGCGCTCGGGCGGCGGCAGGCCCAGGCGCTCGCGCATCGGACGCGACAGGAACGGGTCGAGCGGCGCGCCCTGCGGCCAGACGCCTTCCTCCAGGCCGGCGACCACCAGGCGGTCGGCGCGGGTCAGACGGGCCTCGATGGCGCCGAGGATGCGCAGGCGCGGATGGGTCGAGCCGCCGGTGCGCACGCTCTCACCGGCCATCAGCCGCGAGAGCAGGTCGGCGAAGCCGCGCGGCGTGACGGGCGGCAGGCCTTCGGATTCGTCGATCAGCCCGGCCAGCAGCCGGCCCAGGGCCTCGCCGCCGTGATCGGCCCAGAGGCCGCCGGCGTCGCCGAGCGGATCGGCCGCGAGGGCCTCCAGGGTCTCAGTCAGGCGCCGGGCGGCCTCGGCCGGCGGTTGGTCAGGCGCGTCGATCATCAGGCGCGCTAGGGCGGCCTGCAGCGTGCGCGCCAGGGTCAGCGCGATGTCGGACTTGCCGAGCCGCGCCTCGAGTGCCGGCCAGCTCGTGCAGCGCGGACCGCGCAGACCCTCCCGCTCCAGCGCCGCGCGCGCCTCGACCAGATGCTCGGGATCGAGGCCCAGGCGCACCAGCGGATGCTTGAGGATGGCCAGCAGGGTGACCGGATCGAGCGGATCGACGGCGGCCTTGGCGACCAGGCCGGCCAGCACCCCGCCGGCGCAGCCGGAGAGCGAGAGACCGGCGGAGGAGTCGGCGGCGACGCCCCAGCGGGCGAGCTTGGCGGCGACGCGGCGGGCCAGGGCCTGGTCGGGGGCGACCAGGGCGGCGGTGCGCCCTGGCGTCTCCAGCGCCTCACGCAGCAGCAGGGCGGCGGCGGTGGCGGCCTCTTCCTCGGCGCGGGCGGTGACGACCGAGAGGCCCGACAGGCCTTCGGCGATGGCGTCGACGCCGTCCTTGTCGCCTTCGCGGCGCAGGCTCTCGATCACCGACAGCCAGTCGGCGGTGCGTTCGGCCGGGCGCAGGGCCTCGTTGATCACCCGGCGGCGCCAGCGGCCGCGCGAATCGAGGGTGAAGGAGGCCGGCCACTCCATGACGTCGCGGCGCTCGACCCCGGCGCGGTGCAGCAGGCGGCGCATGGCCCCCTGCGGGTGCTGCTCGCCGACCTCGATCCAGGCGCTCTCGGCCAGGCTGTCGTCGAGGCCGGGCAGGACCACCGCGCCCTGCGGCGCGGCGGCGACCACGGCCAGCAGGTCGGCGGTGGCCGGCGCGGTGCCGGTCGAGCCGGCGGCGATCAGCACGCCCTGGGGCGGACGGTCGGTCCAGGCCTGGGCGAGCTTGCGCAGCAGGGCCACGCGCCGCTGGGAGACGTCGACCAGGCCAAGTTCGGCCAGGCGCGCGGGCCAGGCGACCTGGGCCATCTCCAGGAACTCGCGGCTGATGCGCCAGTGTTCGGCGAGGTCCGCGCCGACCAGGTCGGCCAGGCCGGCGCCGCTGACCTCCTCGATCTGCAGGCTGTCGAGGAAGCCGCCGAGGGCGTCGGCCAGCTCCAGGGCGGCGGAGGCGTCGAGGTCGCGGCCGAGCTGCCGCTCGTGCGCCTTGACCAGCCGGGTCAGCTCGAAGCGGCGGCGCAGGGAGCCGATGGCGGCGGGCAGCTCGACGGCCAGGTCGCCGGGCTCGAACGGCGGCTCGCCCTCGTCGAGATCGCCGAGCGGGCGGATCTGCGGCGGCAGCACGGCCTTGCCGCCGGCCGCGGCGATGAAGGCGTCGGCCAGGGCCCGCGCGCCGCGCCGGGTCGGGGTCAGGATGATCGCCTGCGACAGAGCGTCGGGGCCGAGCGGGGTCAGGGCGTCATAGAGCCCGGCGGCCAGGTCCTGCACGAACGGCCGGTGGGCGGGGATGTTGAACCAGCGCGGACCGGGGCGGGCGAAGAGGGTCATTGGGTCTTCGAGCCCCGGACGTCATCCCGGCTGAAGCGAGGCGGAAGGCCGGCGCCCCTTCGCTCAGCAAGGGCCAGGTGGAAGAGAGGTCGCGCAGCTGCTTGCGCGATCAGGTGTCCATGGGCCCCGGTCTTCGGCCTGCGGCCGAAACCGGGATGACACCCTTGGCGGGGGGCGCCCGTCACCGGAGCTTCGCCTCGGTCGCCTCCCGGGCGGCGGGGTCTCCGACGTGCATCCAGAAGCCGTCCATGACGGCGCCGTAGAGGCGGCCCTGTTCAGACAGCCGCCACCAGACGGGCACGATCGAGAACGCGCCGTCCGGCTCGCCGTCGAGGATTTGGGGCTTGAGGATCTGGAAGCCGACATTGGCGTAGGGGGTCGGCGGCTCGGGCTTGGCCGAGTGGGTCAGTCGGCCGGCTTCGTCCATGAAGAAGCCCTGCGGCCCCTCGAAGCCGATGCCGTGGCCGCGGCGGACCAGCAGCAGGCAGAGGTCCATGGCGTCCGGGTTCCAGGTCGCCTTGAGGGTTTCCAGGGCCGGGGTCTCGCCCTCGATCCACAGCGAGTCGATGTTGGCGATCAGGATCGGCTCGTCGCCCAGCAAATGGCGCGCGTGCTTGATGCCGCCGCCCGAGTCGAGCAGGGCGGCCCGCTCGTCGGAGATCAGGATCTTGATGTCGCGCCGACCGGCGAGATGGGCCTCCATCTGGTCGGCGAAATGGTGGACGTTGACCACGGCGGTTTCGATCCCGGCCGCGACCAGCCGGTCGAGGACGTGGTCGATCAGCGGCCTGCCGGCGACGGTGACCAGGGCCTTGGGGCGCTCGTCGGTCAGCGGCCGCATGCGGGTGCCCAGGCCCGCGGCCAGGACCATGGCGGTCTTGATCTGGCTCATCGGCGAGCCTCGACCGGAACGTGGCGGTCGAACCAGGTCTTGAGGCCGGCCATCGACGGGTCGGTCAGGTTGCGTTCCAGGTAGCGCCAGGTGCGGGGCATGAAGGCCTCGTACTGGCGGCGGCCCAGCAGGGCCTGGCGGGCGAAGACGCGGCCGAGGATGCGCGCGGCGTTGGAGGCGGCCAGCGCGCGGTAGTCGTGGATGAAAGCTTCGCGATCGAGGGCCGGGCGCGCGGCCAGGAAGCGGTCCAGCATCGCCGCTTCCAGCTCGGGCGAGACATCGCGGCGGGCGTCCTGCAACAGATGGGTGAGGTCCCAGGCCGGGTGGGCGCGCAGGGCGTCCTGGAAGTCGAGCAGGCCCACGCGGGCGACGCTGGCGCGCTGCGGCAGCCAGAGCAGGTTCTGAGCGTGGAAGTCGCGATGGGTGAAGACGCTGGCGCCGGCTGCGCCGCGGGCGAACACCGGGGTCCAGAGGGCGTCCCACTCGGCGAGCGCGTCGGGCGAGAAGGCCGCGATCTGCGCGAACTGCGGCCACCATTCGAGGAAGGTGTCGGTCCCGACCTTCAGCGCCAGGGCGTCGTAGCTCAGCAGCGGCCAGGAGGCGCCGTCGGCCGTGAGCACGTCGGGGGGCGTGGTCTCCTGAAGCTGCACCTGCACGTCGACGGCGGCCTCGTAGAGCGGGGTTTCCGCCTCGCCGTCCGCGATCAGGGTGGCGAACAGGCCATCGCCCAGGTCTTCGAGCACGGCCAGGCCGGCGTCGATGTCGTGGGCGAGGATCTTCGGGGCCGAGAGGCCATGGTCGCGCAGCCAGGCGGCGGTGGTGACGAAGGCGGCGACCGAGCCGGCGGCCAGGCGCGCGGCGGCGTTGTAGCCCATGGCCAGGCGTTCGGCCTCGCTGGCGCCGGGCGGGCAGACCGCGCTCTCGGCGGCCGGCGGCTGGTCCATGAAGATGACGGTCGAGCCGTCGGCGCGGTGCAGGCGTTCGTAGGCGCGCGTCGAGGCGTCGCCGGCCAGCAGCTCGCGACGGGCGTCAGCCAGGCCCGCCGCCTTCAGGAACTCGGCCTTGCGGCCGTCACGATCGGAATTCAAGCCCACGTCCTTCCCAGGCGCCCGCCGGCGTCAGCCGGGCGCGCCGCGCCTCCCCGCCGTCCGGCGACTCATCGACGACGATCTCTACATCAAGTCGGTCGGGGGGAAGATGGCCCTCCAGCCGCTCGGGCCATTCGATCACCGCCGCGCCGTCTTCGAGCGCCTCGTCCAGGCCGATCTCATAGGCCTCGTCCGCCGAGGTGAGACGGTAGAGATCGAAGTGCGCGACCTTCAGCCGCGCGCCCTCGTAGAACTGCACGATGGTGAAGGTCGGGCTGGGCACGTCCTCGGTCGCGGTGGTCAGGGCGCGGACCAGGGCGCGGGCGAGGGTGGACTTGCCGGCCCCCAGCGGCCCGGTCAGGCAGATCGCCTCGCCCGGCTTCAGCTCGGCGGCGATGGCCGCGCCCAGCCGCCCGGTGGCGGCCTCGTCATCGAGCCGGAAGTCGCCTTCGGCCTGGGTGATCATGCGAACGGCCTTTCGGGATGCTGCGGCAGGGTGCGGACATAGGCCTTCAGCGCCTCGGTGGCGGCGACGGCGTCGACGTCGAGCGCGTCAGGCGGCACCGGCGGCCCGAGGATCAACGAGAACTCCCGCCCGCGCTTGTTCAGCAGCTCGTGGAACAGGGTGATGTCGCGCAGCTCGTTCGAGAAGCGGTTGAAGAAGTGGAACAGGGTCGAGGACGGGCCGCTGAGGTGCATCGGGATCACCGGCGCCTCGTACTTGCGGGCCAGCGAGATGGCGCTGGGCATCCATTCGGGATCGCTGAGCACGCCGCCCGGGCCGCGCCTGGCCAGGCGGCCGGCCGGGAAGATCATCAGGGCGCGCTCGGCCTCCATGGCCTGGCGGGTCAGCTGCAGGGTCAGACGGGTGCGTTCGCGGGTGCGCTTGGCCTCGACCCACTCGACCGGGATCAGCACCTCGTCGAAGTGCGGCGCGACGCGGTGGGCGTCGGAATTGGCGTAGAAGCAGATGTCGGGCCGCAGGCGTTTGAGCGCGTCGAACACCGCGATGCCGTCGGCGATGCCGGTCGGGTGGTTGCAGATGAAGATCGCGCGCCCTGTCGGCGGAACATGCTCCAGGCCGCGGGCCTCGACCTGTACGCTGAGCAGGTCGGAGACGTAGTCGAGGGCGGCGCGGCCGGGCAGCGGGGCGATGGCGTCGGCCATGGCCCGGGCCTTGCGATAGTCGAGGATCCGGTAGAGCGCCGGCCGGACCAGCGGCCACAGCGCGCCGCCCGACAGCCGCGGCGCGCGCTCGGCGATCAGCGTATCGACGATGTGGTCGTGATAGGCGCCGGCGGCGGGCAGGGCGGAGGCGGTGGGCGAAAGGCTCGTCATCGGACGCGCAGAATGCGACGTCCCGCCGCGCCGGAGCAAGCCGAGGGCGAAAACACCGCCGTGCTCACGTTGGGTGATGTCTACCCAGGCCCCTTCGGAGGGCCTACAACGCCGATATGCGCGACATCCAACACTTCATTTCCGGTGCGGCTCAGCCTGGCGTGTCCGGGCGGTTCGGCGAAGTTTTCGACCCCAACACTGGAGAGGTGCAGGCAAAAGTCGCCCTGGCGACGCCGGCCGAACTCGACGCCGCGGTGCAGGCGGCGCTGAGGGCCCAGCCGGCCTGGGCGGCGACCAACCCGCAGCGCCGCGCGCGGGTGATGTTCGAGTTCAAGCGCCTGGTCGAGGCGCGCATGGACGAGCTGGCGGCGCTGCTGTCGTCCGAGCACGGCAAGGTGATCGCGGACTCCAAGGGCGACATCCAGCGCGGGCTGGAGGTGATCGAGTTCGCCTGCGGCATCCCGCATGCGCTGAAGGGCGAGTACACCGAGGGCGCCGGCCCCGGCATCGACGTCTATTCGATGCGCCAGCCGCTGGGCGTGGCGGCGGGGATCACCCCGTTCAACTTCCCGGCCATGATCCCGATGTGGATGTTCGGCATCGCCATCGCGGTGGGCAACACCTTCATCCTGAAGCCGTCGGAAAAGGACCCGAGCGTGCCGGTGCGGCTGGCGCAGCTGTTCATGGAGGCCGGGGCGAACCTGGGCATGGACCTGGCCGGGGTGCTGAACGTGGTGCATGGCGACAAGGTCGCGGTCGACGCGATCCTGACCCATCCGGACATCGCGGCGGTCAGCTTCGTCGGCTCGTCAGACATCGCCCACTACGTCTATTCGACCGGCACGGCGCACGGAAAGCGCGTGCAGGCGATGGGCGGGGCCAAGAACCACGGCATCGTCATGCCGGACGCCGACCTCGACCAGACGGTCAAGGACCTGGTCGGCGCGGCCTATGGCTCGGCCGGCGAGCGCTGCATGGCGCTGCCGGTGGTCGTGCCGGTGGGCGTCAAGACCGCCGAGGCGATCCGCGAGCGGGTGGTCGCCGAGCTGGAGACGCTGAAGGTCGGGGTCTCGACCGACGCCGCGGCCCAGTACGGCCCGGTGGTGAGCGCCGCGCATCGCCAGAAGATCGCCGACTACATCCAGATCGGGGTCGACGAGGGGGCCGAGCTGGTGGTCGACGGCCGCGGCTTTGCGCTGCAGGGCTTCGAGAAGGGCTTCTTCATCGGCCCCAGCCTGTTCGACCACGTCAAGCCGAGCATGAAGACCTATCAGGAGGAGATCTTCGGCCCGGTGCTGCAGATCGTCCGCGCCGAGAGCTTCGAGGAGGCGCTGGCCCTGCCGAGCGCGCACCAGTACGGCAACGGGGTGGCGATCTTCACCCGCAACGGCCGCGCCGCGCGCGAGTTCGCCGCCCGGGTCAATGTCGGCATGGTCGGGATCAATGTGCCGATCCCGGTGCCGGTCGCCTACCATACCTTCGGCGGCTGGAAGCGCAGCGCCTTCGGCGACGTCAACCAGCACGGCATGGAGGGCGTGAAGTTCTACACCAAGGTCAAGACGATCACGGCGCGCTGGCCCGAGGGCATGACCGACGACAGCGCCTTCGTGATTCCCACCATGCGGTGATCGAACTACGCTGCGGCGAGTTCGCGGCGGAGGTTCGATGAAGCGGTTTCAGCTCTGGGCGATCATCGCCCTGGTCCTCGCCCTGGCGGGGGCTGGCGGCTTTGCGTGGTGGAACTACGACCTGCGCTGGCGGCCGCACACGATCACCAAGCATCAGGACGAGATCGCCAGGATCCTCGAGACCTCCGGCTGGGTGTCGCCCGGCAAGACCGGGCCGAAGCTCTACATGGTCTCGTTCCGCGCCTGCCCCGACTGCGTGCGCTACAAGGCCGAGGAGTTTCCGCTGCTGCAGGCCGCCGACGTCGACACCCGGGTGATCGAGATCGCCCGCCGCGACCTCAATGGCGTGGCCAAGTCCACCCCGGCCGAGCGGGCCACGGTGGCCGAGCTGTGGCTGACCCGCTCCTGGCCGCTGATGGAGCAATGGGACGACGCCCCGGCCGCGGCCTGGGCGGCGCCGGGCCTCCCGCCGGCCGACGGCGACATGGCGCGCACGGCGGTGGTCGAGGCCGGCCGCAAGCTGGTCGACGACCTCACGCCGCTGCTGAGGGCCAACGGGGTCAGGTTCGCCTATCCGACCCTGGTCTGGTGGACCAAGGACGGCAAGATGCGGGCCTGCGCCTGCGACCGGCGCGAGACCTACAAGCACGTTCGCAAGGAACTCGGCCTGGCCAGCTAGCTCGCGTAGGGGCGGCCGCTGACGATCTGCTTGCTGCGGGTGCGGGTCTTCATGCCGTGTTCGCGGTCGGCGGGATGGCCGCTGGCGCGTCGTCCGAAGCTTTGGCGGCTGGCCTCGTCTTCCAAGGCGTCGTCCGGGGCGAGTTCGAGTTCAGGGTCGGTCTCGCCGTCGATGACGGGGTCGGGCGTGGCGTCGCGGGTCTTTCCGGCCATGGCAGGCTCCTCATCTTGGGTCCGACTAGATCAACCGTCGAGGCGGCGGGCTGTTCCGCGCCGAAGTTCGGTGCTTGAGGCGCACGGCGTGAGGGGCTAGGCGAAGTCCATGCCGTCGCAGTTGCAAGCCGCCTATGACGCCCGCCTGGCGCAGGGCGAGATCCGTCCCGACGCGGCCCAGGCCGCCGCGCTGGCGGCGCTGGTGCGCCTGGAGGGCGAACTGGCGCGGGCCGAGCCAAGCGGCTTCGCCTCGTTCTTCAAGAAGCCCGAAAGCCAGCGCGGGGTCTACCTGATCGGGCCGGTCGGGCGCGGCAAGTCCATGCTGATGGACCTGTTCTTCGCCCATGCGCCGGTCGAGAAGAAGCGGCGCATCCACTTCCACGTCTTCATGGGCGAGATCCATCGGCTGATCGACGCCTGGCGCAAGGGCGATCCGGCGGCGCGGAAGGCCAGGTTCGGGCAGCACAAGGGCGACGATCCGATCCCGCCGGTCGCCGACGTGGTCGCCGGCCAGGCGCGGCTGCTGTGCTTCGATGAGTTCCAGGTCACCGACATCGCCGACGCCATGATCCTGGGTCGGCTGTTCGAGGCGCTGTTCGCCCGCGGCGTGACCCTGGTGGCGACCTCCAACCGCCTGCCGGACCAGCTCTACAAGGACGGCATCAACCGCCAGCTGTTCCTGCCGTTCATCGCGCTGCTGAAGAGCAAGGTCGAGGTGGTCAGCGTGGCCGGGCCGCACGACTATCGGCTGGATCGCCTGCGGGCGGCCGGCACCTGGTTCAGCCCCAACGATCCCGACAATGCGCGCAGTTTCGACGCGCTCTGGAAGGACATGCTGGGCGGCGAGGAGGAGGTCGGCGAGACCCTGGAGGTGCTGGGCCGCCAGGTGCATCTGCCGCACGCCCAGGGCGGCATGGCGCGGGCGACCTTCGCCAGCCTGTGCTCGGTGGCGCTGGGACCGAACGACTACATCGCCATCGCCGAGCGGTTCCACACCCTGTTCCTGGAAGACGTGCCGATGCTGACGCCGAACCGGCGCGAGGAGGCGCGGCGGTTCGTGATCCTGATCGATGCGCTCTACGAGGCGCACGCCAAGCTGATCGTGCTGGCGCAGGCCGAGCCGACCAAGCTCTATCCGGAGGGCGACGGGGCCTTCGAGTTCGAGCGCACGGCCTCGCGGCTGCAGGAGATGCGATCCGCCGACTGGCTGGCCGAGGATGCGGACTAGCCGGACCTCAGGCTTTCGACGAGGTCGCGGGCGTAGGGGGCCAGGCCCGCAAGGCTGCGCACGCAGATGGTGAGCTCGCGCTGCGCCCAGTCGTCGGTCAGGTCGACAATGCCCAGCGACATGGTGCGGGCCGCGCGGCGGGCGGTGGTCTCCGGCACGATGCCGACCCCGACCCCGCACTCCACCAGCCGGCAGACCGCATCGAAGCTGCGCAGCTGCACGCGCAGCCGCAGCGGGCGGCCCTCGCGCACGGCCTTGGCAGACAGGAACCGCTGCAGCGAGGAGGCGCGGTCCAGGCCGACCAGGTCGCAGCCCAGCACGTCGGCGAAGGTCATCGATTTGCGCTGGGCCAGCGGGTGAATGGCGCTGGTCACCACCACGAAGCGGTCCGACCGGAACGGAAAGGTCTCCAGGCTGCCCATGTCGACAGTGCCGGCGACGATGCCGATGTCGCCGACGCCCTCGGCCACCAACCCGACGATCTCGTCGGAGAGCCGCTCCTCGAGGTTGATGCTGACGTGCGGATGGTCGGCCAGGAAGCGGCTCAGCGCCTCGGGGATGAATTCGGTCAGGGCGTTGGTGTTGGCCAGCAGCCGCACCTCGCCCGACAGCCCGCCGGCATAGGCGCCGAGGTCCTCGCGCAGGCGGGCGGTCTGCGAGAGGATGGTGCGGGCGTGCTTGAGCAGGGTGCGGCCGGCCGGCGTGGGGGTCACCCCTTGCCGCGACCGCTCCAGCAGCGGCGCGCCCAGCGCGTCCTCCATATTGCGGATCCGAGTCGAGGCCGCAGCCAGGGCCAGGGCGCAGCGTTCGGCCCCGCGGGTGATGGATCCGGCGTCCGCCACCTCGCAGAACAGCCGCAAGTCAACCAGGTCGAACCGCATCCTTCGTCTCCCGCGAAGGATGCATACGGGAAAGACGCATTGCATCAAAAGAAAAAGGTCGGAAACTTCGGCTTTGGCGAAGGGGAGGTCGCTGCTCTGTAGAGAGCGGGACTGCGCCTTCGTTGACACTCGAAGGCCGCGGCTTAAAAGCGGAGCCGCCTCCTACTCAGGAAATACGCTCGTCATGTCCGACGCACCTCGCCCACGCCCGCTATCACCGCACCTGATGACCGGGGGCATCGGTTCGCCGCTGCTCTGGCGCTGGCACATCACCATGGCGACCTCGATCTTCCATCGGGCGAGCATCTTCGGGCTCTACCTTTCGGCCCTGCTGCTGGCGGGCTGGCTGCTGGCGCTGGCCGGCGGGCCGCAGAGCTACGGCGCCTATACCGGCGCGCTCAGCTCGCCGCTGGGGCTGCTGGTTCTGTTCGCCCTGACCTTCATGCTGTTCTTCAACCTGGCCTACAATGTCCGCCAGGCCTTCTGGGACATGGGCAAGGGCTTCAAGATTGCGGAGGCCAACGCCGGCTCGATCGCGATCATCGCGTTCGCCGTGGCGACCACCCTGGCCTTCTGGGCCGCCCTCTTCATCCTGGGAGTGCTGTGATGACCACGGGTCCGACCCTTCGCACCCCCCGTTCGCGCGCGCTCGGCCTCGGCTCGGCGCATCACGGCGTGGGCCATTTCATCGTCGAACACGTCACCGCGGTGATGCTCGTGCCGCTCGGCCTCTGGGGCGCCTGGGTGGCGATCCAACTCGCCGGCCAGGGCTATGACGCCGCCGCCTACTGGATCTCCAAGCCGGTGAACGCCGTGCTGCTGGCGGTGCTGCTGGTCTGCGCGCTGGTGCACGTGAAGAACGCCATGCAGGTGGTCATCGAGGACTATATCGGCCGCTTCTTCTCCAAGGCCGTCCTGCTGCTGCTCAACTATTCTATCTGCGTCCTCGCCGGCGCCCTGGGCGTCTTCGCGATCCTCAAGGCCGCCTTCTCCGGAGCCTTCTGATGGCCGAGTATAATTTCATCGACCACAAGTTCGACGTCGTCGTCGTCGGCGCCGGCGGCTCCGGCCTGCGCGCCGCCCTGGGCTGCGCCCAGGCCGGCCTGAAGACGGCCTGCATCACCAAGGTGTTCCCGACCCGCTCGCACACCGTGGCGGCCCAGGGCGGCATCTCGGCCAGCCTCGGCAACATGGGCCAGGACGACTGGCGCTGGCACATGTACGACACCGTCAAGGGGTCGGACTGGCTGGGCGACCAGGACGCCATCGAATACCTGTGCCGCAATGCGCCGGCCGCGGTCTACGAGCTGGAGCACTGGGGCGTGCCGTTCTCGCGCACGGCCGAGGGCAAGATCTATCAGCGCGCCTTCGGCGGCATGACCAAGAACTTCGGCGAGGCTCCGATCCAGCGCACCTGCGCGGCGGCCGACCGCACCGGTCACGCCATGCTGCACACGATGTACGGCCAGAGCCTGGCCCACGACACCGAATTCTTCATCGAGTACTTCGCCCTCGACCTGATCATGGACGAAGGCGTCTGCCGCGGCGTGACCGCGTGGAAGCTCGACGACGGCACCCTGCACCGCTTCCAGGCCCAGCAGGTGATCCTGGCCACCGGCGGCTATGGCCGCGCCTACTTCTCGGCCACCAGCGCCCACACCTGCACCGGCGACGGCGGCGGGATGGCCCTGCGCGCCGGCCTGCCGCTGCAGGACATGGAGTTCGTGCAGTTCCACCCGACCGGCATCTACGGCGCCGGCTGCCTGATCACCGAGGGCGCCCGCGGCGAAGGCGGCTACCTGACCAACTCCGAGGGCGAGCGCTTCATGGAGCGCTATGCGCCGTCCGTGAAGGACCTGGCTCCGCGCGACATGGTCAGCCGCGCCATGACGATCGAAATCCGCGAAGGCCGCGGGGTGGGTCCGAAGAAGGACCACATCTTCCTGCACCTCGATCACCTGGATCCGAAGATGCTGGCCGAGCGCCTGCCGGGCATTTCGGAAAGCGCCAAGATCTTCGCCGGCGTCGACGTGACCAAGGAGCCGATCCCGGTCCTGCCGACCGTGCACTACAACATGGGCGGCATCCCCACGAACTTCTTCTCCGAAGTCGTGACCCGCGAGGGCGACAACCCCGACAAGGTGGTTCCGGGCCTGATGGCGGTGGGCGAAGCGGCCTGCGTGTCGGTGCACGGCGCCAACCGCCTGGGCTCCAACTCGCTGATCGACCTGGTGGTGTTCGGCCGCTCGGCGGCGCTGCGCTGCGCCGATACGATCAAGGCCGGGGCGACCCAGCCGGAGCTGAAGCCCTCGATGACCGACGGTCACCTGGCCCGCTTCGACAAGCTGCGCAACGCCAATGGCGGCACCTCGACGGCGCACCTGCGCCTGGAGATGCAGCAGGCGATGCAGGAGGACGCCGCGGTGTTCCGCACCACCGAGGCCCTGGCCTCGGGCGTCAAGCGCCTGGAAGCCGTGCACGCCAAGCGTCCGGACCTGAAGGTCACCGACCGCGGCCTGATCTGGAACACCGACCTGCTCGAGACCCTCGAACTGGACAACCTGATCGGCCAGGCGACCGTCACCGTGGTCGGCGCGCATAACCGCACCGAAAGCCGCGGCGCCCACGCGCACGAGGACTATCCGGACCGCAACGACCAGGACTGGATGAAGCACACCCTGACCTGGTTCGACGACGTCACCGGCAAGGTGCGCATCGATGACCGCCCGGTGCACAGCTACACCATGACCAACGACATCGCCTACATCCCGCCGAAGGCGCGGGTTTACTAGGTCCTGTCGATGTCCCGCCACCTCACTCTGCTCAACGCGTCCGCCGTCAAGGAAAGCGTCTGATGGTCCAGCTCGCCCTGCCCAAGAACTCCCGCGTCCAGAAGGGCCGCCACCATCCGGCCCCGGCCGGGGCCAAGAACGTCAAGACGTTCCGGATCTACCGCTACGACCCGGAAGGGAACGAGAACCCGCGCTGGGACACCTATGACGTCGACGTCGACGCCTGCGGTCCGATGGTCCTGGACGTTCTGATCCACATCAAGAACGAGATCGACCCGACGCTGGCCTTCCGTCGGTCGTGCCGCGAAGGCGTCTGCGGCTCCTGCGCGATGAACATCGGCGGCCGCAACACCCTGGCCTGCACCCACGGCCACGAGGAAACCCCCGGTTCGGCCTGCCAGATCAGCCCGCTGCCGCACATGCCGGTGGTCAAGGACCTGATCCCGGACCTGACGATGTTCTACGCGCAGTACGCCTCGATCGAGCCGTGGCTGCACACCGAGACCCCGGAACCGCAGAAGGAATGGCGCCAGACGCCGGAGGACCGCGAGAAGCTCGACGGCCTCTATGAGTGCATCCTCTGCGCCTGCTGCTCGACCTCGTGCCCGAGCTACTGGTGGAACGGCGACAAGTATCTCGGCCCGGCCGCGCTGCTGCACGCCTATCGCTGGCTGATCGACAGCCGCGACGAGGCCACCGGCGATCGCCTGGACGAGCTGGAGGACCCCTTCAAGCTCTACCGCTGCCACACGATCATGAACTGCGCCCAGGTCTGCCCGAAGGGGTTGAACCCCGCCAAGGCGATCGCGGAGATCAAAAAGATGCTGGTGGATCGCGTCGTCTGACGCTTCTCCGGAGCGCTTTGGCTTCGGGCCGGCTGGCCCAAAGCGTGAAAAAGCGCTCCAAATTCAAAGTTCGAGCGTGATCGCCGCCGCAACCGGTCCACTATCGGCTATCACGTTCGGGAGAGGCGAACGATCCGAACTGTGTTTGGAAAGTTGACGCCGCCGTCACTTTTCTGCATGGGGCTTATATGAGCCAGTCGGACGCGCATGTTGTGATCCTGGGAGCGGGCCACGCCGGTGGCACCGCCGCCGCGTTGCTTCGCCAGTATGGGCACGCCGGCCCCATCACCATGGTCGGCGACGAGCCGATTCCGCCCTATCAGCGTCCGCCGCTGAGCAAGGCCTGGCTGAAGGGGGAGGCCGACGCCGACTCCCTGGCGCTCAAGCCGCTGGAGTTCTACGCCGAGCAGAACATCGACTTCAGGCCGAACCTGCAGGCGGTGAAGCTGGCGCGGTCCGACAAGGTCGTGACCCTGTCGGACGGTTCGACCGTGTCCTACGACATCCTGATCATCGCCACGGGCATGCGGGCCATCCGCCTGCCGATCGAGGGCGTGGACCTGCAAGGGGTGCTGACCCTGCGCACGGCGGCCGACGCCGAGGCCATCAAGGCCGCGCTCGGACCGGGCAAGCGCCTGGCCATCGTCGGCGGCGGCTATATCGGGCTGGAGGTCGCCGCGTCGGCCCGCGCCCTGGGCGCCGAGGCGGTCGTCATCGAGCGCGAGGCCCGCATCCTGGCCCGCAGCGCCTGCGAGCCGCTGTCCAACTTCTTCCACGGCTATCACGTCGACCGCGGCGTCCAGTTCCTGCTCGGGGCCAGCGTCGCCGGCTTCGTCGGCGAGAACGGCAAGGTGACGGGCGTGCGTCTGGCCGACGGCCGGGTCGAACCCTGCGACCTGGTGCTGCTGGGCGTCGGAGCCATCCCGAACGACGATATCGCCCGCGACGCCGGGCTGGAATGCGCCCGGGGCATCGTGGTCGACCTGGAGGCCCGCACGGCCGATCCCAGCGTCTTTGCGATCGGCGACGTCACCCACCGCCCGATGCCGCACTATGGCCGGATGTTCGGCCCGGAGAGCGTGCCCAGCGCCCTGGAGCAGGCCAAGCAGGCCGCCAGCGCCATCACCGGTCGTCCGGCCCCGACGCCGGAAGTGCCGTGGAACTGGTCGGACCAGTATGACCTGAAGCTGCAGATCGCCGGCCTGCCGTTCGACGCCGACCGCGTCCTGCTGCGCGGGGATCCGGCCAGCGGCAAGTTCGCAGTGTTTCACCTGAAGGGAGATCAGGTGCAGTCCGTGGAGGCGATCAACTCGCCCCCGGAATTCATGATGGGCAAGCAGCTCATCGCCAACCGCAAGCCGATCAATGCCGAGAAGCTTGCTGATCCAACGGTTTCCATGAAAGAGGTCGCCGCTTAACAGGCGACGAAGGGGAGTAAATGGCCAAGATCACCTACATCGAGCATGACGGCACCGAACACGTCGTCGACGTGAAGAATGGCCTGACGGTCATGGAAGGCGCGGTGAAGAACAACATCCCGGGCATCGACGCCGACTGCGGCGGCGCCTGCGCCTGCGCCACCTGCCACGTCTATGTCGACGAAGCCTGGCAGGACAAGACCGGCTCCACTTCGGCCATGGAAGACTCGATGCTCGACTTCGCCGAGAACGTTGAGCCCAACAGCCGTCTGTCCTGCCAAATCAAGGTCAGCGATGCCCTGGACGGCTTGGTCGTGCGGATGCCGGAAAGCCAGCACTAGGCGTTTCCGCGTGCTTATAGCCCGGTCCGGACGCGCGCGAGCGCTCCGGACCGGAGGCGCGTCCCCAGCGGACGCGATGCGCCTGATCCTTCGTTCGATCGGGCCGATTAAGCCCATCGCTGAGTCACCGAAGGCGGCCTAGGCGATCCAGGCCTTGTTCTCGGCGTGTCTGCAGGACGATGAGGGCGCGTCTCGGCGCCGAGCGCCGAGACGACTCTTCCAAAGGGGCGCTAGGCGACCCGACGCAGGCCGTCGAGCTCAGCGATGATGGTGGCCATGGCGCTCGAAGGCAGGACGTCATCCCGTCCGTAGGAGCCGTCCTCGATGATCGTCGACAGCCGGTCGCGGGCGCGGCTGACCCGGCTCTTGATGGTGCCGATGGCGCAGCCGCAAATTTCCGAAACTTCCTCGTAGGAGAGGCCGCCGGCCCCGATCAGGATCAGCGCCTCGCGCTGGTCGTCGGGCAGGCAGGCCAGGGCGCGGCGCACTTCGTCGAGCTCGAGGCTGGCGATGGGGTTGGAGGCGGCCTCCAGGGTGCGCTCGGCGACTTCCGGGTCCAGCTGGCTGGAGCGCCACGAGCGGCGCTTGTCCGAGTAGAACTGGTTGCGCAGGATCATGAAGGTCCAGGCCTTCATGTTGGTGCCGGGTTCGAAGCTGGCCCGGTTGTTCCAGGCCTTGAGCAGTGCGTCTTGCGCCAGGTCGTCGGCGGCGGTCGCATCCCGGCAGAGCGAGCGGGCGAAAGCGCGCATCTGGGGGATCAAAGCCGTGAGCTCGGTCTTGAACTCGTGGTCCGCTTGAGCCTGTTCGGTCATGTGGTCACCTCCGTTCAGTAGGGACCGTAGACGCCCCTTAAGGCGTAAACGCGGCGCCGCTCCAAAGGCTCCGCTTGGCGTGGCCGTTGCGATCACAAATCCTTGTACGGCAAGGGGCGGCGGCTTTCCGAGCGCAGCGCAGCAATATGGCGTGATTGCGACGAACCTGGGCGAAGACGGCGGGCTAGAAGCTCAGTTCCGGGTGGCCGGCCGCGCCCTGGGCGGCTTCGGGCAGGTGGCAGGTGAAGGTCGCCCCGGCGCCGGGCTCGCTCTCCAGCGCCACCCAGCCGCCGTGTAGTTCGACCAGCGCCTTGACCAGGGCCAGGCCCAGGCCCGGGCCGCCGCGCTCGCGGCCGATGAAGCGGTCGAAGATGTGCGCCTGGACGTGGAAGGGGATGCCGCGGCCGGTGTCGGTGACCTGCAGCTGCACCTCGCCGAGCCCCCGGCGCGCGGCGATGGTCACCACCCCGCCGGGCGGGGTCTGGCGCACCGCGTTCTCGGCCAGGTGGTCCAGGGTCTGGGCGAGGCGGCGCACGTCGCCGCGCAGCAAGCCGATGTCGGCCGGATGCTCGACCTTGATCGTCACCTGGGCGGCCTCGGCTTCCTTCTGCCAGCGGGCGGCCGCCTCGGCGAGCAGATCGGCGACGCGGACGTCCTCGAGGTCCAGCGCCATCTCGTCGGCGTCGATCTGGGCCATGTCCAGCACGTCGTCGATCGAGCGGGCCAGCTGGGTCGCGGCGGTGCGCACGGCGGCGGCGTGGCTGCGGCCGCGTTCCGAGAGGTTCTCGCCCGAGCGTTCCAGCAGTTCGGAGTAGCCGATGATGGTGGTGAGCGGGGTGCGCAGCTCGTAGGAGACGTTGCCGACGAAGTCGCGCTTCAGGCGCTCGGCCTCGGCCAGGGCGGCCGAGCGGTCGGCGAGCGCGCTCTCCAGCTTGCGTGCGTCGGTGACGTCGGCGAAGGCGATCAGGGTGGCGCCGTCCGGCAGCGGGCGGCTCTGGTAGACGACGATGCGCGAGTCCGAGGTCTTCACCTCGCCCGAGATCGGCGCGCGGGCCTGCGGATCGGGGTCGGCGACGCGGCCCTTCAGCTCGCGCCAGAAGTTCATGTCGTGCAGCCGGCGCACGCAGAGCTCGACCACGCCCTCGAAGTCGTGGGCCACCTCCAGCTGGTCGCCGGTGACGTTCCAGAACAGCTCGAAGGCCTCGTTGTGCAGCCGCAGGCGACCGTCGGAGCCGAACACCGCCACGGCGTCGTTGAGCTTGTCGAGAGTGGCCTGCTGGACCTGGATCTGGCCGTTGTACTGGGCCTTGAGGCGCAGCTCGCCGGTGATGTCGGAGAACAATAGCACCACCCCGCCCATCGGGTGCGGCTGGCGGCCCACCTTGAGGGTGCGGCCGTCCGGCAGGCTCCAGAGGTCGTCGGGGCCGGTGGAGGTGTCCTCGTAGCGGTCGAGCTCGGCGGCCTTCCACTTTGCGTAGTCGATGGTCTCGGGCAGCCGCCGGCGCTGGCGCAGGCGGTCGAGCACCTCGCCGTGGCTCGGGCGGTCGGCCAGCCAGGCCGGCTCCAGGCCCCACAGCTCGGCGAAGGCGGTGTTGTGGAAGATCAGCCGCTTGCCCTCGCCGAAGATGGCGACGGCGTCGGCGATGTGGTTCAGCGTCTCGTCGTGAGCCTCGACATGGCGCTTGAGCGCCTCGCGCAGCTCCTCGGTCTCGGTGACGTCGTCGGTCCAGACCCCGACCCCGCCGCCTTCGAGCGGCTGGGCGGTCACCTGGAAGGCGCGGCGGCGTCCGCCCAGGGTGGTCCAGCGCAGGGCCTGGCGCTTGGAGCCGAGGTTGGCCGCCTCGCTGGCCAGGCTTTCAGCGCCCTTGTCGAACGAGGCGCCGCGCTCGGCGGCTTCGTCCAGGCTGGAGACGCCGGCTGCTGTCAGCCAGGCGGTGTTGACCCAGACGGGCGCGCCGTCGGCGGCGGCGATCCAGGCGGGCGCGGCGCGGGCGGCGAGGAAGGCGGCGAAGCGCGGGGCGGTCGGCAGGCCGGCGTCCTCGCCGATCACCGCCGACAGCCGCAGCCAGGCCAGGGCTCCGGCGGCGCGGCCCTCGACGGCGACGACGCCGGCCGGGCCCTGCACCTCGAAGGCGCAGGCCTCGCCCCGCTCGAACAGGGCGCGCAGGCGGCGGGCGTGATCGGGATCGGCGCGCATCAGGGCGGCGACCACGGCCTGCGGGTCGGGGCTGGCCGTGCCGAGGGCCTCGGCGCAGACCGCCAGGCTCTCTTCGCCGGAGGTCAGGCGGGCGTGGCCGTCCTCGACCGACAGCAGAGCCGAATCGAAGGCGTCGACCGAGGCCTGGGCCGCCTCGGCCCCGGCTTCCAGGTCGGCGATGCGGGCGTGCAGCACCCGGAGCCGCGCGTCATTGCGGCGGCGCTGGTCCACCAGCCAGAACATGGCGCAGAGGGCGAGCAGCACCGCGCCGGCGGCGGCCCCCAGGATCAGATCTTGCTCGCTCATCGGCGCTCCGTCGCCGCAGGTCGTCGAAGTCGGCGAATCATCTCAAGCGACCATAGTTTGGTCCGCGCATTTCGGCGATGATCGGGAGGTCATGACCGCCATCCTCTATCCCGTGGCCGCCGATGCGGCGCAGGCCTTCGCCGCGCCCAAGGGGCGTGCGGCCCGCGAACGCGACGCTGCGGCGCTGGCGGGCGAGGCCGTCGCCTTCCTGACCGAGCCGCTCGGGCCGGTCTATGCGACGCGCGAGGCGGCGCTGGACGCCCTGGCCGGCCGGGTCGAGGACGACCGCGCGGGCCGCATCGCCACCCTGGCGGCCGAGGACCGCTTCATTCAGCTGACCGAGATGGCGGCCCCGCGCGGCGGCAAGCGGACGCGCGCGCCGGCG
>NZ_JAPMTQ010000059.1:0-17130 GCF_026411515.1 Phenylobacterium sp. 58.2.17 | reverse complement strand
CTTCCGGTTCGTCGGCAGCGTCAGATGTGTATAAGAGACAGCGGGTGCTCAACGTGCCGCCCTCCGCGCCGGCGCCGGCCCCGCTGGTCCTGACCCCGCTTTCGCCGGCCCCCGCCGAGCCGCCGCTGACCCCGCGGCCGTCGGCGCCGCTGCCCACCGACCCCGACGCGCCGATGACGCTGAACCGCAACTGACGGAGCTTTCGCCCGGAGCGCTTGCGGCCTAAGCAGGACGCAACAGGGGGGACGCACATGAAGACGCTGGGGCCGGACGAGATCGCGCCGCTGCTGGACGGGCATGTGGACCTGCGCCGGCGGAAGGACTCGCTGCAGCCGCTGCGCCTGCCGGTCGCCGAGCTCGGCTTCTACGACGCGTTCAACCGCTGGGTCGGCTCCTGCGCCGCCGCCTGCCGCCTTCGCCTGCGCACCGCCTCGACCGGCCTCCGCCTGCGCGGCGCCCAGCGGCTGCTCGACCAGTCGGTCGGCGGCGAGCGGCGCGGCGCCTACGATCTCTATGTCGACGGCGTGCTCCACGCCCGCGCCTGGGCGCAGGGCGGGGCGACCATCGATCTGGAGAAGGGCGCCTTTGTGGGCGACGAGGCCTTCAACCTGACGTTCGCGGACCTGCCGGACGGCGACAAGACCCTCGAACTCTGGATGCCCCAGGCCGCCACCGTCTCGATCGCGGCCCTCGACCTGGATGACGGCGCGCAAGCCGTCCCCGTCGCCGACGGTCGTCCGCGCGTCCTCTTCCACGGCAGCTCGATCACCCACTGTCTGGAGGCCGAGGGCGCCAGCGCGGGCTGGCCGGCGGTGGCCGCGGGCCTGGCCGGGCTCGACCATCAGAACCTCGGCTGGGCCGGCTCTTGCCTGCTGTCGGGCCAGGCCGCGCGGATCATCCGCGACGCCCGCGCCGACGCCATCGTCCTGAAGCTAGGGATCAACGTCCATCCCGACGGCCAGCTCAAGGAACGGACCTTCCTCGACTCCGCCCACGCGATGATCTCGATCATCCGCGAGAAGCATGCAGCCACGCCGATCCTGGTGGTCTCGCCGATCTATTCACCGGGCCGCGAGGACGTAGGCTCCGGCGGCGGCCTGTCGCTGACCCGCATGCGCCAGCTGCTGGGCGATGTGGTCGCCGCGCGCCTCGCCGCCGGGGACGCGAACATCGGCTATCTCGACGGTCTGTCGCTGTTCGGCGCGGCCGACGCCCACCTGCTGCCCGACGACCTGCACCCGAACACCGCGGGCTACCGGCTAATGGGCGAGCGCTTCCACGCCCTCGCCCTCAGCGGTCCCAAGGCCCTGGTCAGACCCCCAACAGCGCCTTGAGGTAGGGATTGAGCAGCCGCCCCTCCGGGTCCAGCCGCGCGCGAACCGCCAGGAAGTCGTTCCAGTTCGGGTAGAGCAGCGCCAGTTCGCGGGCCTTCAGGCTGTGCAGCTTGCCCCAATGCGGGCGCCCGCCGTGCTTCAGGAAGATCGGCTGGATCAGCTCGAACAGGAAGTCGTACTGGTCCTTGTAGTGGCAATGCACGGCGATCGAGCCGCGCGGCCCGCCCTGGAAGGGCGACAGCCATGCGTCGTCGGCGGCGATGCGCCGGACCTCGATCGGGAAGAAGACGTCCGGCCGCTTCGCCTCGATGGTCGCCACGACCTCCTTCAGGGCGGCCAGATGGTTCTCCACCGGGATATGGAACTCCATCTCGTTGAAGCGCACCGGCCGTTCGGTCGACAGCAGTTTCCAGCCCTCGTCGATCGCTTCTTCCGGCTTGGCCGAGCCGAGCAGCGCCTTGGCCGCGGCCTTGCGCAGCGGCGTCGAGAACCGGGTCAGGTTGCGCAGCTGCTTGAGAACTTCGAGGAAGGCGCTGTCGGTGTCCGGCCCGCGCGCCATCGCCGGCGCGTCGGTCTCGTCGTGGGTGATGTTGGCCGCCAGATCGGTGAACGGGACGGCGTAGAACTCGTAGTTCCGATGCTGGGCCCAGCGCGTCTCGGCCTTGGCCAAGGTCTCCTCGAACGGTTCGACGAACACCTTGCGGTGCAGACGGCGGTTGGCGCTGGTCGCCAGCCGGACCTGGGTGATCACCCCCAGCGCCCCCAGCGACACCCGCGCGGCGTTGAAGACGTCGGCGTTCTGCGCGGCGTCGCAGTCGATCAGCTCGCCGGTCGCCGTGGCCAGTCGCAGCGCCGTGACGTCGCCGTGGATGGCCTTGATGGTCGCCCCGGTCCCATGGGTGGCGGTGCCCAGGCAGCCGCCCAGCGACTGCTTGTTGATGTCGGGCAGGTTGGCCATCGCCCGGCCGCGCTCGGCCAGGGCCGGGCCGAGGGCGCCCAGCCGCATGCCGGCGCGAACCACCGGCTGGTCGTCCTCCCAACGCTCGATCCCGGCCAGGCCGTCGAGGGTCATCAAGGTGCCGGAGGTCGGAACCAGGCCGGTGAACGAGTGCCCTGCGCCGACCACCCGCACAGGCGCCGTCGAGGTCTTCAGCGCCTGCGCGACCTCGGCCTCGGACTTCGGCGCGCTGCGCACGGCCGGATAGGCGTGCTCGATCCCCGACCAGTTGCGCCAGAGCAGGCGCTGGTTCGCGTCCAGGCTCGGCGGGGCCGGCGGCTCGGGCTTGTCGCGGGCGGCGAGATAGACCCCGCCCCCGGCGGCGGCCAGCACCCCGGCCGAACCGGCGAGCAGGGCGGTGCGGCGGGAGATCACGACTTGCCCTCCTGGCCGGCCATGAAGCGGGTCAGGGCCTTGAAGTCGTCCGGCGTGCAGGCCGCGCATTGGCCCAGCGCCGGCATGGCCTTGTAGCCCTGCACCACGTGGTCGAGCAGCACGTCCTCGCCCTGCTTCCAGCGCGGGGCCCAGGCCTTGGCGTCATGCACCAGCGGCGCGCCGGAATCGGCGACGACGTGGCAGGCCTTGCAGGAGTCGGCATAGAGCTGAGCCAGCCGCGCATCGGTCGGGGCCAGGCTGGCGGGATCGGCGGGCGGCCCCGCCTTCGGCGAGCAGGCGGCCAGGATCAGGCCGAGGACGGCCAGGCAAGCAATCTTCTTCAAACGTCTCCCCCCGGGGCGGCCGTGCGGCCGCCCTTCATTACTCTCAGATGTTTCGCGTCATCCCAGGCGCCCGATCGCCTGCGCGACCGCCGCCGGGTTTTCCAGCACGACCATGTGGCCGGCTTCCGGGATCGAGACCAGCTCCGCCCCGGCGATCGCCTTCTTGAAGCCGTGGGCGTAGAACGGCGGCACGAGCCGGTCGCTGTCGCCCCAGACCACCACGGTCTTGGCCTTGATGCGGTAGAGCCGCTGGGCGAGCCCGCGCTCGGGGATCGGGAACAGGATCCGGCCCGCCATGCCCAGCTGGCGCGCATTGGTCACCAGATAGGTCTGCAGGAAATTCGGATCCTCGACGTTGCGGCCGGCGGTCAGCATCGCCGCCCCGGCTGCGGCGTCGTGGAACAGCATCTGCGGCATCTCGTAGGGCATCAGCGAGAACAGGTCGGCGATCGGATGCGCATCGTCCCACAGCCCAGCCGGGCAGATCAGCGCCAGCCGCGAGACGTCGTTCGGCGCGATCGCCGCCATCTCGGCCGCAATCATGCCGCCCATCGAATGGCCGACCAGGATCGGGTCCTTGAGGCCCAGAGCCTCGACGACGTCCCAGCTGTGCAGCGTGAAATCCAGCATGTCGCGGATCTCGCCGCACTCCTCGCTGTCGCCGTAGCCGGGGATCAGCGGCGCATAGACGTGGTGGGACTTGGCCAGTTCGGCGAGGAACGGGTCCTGCGCCGTGACCCCGCCCGCGCCGTGCAGATAGACCAGGTCCGGTCCCGAACCGCCCTCGAGATAGCGGACCGGGACGTGCCGGGTCGCAACGGTCTTCAGTTCCATGTCCGCCCCCTCACGCATAGGTCTGGGCCAGCGAGGCGCTGGTCGGGATTTCCCGCGGCAGCGCGCCCGAGGTCACGCGGCGGTCCAGCGGCTTGCACCAGAACCGGCCGTCGTCGGCATGCTCGGGGAACATGTTCCGCAGCTTGGGCATCACCTTCTCGGCGAACAGCCGGGTCGAGTACATGCACTTGTCGGCCGGCATGTTCCCGACGTGCATCAGGCAGAAGATGTTGCCGACGTTCAGCCCCTTGATCAGGTCCTCCATCCGTTGGCGGACCGTCTCCGGGCTGCCGGCGATGATGTGGCCCTGCTCGACCAGGTCCTTCCAGGTTAGTTCGGTGTAGCCGCCCTTGGGCGGCGCGTACTGGCTGAGGGCCCCGGTCTGGATGGTCTTGATGGTCCGGTAGCCCGGCGCGTCGGCGAAGCCCGGATAGACGTGCAGGCAGCGATTGTAGAAGTAGCTGACGTGTTCGGAATAGAGCCGCTCGGCCTCCTCGTCGGTCTCGGCGACCAGGATCGTCTGGGCGAAGCCGGCGCGGTAGGGGCTTTTGTCGACCCCGCGCTCCTCGACCCGCTTCCAGTAGCCGTTCATCAGCGCCTGGGCGCGCAGGTAGCCCGAGAAGCTGAGGTAGGAATACGAGTAGGTGTTGTCGATGCAGAAATCGTAGGTCTCGACCGAGCCGCCGCCCGGGATGTGCACCGGCGGATGCGGCGCGTCCTGGATCGGCCGCGGCCAGATGTTCACGTGCCGCAGCTTGTTGTAGCGACCGTTCCAGGCGAACGGGTCGCGCGTGGTCCAGGCCTTGATGATCAGGTCGTGGGCTTCCTGGTACTTCTCGCGGGTCAGCGACGGGATCTGGCCGTAGCAGTAGTTGGTGTCCATCGAGGTCCCGACCGGGAACCCGGCCACCAGCCGCCCGCCGCTGATGCAGTCGAGCATCGCGAACTCCTCGGCCACGCGGATCGGCGGATTGTAGAGCGCGATGGAGTTGCCCAGCACCACGATGGCGGCGTTCTGGGTGCGCCGCGCCAGGCCGGCGGCGATGATGTTCGGGCTGGGCATGATGCCGTAGCCGTTCTGGTGGTGCTCGTTCACCCCGATCCCGTCGAAGCCGAGCGTGTCGGCGTATTCGAGCAGGTCCATGTAGGTGTTGTAGACTTCGTGGCTCCGCGCCGGATCGAACAGGCGCTGGTCGATATCGACCCATACCGAGCGGTTCGTCTCCCGGAAGTCGTCCGGCAGGTACGGCCACGGCATGAGGTTGAACCAGGTGAATTTCACGGTCCGCTCCTCCCTATCCGCCGCCTCTCTCGGGCGGTCAGGTGAACGACGATAAGCGAATGCCGCGCGGCGCCAAGCCATAAGCTCGCCCGACGCATCATAAGTAAAACTGACCAATATGCTTATTTAGATAATCCATGGTCGTGATATATTGCGATCAATTCGCAACAAGGCTTCCGTCATGCGCACCGCCAAGAAGACCCTCAGCTACAGCTTGATGCACCTGACGGTGGCGATCACCGTCGCCTATGCGCTCACTCGTGATTGGCGCGCGGCGCTGGCGATCGGGATGATCGAACCGGTCTTCCAGACCCTTGCCTTCGCGATCCACGAACGCGTCTGGGCGCGCCTCGGCGCCCCCGCCCAGGCCTGACAACAGGAGCACGCCCATGACCAACTCCGGACCCAGCCCGAAGGACCGCAAGGCGGTCGCCGAGGGCCTCGCCAAGCTGCTGGCCGACACCTATGCGGTCTATCTGAAGACCCACGGCTATCACTGGAACGTCCGCGGCCCGAACTTCTCCCAGCTGCATGCGCTGTTCATGGCCCAGTACACCGAGATGTGGACCGCCATCGACGAGGTCGCCGAGCGCATCCGCGCGCTGGGGGAGCTGGCCCCGCAGGGCTATGGCGCGTTCGGCAACCTGTCGTCGATCAAGGACGGCGATCCGTCCAAGGGCGCCGAGGAGATGCTGAAGGACCTGATCGCCAGCCAGGAAACCCTGGTCGGCACCCTCTATGCGATCCTGCCGACGGCCCAGGCGGCGGGCGACGAGGTCAGCGCCAGCCTGATCTCCGACCGGCTGACCGCGCACGAGAAGCACATCTGGATGCTGCGCTCGTCGCTCTGACCGGCAGCGGCTAGGGCTTGGCGGAGGCGGACGCGGCGCTGCGGCAGGCAGGCCGATCCGCCTTCATTTCCTTTTCCATCACCGGCCGCACGGCCTGGGTCCAGATCGCATAGCCGGCGCTGTTCATATGCAGGCCGTCGGCGACGAACAGATCCTTGGGGTGGCCGTCAGCGCCCATCATCTGCGGGACGACGTCGATATAGACGAAGTCCTTGCGGCCCTTCATCTGCGCCTTGATCTTGGCGTTGACCGCGTTCTGGTCGCGGATCTGGCGCTCACGCGCCCGCGAGGGCTTCAGCGAGATGTAGTAGACCGGCGTCGAAGCCCCCAGCTTCTGGGTCTTCAGCTTCATGAAGCGCCCGAAGTCCTCGACCACGGAGTCCACCGCCTCGCCGGCGTTGAGATCGTTCTCGCCGGCGTAGAACACCACCGCCCGCGGGTGATAGCGCCCGACGACCTGGTCGAAGTGAGCGTTGACGTCCGAAACCTGCGCGCCGCCGAAGCCGCGGTTGATCACCGGCATCGGCGCCATGTCCTGGCTGAGCGTGGTCCAGAAGCGGATCGACGAGGAACCGGTGAACACGATCTTGCAGGGCGTCGGAGGCGCGGCCTTGTCCTGTAAAGCGAAGGCCTGCATCTCGGCGTCGAAGCGGCCGCCCGCGGCGGCGCTCGAAGGGCCCGCGGCCAGGGCCGCGGCGGCGGACAAGGCGATCAACCGAACCAGCATGGCGCTCACTCCCCCCGGATGCGCCCCGCCGACCGACGTTCTTTCAGCGGGGGCATATGGCTAATGCTTTGAAATCGGCGCCTTTTCAAGGCGCCGCTTGAAACGAAAAAGGCGCTGCGGGTGACCGCAGCGCCCTTCCGATCCGGAGCTGGAAGGCTCCTAGAAGCGGTACTGGAATTCCACGCCGTAGGTGCGCGGGAAGTTCAGCTTCACGGTTTGGCGGAAAGCGCCGTTCGCGTTGAGGCTGGTCGGAGTGGAGCTCTGATAGGCCACCTCGTCGAAGGCGTTCTTCACGTAGCCGATGATCGTGAAGCGGTCCTGGCCGTCCTTCCACAGCGCCCGGAAGTCGACGATTTCATTCGCCGGGGCGGTGTAGTTGGCCTGCGAGAAGACCGCGGTCTGCATGTCGTCGGTGTAGGTGTAGGTGCCGCCGAGCGTCAGGCTGCCGGCGTCGAAGTCGAAGGTGTAGTTGGCGCCGAGGTTGAGCTTGTTCTCCGGCGTCATCGGCAGGCGGTTGCCTTCCAGGTTCTGGGTGCGGGCCGCCGGCGTGCCGCCGACCGGCTTGGCGCCGGACTTGGAGGCGGTCGGGTCGTTGACGTCGACGAAGCAGCAGCCGTTGGTCACTTCCGCGTTGATGTACGCGTAGCTGGCGAACAGCATCAGGTTGTCGATCGGGGCCCACTGGCCTTCCAGTTCGACACCCCAGTTGCGGGCGTCGAGGTTCAGGAACTGGGTGCCGGTCGTCGTGCCGCTGATGATCACCCGCAGCGGCGCCTGGAAGCCCTGATAGTCGGCGTAGAAGATCGCCGAGTTGAGCTGGAAGCGGCCGCCGAAGGTCTTCTTCAGGCCGATCTCGTAGTTGTTGACGTATTCCGGATCGGCGTACGGCACCGGGGTCAGGCCGTTCGAGGCGAGCCAGCCGCCCGACTTGTAGCCGCGGCTGTAGCGGGCGTAAGCGTTGGTGTCGCCATCCGGCTGCCACTGCACGCCGAGGGTCCCGGTCCAGGCGTCATAGTCGGCTTTCAGGTCGCGGATCAGACCGCCGCCCTGGGCTTCGCGCAGGTTCGCGTATTGCGGCAGCGCATTACAGGCCGCGATGGTCGCCCCGCCGCAGACCACGAAGGTCGTGAAGTCGAGCGCCACGCCCTGGCCGATCGCCGCCGGGATGTTGGCGAACTGCTGCAGCAGGGTGGTCGTGGTCGGGCTGCGCGAGACGTAGCGCGCGAAGTCGGTGCCGGACTTTTCGTCCTTCGAGTAGCGAAGACCGGCGGTCAGGGTCCAGTTCTCGGCGAACTCGTAGTCGATCTGGCCGAAGGCCGCGTAGGAGTTCACTTCCAGGCTGCCGTCGACGAACAGGTAATTGCCGTTCGGGTTCGGCGCGGCCGGACGGCCGGTCGCCAGGCTCAGCGGATTCTGCATGGCCGGATCGCCCAGCACGCGCAGGCCCTGCGGCTGCGAGTATTCCTGGTGATACTGGTAGAGGCCGACGATCCAGTGCAGCGGCCCGTCCGAGTTCGACGACAGGTTGATCTCGTTCGACCACCACTGCTGCTCTTCGGTGTAGAAGAAGCGCTCGTTCGGCGAGACGTTGGTCGCCGTGTAAGCGCCGAACGGAGTCGCGGTCGGAATGCTGAACAGGCCCTGGCGGGACGAACGGTCTTCGTCGCCATTGGTGTTGTAGGTGTAGGACTGGTAGCCAGCCAGGTACTTCAGCGTCGCGCCGCCGAGATCCCAGCTCAGGTCGAAGTGCAGACGATGGTGATCGGAGAGCTTGCCCTCCATCGTCTGGTCCATGTTGATCTTGTACGGATCAGCGATCGACGGGTTGACGCCGCTGTAGCCGAAGGTCGGGTTGTAGTAGAGCGCGCTGTTCTCGAGGCCGGTCGCCGAAACGGTGTCGTAGGGCGAAATCACGGCTTCGTGGATGTTGCCGACGCCGTAGCTGTCGTCCCAGTCGAACTTCGTATAGCGCAGGCGGGCGGTGATGTTTTCGCCGAGGTCGGCTTCGACCTGGGCTTCGACGATGTAGCGCTTCAGGGCGCTGGTGTCGCCGCCGGGGCCGATGTTCTCGATGAAGCCCTCGTCGCGGCGCTCAACCGAGCCGCCGACCAGGAAGCGCAGGCCTTCGGTGATCGGGCCGGTGACCAGGGCGTCGGTGCGCCACGAACCGTAGTTGCCGACCGCGCCGCGGACTTCGCCCTGGAAGGTGTCGCTCGGACGCTTGCCGATGATGTTCAGCGCGCCGCCGATCGAGTTACGGCCGTAGAGGGTGCCCTGCGGGCCGCGCAGGATTTCGGTCCGCTCGATGAACAGCGACGGCGTCGAGCTGTCGGCCATCGAGTTCGAGAAGATACCGTCCGAGTACAGCGCCACCGACGGGTCGGTGCCGATCGCGTTGGTCAGGCGGCCGAAACCGCGGATCGAGAGGCGGTCGTTGTTGGTGTAGGCCACACTCGGCGTGACGCGGGCCAGGTCCTCGACCGTGGCCACGCCCATCAGGTCGCGCTTTTCCGAGGTGTAGGCGGTGACGGCGACCGGCACGTCCTGCAGGCTCTGCTCGCGCTTTTCAGCGGTGACGACCAGTTCCTCGATGGTGAAGGCGTCTTGGGCCGCGGCCTGAGTGGCGGCGGACATGGCCGCGACGGACGCGCCCATGATGAAGAGACTGCGCAGACGCAGCGGTTGAAACATATGTAACCTCCCAGCCAGACGCGGGCGTTTAGCCGCCCGTCGCGAGTGCTTAATGTCGATAGGCTGGGTGTCTCGAACGGCGTTCGAATAGAGGGAAAAGCGCCGTCGCCGAACTTTCGTCAGCCCTTGTGGCGCAAGGGCCGCGCCCACTCTGGCTGACGAGTGTGCATTGCGAAAAAAGATACTGGTGATTCAAACACATGGGCAGAAGTCAGCCTGGAGGCGAGCTGGCGAGGAGGCGCCCTCAGCGCACCATGATCAGCGCTTCCAGCCCCCGGACCGCCGATTCGACGGTCCGCCCCTCCGGGCCCTGGCCGGGCGATCCGCGCGACAGCGACATGGCCGCGATGCCGCGCCCCCAAGCCCAGATCGCCTCGGCGATCTCGCCCGCCAGATCGGGTGAATGCTGCTCGACGAAGTCGGCGATGATTGCCGCCCGGCAGACGGCGAACGCCTCGGCCTCGGCCGCGGCGACATCCTCGCGGCGTCCGGCGTCGAGCGCCTCGTACATCAGCTCGTAGAGCTCGGGCTTCTCGCGCAGGAAGTTCAGATAGGCCGATCCGATCGCCCGCAGGCCGCCCTCGTGGCCGCGCATCTCATACTCGGACTTCATCGCGTCGGACAGCTGTCGGAAGCCGTCGACCGCCAGTCCCGCCAGCAGAGCGGCCTTGTCGGCATAGTGATAGTAGACGGTGCCCGGCGCGACGCCGCCGCGATCGGCGATCGCCCGCAGCGACAGGCCGGCCCGGCCTCGCTCCTGCAGGATGTCGCGAGCCGCCGCCAGAAGTTGACCGCGGACGTTGCCCACATGATAGGGGCGCCGTCGCTCAAGGCTCACGGCCGTCATAACGCCAGTCCCATCGCAAACACTATGACCGCCCGACGCCGGTAGGACGGCCGCGCTCCCCGTCGACCAAAGTTATCGTTGCTAACTTAAGGCCCTATCCGCGCCGTTACGCAACGACAATCAAGTCAGGACCGCCACCTTGGCTGGTACTGCGGCCAAAAGGTCGGAGGGCGCCAGCCGCACCTGCAACCCGCGCTGGCCGCCATTGACGAACACCTTCGCGTGGTCGAGCGCGGCCTGGTCGATCACCGTGGGGACCTGGCGCTTCTGGCCGAACGGGCTGACCCCGCCGACCCGATAGCCGGTCAGGCGCTCGGCGTCGGCTGGCTTCATCATCTGGGCCGACTTGCCGCCGACCGCGGCCGCCAGCTTCTTCATGGCCACCTCCTGGTCCGAGGCCAGCACCGCGCAGACCGGCTTGCCGTCGACCAGCGCCATCAGGGTCTTGAGCACCTGATCGGGACTGACGCCGAGGCTCTCGGCCGCCTGCAGCCCGACCCGCGGCGCGTCGGGATCGTAGTCGTAGGTGTGCAGCTCGTAGGCGACCTTGGCCCTGTCGAGGGCGAGCGTCGCGGGCGTGGTCTTGGCCATGGCTCGCTTTAGCCCCGCGCGCCGCCGCTGCGAAGCGCCGCCTTCACCGGGGCCGACGGGTTCGTTTTCGCCCGATTGCGGCCCGCGGGCGGCGGGACAGGCCGCCGGCATCTAGGCGAGGCGGGAAAATCGCCCATATGCTCTGGGACATGGCGCGGAAATCGACCTCCGGGCGTTTCTGCTGAAAGGCCACCAGGAGCCGTTCATGACCGCAGACCCGCCCAAGCTCGCGCCGCCAGCCAGTTCAGCGCTCGACCTGATCGGCGACACGCCGATGCTCGAGCTGACCGGCTTCGACACCGGCCCCTGCCGGCTGTTCGTGAAGCTGGAGAGCGCCAATCCCGGCGGCTCGATCAAGGACCGCATCGCCCGCTCGATGATCGAGGCGGCCGAGGCGGACGGTTCGCTGAAGCCGGGCGGAACCATCGTCGAGGCCACCGCCGGCAACACCGGCCTCGGGCTGGCCCAGGTCGGCGTGCTCAAGGGCTACAGGATCCTGCTGGTCGTGCCCGACAAGATGAGCCGCGAGAAGATCCAGCACCTGCGGGCCATGGGGGTCGATGTCCGCATCACCCGTTCCGACGTCGGCAAGGGGCACCCCGAATACTACCAGGACATGGCCCAGCGGCTGGCCGCCGAAATCCCGGGCGCGATCTACATCAACCAGTTCGCCAACCCGGCCAATCCGAAGGCCCACGAGACCACCACTGGCCCGGAGATCCTGACGCAGATGGGCGGCGACCTCGACGCCATGGTGGTCGGGGTCGGCTCGGGCGGCACCCTCACCGGCCTCGGCCGCTACTTCGCCAAGGCCTCGCCGAAGACGAAGATGGTGCTGGCCGATCCGGAGGGGTCGATCCTGGCGCCGCTGGTCAACACCGGCGAGACCATCGAGCCCGGCTCCTGGGTGGTCGAGGGCATCGGCGAGGACTTCGTGCCCGACAACTGCGACCTGTCGCTGGTTTCGCGCGCCTACACCATTCCCGACGCCGAGAGCATCGCCGCCGCGCGCCTGATGCTCTCCAAGGCCGGCGTGCTGGGCGGCTCCTCGTCGGGCACGCTGCTGGCCGGGGCCCTGCGCTACTGCCGCGAACAGACGGAAGCCCAGCGGGTCGTCACCCTGGTCTGCGACACCGGCGCCAAGTACCTGTCCAAGGTCTACAACGACAGCTGGCTGGCCGAGCAGGGGCTGACCCAGCGCCGCCTGCACGGCGACCTGCGCGACCTGATCGTGCGCTCGGCCACCAATGGCGGCGCCATCGTGGTCGGGCCGCAGGACACCCTGCTGACCGCCTACAACCGCATGCGCCAGGCCGACGTCAGCCAGCTGCCGGTGCTCGACGATGGGCGGCTGATCGGGCTGATCGACGAGAGCGACCTCCTGGAGGCCATCGAGGACTCCAAGCCCGACAGGCGGTTCTCCCAGCCGGTGGCGGCGGCGATGACCGCCAAGCTCGACACCCTGCAGGCCGACGCGCCGCTCGACGCGCTGCTCCCGGTCTTCGAACGCGATCAGGTGGCCATCGTCCTCGACGGCCGCGAATTCGTCGGGCTGATCACCCGCATCGATCTCATCAACTATCTGCGGCGGGCGGCGTGACCCAGGACAACATCGGCAAGAACCGCCTGGAGTTCTCCACGCGGGCGATCCACGGCGGCCAGTCGGTCGACCCGACCACCGGGGCGGTGATGCCGCCGATCTATGCGACGTCGACCTACGCCCAGACCAGCCCGGGCGAGCACAAGGGCTTCGAGTACTCGCGCAGCCAGAACCCGACGCGCTTCGCCTTCGAACGAGCCATCGCCGACCTGGAGAGCGGGACGCGCGGCTACGCCTTCGCCTCCGGCCTGGCGGCGATCTCGACCTTCCTGGAAGTGCTCGACGCCGGCTCGCACGTCATCGCCAGCGAGGACCTCTACGGCGGCTCGTTCCGGCTGTTCGACAAGGTCCGTCGGCGCACGGCGGGCCTGGAGTTCAGCTTCGTCGACATGAGCGACCTGGCCGCCATCGAGGCGGCGATCAGGCCCACCACCAGGCTGCTCTGGGTCGAGACCCCGACCAACCCGCTGCTGCGGCTGGCGGACCTGGAGGCGATCGCGCAGCTCGGCAAGCGGCGCGGCCTGCTGAGCGCCGCCGACAACACCTTCGCCAGCCCCTATGTGCAGCGGCCGCTGGAGTTCGGCTTCGATGCGGTGATGCACTCGACCACCAAGTACGTCTCGGGGCATTCCGACATCGTCGGCGGCGCCCTGGTGGTCGGCCAGAACCGGGAGCTCGCCGACCAGCTCGGCTTCCTGCAGAACGCGGTCGGCGCGGTCGCCTCGCCGTTCGACTCGTTCTTGGCCCTGCGCGGGGTGAAGACCCTGGCGCTGCGGATGCAGCGCCACTGCGAGAACGGCCTGGCGGTCGCCCGCTGGCTGGAGGCGCGGCCCGACGTGGCCAAGGTCATCTATCCGGGACTCCCGAGCCACCCGCAGCACGAGCTCGCCAGGCGGCAGATGAGCGGCGGCTTCGGCGGCATGATCTCGGCGGTGCTGGACCGCGACCTCGCCGGCACGGTGCGGATGCTGGAGCGCACCCGACTGTTCACGCTCGCCGAGAGCCTGGGCGGGGTGGAAAGCCTGATCGAGCATCCGGCGATCATGACCCACGCCTCGATCCCAGCCGAGACGCGGGCCAGGATCGGCATCGCCGACGGCCTGATCCGCCTGTCGGTGGGGATCGAGGACGCCGGCGACCTGATCGCCGACCTGGACCAGGCCCTGGGGGCCTAGTGGCCCTTGTGGGCGGCCTTGTAGGCGGTGTCCCAGGCGACGAACTCGGGCCCGTCGATCTTGCCGTTCTTGTCCTTGTCCGCCTTGGCGAACTCGTCGGCGGGCAGCTTGTAGGCCACCCATTCGGTCTTATCGATCCGGTCGTCCTTGCTGGTGTCGGCCGGGTGGATGAAGCGGCCTTCGGCGGCCATGGCCATGCCCGTCGAGCCCGCGAGGGCGGCGGCGGCGAGGATGAGGCTGGTCAGACGCATGCGGGTCCTCCTGTTACGGACGCGGAGGCTGGCCACGGCTCATGGCGAAAATGAGCCGTGGCCGCGGCCCGCGTCAGGCCCTCGTCAGCGCTAGTCGACGCGCGTCCCCTTCGGCGGGGTGAGCTCGGTCGGCGGCCACTTGATCCCGAGTTGGTCGAGATAGGTCGGGTAGCGCTCGGCGTCGTAGTAGAAGGGCGCCATCTGCGGCCTGAACCTAGCCATGACGTCGGTGTTGATCTCGATCGGCGGCTTGTCGTCCGGACCGATCATCGGGACGTACTTCTGATCCTTGGTCTGGACGTTGACGAAGTAGTCCTTGGCCTGGCGGCGCAACTCCGGCTTGGTCAGCACGTCGACCATGGTCATCGCCACCACCTTCGAGCCGGCGACCACGCCCTTGTGGGCGATCGGCGTGGCCATCGAAATGGCGTTCGACCAGTGGTGCCCGGGCAGGTCCGGGATGTTCGACGGATAGACCACCGTGATGGTCGGCAGGGTCCAGGAAATGTCGCCGATGTCGTCCGACCCGCCGCTCTCCGGCTTCTCGACCGGAGGCGCCATCTTGTCGAGCTCGGTCGCCAGCCCCTTTTCCTTGGAGCCGAGGTTCTTCTGCACCGCCTTGGCGAAGGTCTGCTCGTCGGGAGTCCACTTCGGCAACCCGACCTCGTCGATATTGGCCTTGGCCGCCTCGGCCAGCGGGCGGTTGAAGTGGCGCGGCGCGGCCGTACCCAGCACCCGGCGCTCCATGGTGGTGTCGGTCATCTTGGCCGCGGCCTCGGCGATGGTGTCGCCGATTTCGAAGCTCTTCTTGATGCCGTCGAAGGTCTGTTCGCGGAAATAGTACCAGACGGTCGCCGTCGACGGCACGACGTTGGGCTGGTCGCCGCCGTCGGTGATCACGTAGTGCGAACGCTGCTCGGGCCGCAGGTGCTCGCGGCGCATGTTCCAGCCCATGTTCATCAGTTCGACGGCGTCCAGCGCGCTGCGCCCCCGCCAGGGCGCCCCGGCCGAGTGCGCCGATGCGCCCCTGAAGGTGTACTCGACCGACACCAGCCCTGTGCCAGAGGTCGCGCCCCACGCCGTCGCCAGGTTCGAGCCGACATGGGTGAAGATCGCCACGTCAGCGCCTTTGAACACCCCGTCGCGGACCATGTAGGCCTTGCCGCCCAGCAGCTCCTCGGCGACCCCCGGCCACAGCATCAGCGTGCCGGCGATGTTCTGCTTCTCCATCAGCTCCTTGACCGCCAGGGCGGCGACCACGTTCAGCGCCTGACCGGAGTTGTGGCCCTCGCCGTGGCCCGGCGCGCCCTCGACCAGCGGCTCATGCCAAGGCACGCCCGGCTTCTGCGAGGCTTTCGGGATGCCGTCGATGTCGCTGCCCAGCACGATGACCGGGCCGCCCGTTCCGTGGGTCCAGGTCGCGGTCCAGCCGGTCGGCAGGCCGGCGACGCCGCGCTGGATCGTAAAGCCGTTCTTCTCCAGCACGCCGGTGACGTACTTCGAGGTCTCGACTTCCTGGAAGGCCAGCTCGCCGTACGAGAAGATCTGGTCGTTCATCTGCTGGGCCAGCTTGGCGCGGCTTTCGACACCGGCCTCGGCCTGGGACTTCAGGCCGGCGATCTTCGCGGCCGGATAGCTCTGGGCCAGCGCCGCCGGCGCGACCGAACACAGCAGTCCGGCCATGGCGGCCGCCGTTACGAACACACGCATAACAATTTCCCCCCGGGTCACTTCCCGTCACCGACAGAGGGGCACGAGAACGGCGCCGCTGGGAAGCCCCCGAAACGTCATGGACCGCATCGCAAATAGCACTTGCTCCTACAGCTGCTGTAGGATGCAGAGGCTGCACCATGATCGGGCGACGGCTCATGAACGGTTCGCGGCGCGCCGGGGCGATGCTCGCCCTGCTGGCGGCCCTGTTGTTCGTGCTGCTGCCTGCGCCCGGTCATGCCGAACCGATCGCCGACTTGGCGACGCCGGCCGTCGCCAGCGCCCATCACGCCGGTGACGGCGACCCCGACGCCGCCCACCATGCGCCCGGAGCCCACTGCCCCACCCATTGCGCCGGCCATGCCGCGCCGCCCCTGCTGGCGATGAGCACCATCGACGCCGGGGCGCTCGCCGCCGACCGCCAGCGCCCGGCCGACGACGCCGCTCCCGCGACCTTGAGCTCGGCGCCTCCGACCCGCCCCCCCGCGGCGGCCTGACGGCTCTGCGCGCCGACGCGCGCCCTCGTCCTGTCCGATTCCGGAGATCCCGATGCCTCCCCATCACGTCCGTCTGGCGGCCCTGCTGGCCGCGGGCGGCCTGACCTGCGCCGGCCCGGCCCTGGCCGCGCCCGCACCCGCCTTCCCCGACCTGCTGGCTGCCGCCGCCCAGGCGCCGCTGCGCGCCGAAAGCCAGGCCCAGGTCGCCGCCGCCCAGGGCCGCCTCGACCAGGCCGACGCCTGGCGCAATCCCGAGCTATCGCTCGACGTCGAGAACTTCGCGGGCGAAGGCCCGATGGAGGGCTTCGACTCGGCCGAGACCACCCTGTCGTTCAGCCAGACCCTGGAACTGGGCGGCAAGCGCGGCGCGCGCATCGACGGCGCGCGCAAGGACCTGGCCCTGGCCCGCGCCCGCGACGCCCAGGCCCGAACCGACTACGCCGCCGCCCTGGCGGTCGCCTACGCCGAAGCCGAGGCTGCGCAACTCCGCGCCGCCCAGGCCCGCGAGCTGTTCGAAGCCGCCCAGAGCGACGCCCGCGCCGCCGAGTTGCTGGTCGAGGCCGGCAAGGAAGCGCGCCTGCGTGGCCTGCAGGCCCAGGCCGACGCCCAAGCCGCCCAGGCCGGGCTGGACCAGGCGCTGGCCGCCCGCGACGCCGCCTTCGGGCGGCTCTCAGCCCAGGCCGGCTCGGGCGAGGCGTTCGACTCGCTGACCTCCAGCCTGCTGTCGGCCGAGGTCGCCGCCATCGACGCCGCCCCCGCCGACACCCCGGCGGTGCTGGCCGCCCTGGCCGACCGCGACAGCGCTGCGGCAAGGGTGCGCGTCGAGCAACTCCAGTCCCGCCCGGACCTCACCGTCTCGGCCGGCGTGCGCCGCTTCGCCGGCGACGACGCCACCGCCATGGTCGCCGGCGCCTCGTTGCCGTTGCCGCTGTTCGACCGCAACCGCGGCAATACGGCCGCCGCTCGCGCCGAGCTGACTGCCGCCGAGGCGCGGCTGGCCCAGGCCCGGCTCGACGCCGCCGCC
>NZ_JAPMTQ010000058.1:0-17457 GCF_026411515.1 Phenylobacterium sp. 58.2.17 | reverse complement strand
TCCTGGGCCACGCGCGCGCCCTTGCGCACGCGGGTGACGCCGTCGGCCGGGGGCGCGGCGGCATGCTCGGCGGTCAGCACCACCTGCGCCTTTTCCACGCCGGGCAGCGCCGCCAGCACCTCCTGGGCGGCGTCGCGCACCGGCGCGTAGAGCGCCGTTTCGCTGGCCGGCACCTCGAGCATGAAGCCGGCGCGCCCGCGCCCGACCGTCAGCCCACGGACGAGCCCAGCGCTCGTCAATCCCTTGCCGGTCTTCGGATCGAGGACGCGATCGAGCGCTTTCAGGACGCTGTCGCGGTCGGGGATTGTCGGCTCCATACGGCCCTTTGACTTGCTTTAACCGGTGTTGGGCCACATATCCGGCTCACAGCGCCGGTTTACAAGCCCATGCACGGGCCAACGACGCGGCCGCGCCGAAACGAGAGCAAGACGACGCGACCATGCCTTGGAACGACAACGCGAACCCCGGCCCTTGGGGCGCGCCGCCGCCCAACGAAGGGAACGGCGACAAAAAACCTGGCCCCCGCCGCCCGCTGGGCGGCGGCGGCGGCGGTCCTCGCGGCCCGCGCCGCCCTGAAGGTCCCGAATTGAACGCCGCCTTTGAGCGGCTGCAGCGACAGTTGCGCGACTTCTTCGGCGGTCCGGGCGGCGACGGCGTGCGTCCTGCCGCGGTCGCGGCGGTGGCTGGGGTCGGCGTCGGTCTGTGGGCGCTGTCGGGCGTCTACATCGTCCAACCCAACGAACAGGCCGTGGTCACCACCTTCGGCGCCTATTCGCGCTCCGAGGCGCCTGGCATCCGCTACCATCTCCCCGCCCCCATCGAGCGGGTCGAGAAGGTGCCGGTCACCACCCTGAACCGCATCGACATCGGCGGGGTGGGCGACGCCAAGGTCCCCGAGGAAAGCCTGATGCTGACCGGCGACGAGAATATCGTCGACCTGAACTTCAGCGTCACCTGGCGCGTCGCCGACGCCAGCAAGTACGTGTTCACGCTGCGCGACCCCGACGCCTCGGTGAAGGCCGCCGCCGAAAGCGCCATGCGCGAGGTGGTCGGCAAGTCCGACCTGCAGCCGATCCTCACCACCGGCCGCGGCCAGGTCCAGGCCCAGACCGCTGAACTGATGCAGAAGACCCTGGATTCCTGGGGCGCGGGCATCAGCGTCGTCGAAGTCCAGATCCGCTCGGCCAACCCGCCGCAGGAGGTCGCCGCGGCCTTCCGCGACGTGAACAGCGCCGGCCAGGACCAGGAGTCGGCCCGCAACGAGGCCAACACCTACCGCAACCGCGTGGTCAACGAAGCCAAGGGTGACGCGGCCAAGCTGGTCCAGTCCGCCGAGGGCTATCGCGAACAGGCCGTGCGCGAAGCGACCGGCGACGTCGCCCGCTTCAACCAGATCTACAACGAGTACCGCCGCGCTCCGGGCGTGACCAAGGACCGCCTCTACATCGAGACCATGGAACGCGTGCTGGCCAAGTCGAACAAGGTCGTCATCGACGGCAAGGGCGCGAGCGCGCCGATCATCCTGCCGCCCGACGTGTTCCGGCCGCGCACCCAGCCTGCGCCGTCCGGTACGGAGCCCGCTCCGCCCACGGTCGCGCCGTCGACGGGAGCCGCCCGATGAACCGCAGCCTTCCCGTTCTCGGCATCCTGCTGGCCGGCGCGCTGATCGTCCTGTCGCAGACCTTCTTCATCGTCGACCAGCGCAAGCAGGCGGTGATCGTGCGCCTGGGTGAGCCCGTGCGCGTCATCAACGCCCCCGGCGATCCGGGCCCCGGCCTGAAGATCAAGGTCCCGTTCGTCGAGAACGTGGTCATGTTCGACAAGCGCAACCTCGCCATCGAGGCCGCCCAGGAAGAAATCACCGCCTCCGACCAGCAGCGCCTGGTGGTCGACGCCTTCGTCCGCTACCGCATCTCCAACCCGCTGCTCTACTACCGCACCCTGCGCGACGAGCAGACCGCCAGCGACCGCATCGAGCGGCTGGTGAACTCGTCGCTGCGCCAGGTGCTCGGCACCGCGACCTCGACCGAGATCATCTCCGGCCGCCGCGAAGCGCTGCTGGCCCAGACCAAGAAGGACGTCGTCGCCCGCGCCGCCGCCTCGCGCCTCGGCATCCAGATCATCGACATCCGCATCAAGCGCGCCGACTACCCGCCGCAGATCCAGGAGTCGGTCTATCGCCGGATGCAGACCAGCCGCCAGCAGGAAGCCGCCCGCATCCGCGCCCAGGGCGAGCAGGAAAAGCGCGAGATCATCGCCGGCGCCGACAAGGAAGTGGCCATCACCCTGGCCACCGCCCGCGAGCAGGCCGAGACCACTCGAGGCGAGGGCGACGCCGTCCGTACGCGCCTCTTCGCCCAGGGCTTCGGCAAGGACCCGGCCTTCGCCTCGTTCTACCGTTCGATGCAGGCCTACGAGGCCTCGCTCGGCCAGGGCGACACGACGATGGTGCTCTCGCCCGACAGCGCCTTCTTCAAGTACTTCGAGCGCGGTCCTAACGCCCGCTGATGGCGCCGCGCCTCGTTCGGCCAGACCTCGCGTACATGCCCTCCTTCGTGGCGGCGTTGCGCGAGGGCTACGCCCGCGACACCCTCCGCCCGGAAACGCCGCAGAGCATCGCAGAGGTGGCCGGCGATCCGGCCGCCTTCGTCGCCGGCCAACTCGCCCCGCCGACCAGCGTCACCCTGCCCGACGGCAGCCAGGGCCCGGCCGTCCCCTACACGGTGCTCTGGTACGTCGAAGGCGAGGAATTCCTCGGCTCGCTGCACATCCGCCATCACCTGAACGCCAACCTGGAAAAGGTTGGCGGCCACGTCGGCTACGCCGTGCGCCCCTCGGCCCGGGGCCGGGGCCACGCCAGCGCCATCCTCGCCGCCGGCCTGGACTACATCCGCGCCAACCTCGACCTCGAGCGGGTGCTGCTGACCGTCAACGCCCAGAACCCGGCGTCCATCCGCGTCATCGAAAAGAACGGCGGCGTCCACACCGCCTCGATCCCGCACATCTGGATCCCCGGCGACACCGCCCTGCACTACTGGATCGCGCTCTAGCGCCCAGGCAGCTCCCACGGCGCCGCCTTACGCGTCGCCTCAGACAGTCGTAGAATCCCAAACTTACTCGAACGGGCGTGCGCCGTTGCCTTGCGCCTCGCCGCCACCTAGCGTCGAGGCCCCGGCGGACATCCGAGCGAACTCCATGGACTGGAAAGTCTGGCATGAGAAGTACGACGATCCCGCCTCGCCGATGACGAGACGGCTGAGGATCGTCCAAGGGTTGGTGCGAGACGCTCTGGACCGGAGCCCGCCCGGCCAACTCCGGGTGATCAGCCTGTGCGCAGGCCAGGGGCGGGACGTGCTCGAAGTGCTCGCAGACCATCCGCGCCGCAAGGATGTTCAAGTCCGTCTGGTGGAACTCGACGAGGGCAATTGCGAGCTTGCCGAGGCGGCGGCGCAAGCGAGCGGGCTATCTCAGGTGGAGGTCGTCGCCGCGGACGCTTCGCGCAGCGAGAACTACGACGGCATGACGCCCGCCGACCTGGTGCTGATCTGCGGGCTGTTCGGCAATATCAGCGACGCCGATATCGAGCGGGTCGTGGCGACTTGTCCTCAATTTTGCAGGACGGGGGGCCGAGTCATCTGGACGCGCAATCGTCGGGCGCCGGACCGCGTGGGGCGGATTTGCGTGTGGTTCGAGGGCCGCGGCTTCGAGCGGGAACGGCTGTCTGACGAGAGCCTCGAATTCGGCGTCGGCATGCATCGCTTCGCCGGAACGCCTGAACCTTTGGCCCTGGGCCGCCGCCTGTTCTCATTCATCGGATACGACCGTCTTCCGGACGAAGCCGACCCGTCATGACGGTTCGAACTGCGCGATGTGCGTGTCAGGCGTGCGAAGTCGAGGTTGAGGGCGAGCCGGTCAGCAGCGGGCTCTGTAGCTGCGACAATTGCAAACGGCGTACGGGTGCGCCGTTCGGATGGTCGGTCTACTTCCACGATGAACAGGTCGGTCGGGTGGAAGGTCCGTTGGCGATCCTCGACGGCGTCGGCAAACGCTGGCTTTGCTCAAGGTGCGGTTCGACCATCTATTGGCGGTCCTTCGGGGCGTGGAGACCCGGCCAGACAGGATTTGCGGGAGGCTGCTTCGCCGATCCGACGCTGCCGGTCCCCACCATTGCCGTAAGCTGCGCGCAAGGCATGCCGTGGATTGCGTACCCCGAGGGCTGCGCTGTGTTTGATGATATGCCTCCGGTCCCTCCCTCTTCGGCTCCGTGAGCGTCCGCAACGGGTCGATTTCGGTCACAAGCTTCGGCCCCGACAAGGGCGTATGCCTTCGCGTCCGAGAGCAGACCTCCCAAGCGTCGGCGACGGGTGGTGAGCGGACGTTCAACTACCTTTGAGGCCTCCAACGAGGATCAGCAGGGACATCGCCACGCCCCCGACCACCGTCCAAACGAGTAGTCCGCGGTATGAACCCCGTTGCGACCATTTATGAAAAGTTGCGCGGAGTGTCGCCCCTACAAAAGCGGCAGCGCAGACGATCATGAGCGTGTTCGCGGCATGCTGGAGCATACTCGACGCTAACCGCTTGGCCCTCTTCCGGGAAGCGGTCCTTCCGAGCGTCTCAGACGGGCGGAATCGGACCTAAGCATCATCACGCAAAGGCGACATCACCGCCTCGCTCCCCTCGATCATCCCGCACGCGCGCGCAGCACCGCGACCGCTTGGGTCGGATTGTCGGCCCGCCCGGGTACGATCTCCAGCACCTCGAACAGCGGCCCGGCCAGCGCCTTGAGATGCTCGGCGGTCGTCCAGGACGACAGGTAGTTCGAGCCTTCCATCGCGTCGTTCAGCACGATGAACGGCTCGCGCTCCAGTCGCCCGACGACCTCCGGCGGGCCCCGGGCGCCCGCATAGCCCTCGTCGTGGAAGGTCAGCAGCGCCAGGCCCCCGGGGCGCAGCACGCGGTGGACCTCCTCCAGCCAGGCGCGCACCGCCTTCTCGCGCAGGTGGGTCAGCACCGAGTACGCATAGACGAGGTCCTTGGACTTCGGCGCGAGCGGCGTCGGGGTCTTCAAGCCATTCAGCAGGTAGCGCCCCGGCAGGTGCGCGCTCGTCCAGTCGACCAGCCGCCGGTTGATGTCCGAGCCGGTGAACGCGCCGCCGCCAGCGATCACCTGCGGCGCCAGCCAGCGGGCGATCCGGCCGCAGCCGCAGCCCAGGTCCCAGACGTCCGCCGCCTTCCCGACGTCGACGCCGTGTTTGCCGGCCAGGCTGCTGAACATTGCGGCGTGTTCGCGTCCGCCCTCCGAGAACCACCGCCCGTCCGAGCTCGCCCCGACCAGCACCAGCAGCTCGGCCGGCGGCATCGGCAGGCCGTCGTCGAACGGCGGGGCCGGCGCCTAGGCCAGACGCCGCTCTTGGCGGCGATGCAGCACTCCGATCAGGCCGCTGACCTCCAGCGCCCGCTGCAGGTGCGGCCGCAGCCGCAGTCGAACCGCGGCCGGAACAAGTCTGGCGTAGAGCGTCATGGCGCTCGGCCTCCGCGCCTGGCCGACCAGCCCCCTTGGCCGCGTCCTGACCAAGGACGCCTTCAGTAACGCTGCAGTCGCCACCGCCGCAACTCCGGGTTGGGTGTGACAAGACTTGGTTGAAGATCCCCTTCAATCGAGGCCCTGCTCCGCCGGCTGGTCGAAACCTGGACAGATCCGCCGTGAAAGCGCCCCAAACTGCGGCCATCCGCAGCAGGCCCTAAAGGGAACCAAGCTGCGCCTTGGCCGCTTTCCGGCGACAGTACTTACGTCCGGAGCCCGCCTTTGCGCACTCAACAGCTTCTCTACGCCGCGGCCGGCGTGGTCATCTTCCTCATACTTCTGCTGATCGGCTGGGGCCTCAGCCACCGGGGCGACCAGGGCCCGGCGACGCGCGGCGCGACCAACTTCGTCGACGCGGTCCAACGCGCCCAGGCGGCGACCGTCATGCTCACCGTCTCCGGTTCCGACAGCCGGGGCGGCGGCGCGCCGATGCAGATGGGCTCGGGCTTCGTGGTCAGCGCCGATGGGCTGGTGGTCACCGCCGCCCATGTCACCGGCGGCCTGCCGGTGGTCAATCTGGTGTTCGCCGACGGCACGGTCGCCCGCGCCGAGCTGGCCGGCGCCAACGAGGCCGCCGATGTCGCCGTTTATCGCGCCACCCCCGGCCGCCAGCTCGCCGCGCTTAGCTTCGGCGACAGCAATCAGGTCAAGGCCGGCCAGCCGGTGGTGCTGATGGGAGCGCCCTACGGCCTGGTCGGCACCGCCACCTCGGGCATCATCTCGGCGGTGAACCGCCAGATCGGCGCGCCGATGGACGAGGACGATCCCTTCGCCGGCGCAGCCCTCAGCGGGCCGGTGAAGGCCTATCTGCAGACCGACGCGGCCCTGACCGCCGGCGGCTCCGGCGGCCCGCTGCTCAACAGCGCCGGCCAAGTGATCGGCATGGCCAGCGCGCGGGAGTCGCGCGGCGAGCCCGGCGCGGGCCTGGCCTTCGCCATCCCCGCCAATGTCGTGAAGTCGATCGTCGACGAGGTGAAGGCCGGGCCGCCCCCGGCCGCCGCGCCCGCCGATCCGGCTCGCCGCTAGACCCTTTCCGGTTCGGGTGGATCACCCGAACCGGATAAAAGGGTCTATCTTCAAAAATTGAGAGCGTGACGGCCGCTTCAACCGGCTTCCACTTGAAGCTGTCACGCTCTAGGCGAGCGTCCGCACCGACGCCACCAGCGTGCGCACCTCGTGCAGGTCGCCGGCGACGCGCACGCACAGCGCGTGCATCTCGTCGGTGGCCTCGAGGAGATCGGGAACCATGATGGTCATCATGCCGGCCGAGGCGGCGGCGCGCACGCCGTTGTGGCTGTCTTCCAGCGCCAGGCAGTCGGCGGGCTCAACGCCCAGCACCTCGGCGGCCCGCAGGTAGGGGTCAGGCGCCGGCTTGGCGTTGGCGTAGTCGCCGGCCGCCAGGATGGCGTGGAAACGCTCCAGCAGGCCGTGCCCGCCGATGTGATGGTTGACCGACTCGTGTCCGGACGAGGTGGCGATGGCGCGCGGCAAGGCCATTTCGTCCAGCAGATCGAGGATCTCGATCACCCCGGCCTTCAGCGCCACCTCGGCGGCGACCAGCTCGCGGAAGCGGGTGACCGAGGCGACCTTGAACGCTTCCGGGTCGAAGCCGGCGCCGAAATGGGTCTGCAGGATCGCCGCATTGGCCGGCCACGATAGACCGATCAGGCGCAGGAAAAGCTCGTTCGGGAACTCCAGCCCCTCGGCGACGGCTGTGGCCGTCATGGCCTCGCGATAGACGGACTCGGTGTCGACCAGCAGGCCGTCCATGTCGAAGATCACGGCCTTGGGGATGCGGGGCAAGCTCATGGCCCGGCTTCTAGCGCGCGGCGGCCATGAGCGGAATTCAAACCCGGCTTCAGTCCGTTACGAATTCCTCGGCCCGGTAGCCCTGGAAGTAGAGCAGCGCGGTCAGGTCGGCGCTGTCGACCTTGGCGTCGGCCTGGGCCGCGACGATCGGCTTGGCGCGGTAGGCGACGCCCAGGCCCGAGGCCTCGATCATCGCCAGGTCGTTGGCCCCGTCGCCGACCGCCAGGGTCTGGGTCATCTCGATCCCCATGCCGGCGGCCTCCTGCTTCAGCGCCGCCAGCTTGGCCTCACGGCCCAGGATCGGCTCGCCGACCGTGCCGGTCAGGGCCGCGCCGTCCTCGTTCAGGGTGTTGGCGCGGTTGGCTGCGAAGCCCGCCGCCTGCGCCACGCGCGAGGTAAAGAAGGTGAAGCCGCCCGAGACCAGCACCGCACGGCCGCCGTTGGCCGACATGGTGCGCACCAGGGTCCGCGCGCCGGGGTTCAGCCGCACGCGCTCGTCATAGGCCCGCTGCAGGTCGCCCAGCGGCAGCCCCTTCAGCATCCCGACCCGCTCGCGCAGCGCGCCCTCGAAATCCAGCTCTCCGCGCATGGCCCGCTCGGTGATTTCCGAGACCTTGTCCTTCACGCCGGCGAAGTCGGCCAGCTCGTCGATGCACTCGACGTTGATGATGGTCGAATCCATGTCCGCGACCAGCAGCCGCTTCCTGCGCCCGTCCCAGGGCTGCGCGCAGGCGTCGACGCCGGTTCCGGCCAGGGCCGCCTCGGCCGCGGCGCGGACCGCCGCGACATCGGCGCCTTCGACCAGCAGGTCGAGCGCGCCGGGCCCCAGCGTGCGGGGCTCCTTGACGCGGGCCTGCACGCCTGCGAGCGCTGGGGCCAGTGTGGCGAGCGCCTTCGCGGCGGCGTCTGAATCGGGACCGACAAGGGTAAGGGCGATCTGCATGGAGCCCCGCATCTGGCTGATCGCCGGGCCGACCGCAAGCGGCAAGTCCGCCCTGGCCCTGCGCCTGGCGCGCGAAATCGGGGCGGAGATCGTCAACGCCGACGCGCTGCAGCTCTACGCCGACCTGCGCCTGCTCACCGCCCGCCCCTCGCCGGAGGAAGAGGCCCAGGCCCCGCACCACCTGTTCGGAACCGTCGACGCCGCCGAAGGCTGGTCCGTCGGCCGCTGGCTGCGGGCCGCCGTCGCGCTGACCGGCGAGATCGCCGCCCGCGGGCGCCCGACCGTGATCGTCGGCGGCACCGGCCTCTATTTCCGCGCCCTCACCCATGGCCTGGCCGAGGTGCCCGACACTCCGCCGCAGATCCGGGTCCAGACCGCCGCCGAGTTCGAAGCCATGGGCGAGACCGCCTTCCGCCAACGGCTGGCCGGGGCCGACCCGGCCGCCGAGGCGCGTATCTCGCCGGCTGACCGCCAGCGCCTGACCAGAGCCTGGGAGGTGTTCGCCGCCACCGGGACCTCGCTCAGCGACTGGCAGGCGCGCACCGATCCGGCCATCGCGCCGGGAAGCTGGGCCGGCGTCGCGCTCGATCCGCCGCGGCAGGCGCTGTTCGACCGCTGCGACGCGCGGCTGCGGATCATGGTCGACCGCGGGGCGCTGGACGAGGTGGCCGCCCTCGCCGCCCGCGGGCTCGATCCCTCCCTGCCGGCCATGAAGGCGGTCGGCTATCGCGAACTGGCCGCCGCGCTCGCGGGCGAGGTCAGCCTCGCGGCAGGTTTGGAGAACGCCCAGCGCGAAACCCGCCGATACGCCAAGCGCCAGGCCACCTGGCTGCGCGGTCAGATGGCCGACTGGCCGCGCCTCGATGCCGTCGCCCATGAGGACCAATGGAGGCAGTTTATTGCGCTACACCCCGCCTTGACGGGCTGAACGGGGCATGTCATGACCTCGGCGACTTCATTTGGAGAACGCTCGTGCGTGAGCTTCTTGTATTCTCTGTGCGACCTCTCGCGGACTGACCACGTGTCAGACCGCTGAAGGTCGCTCGCCCAGGCCCCTTGAGGGCCTTTTTTATTGCCGAAAATCAAGGCCTTGCTGAAATGACAGCCCACCAGACGATAGCTGCCGAAACGACGATTGAGACCCTGACCGGCGCCGAGATCGTGGTCCGCGCCCTCATCGACCAGGGTGTCGAGGTGCTGTTCGGCTATCCGGGCGGAGCGGTGCTGCCGATCTACGATGCGCTGTTCGAAGAGAAGCGCCTCCAGCACGTGCTGGTCCGCCACGAGCAGGGCGCGACCCACATGGCCGAGGGCTACGCCCGCTCGACCGGCAAGCCGGGCGTCGTCCTGGTCACCTCGGGCCCGGGCGCGACCAACGCCATCACCGGCATCGTCGACGCCCTGATGGACTCGATCCCGATGGTCGTCTTCACCGGCCAGGTCGCCACCCACCTGATCGGCACCGACGCGTTCCAGGAGTGCGATACGATCGGCATCACCCGCCCGATCACCAAGCATAACTACCTGGTCAAGGACGTGGCCGACCTGCCGCGGATCATCCACGAGGCGTTCCACATCGCCACGTCCGGCCGCCCCGGCCCCGTCGTCATCGACATCCCCAAGGACGTCCAGTTCTCCAAGGGCGTCTACCAGGGCCCGACCGAGGTCACCCACGCGCACAACTACAACCCGCGCACCAAGGGCGAGCCGAACAAGATCGCCGACGCCGTGGCGCTGATCGCCGGCGCCCGCCGCCCGATCCTCTACACCGGCGGCGGCGTCATCAACGCCGGCCCGCGGGCGGCCGAGCTGCTGCGTGAGTTCGCCAAGCTGACCGGCGCGCCGGTGACCTCGACCCTGATGGGCCTGGGCGCCTTCCCGGCCTCGGATCCGGCGTGGCTGGGCATGGTCGGCATGCACGGCAGCTTCGAAAGCAACAACGCCATGCACGACTGCGACGTCATGGTGGCGATCGGCGCGCGGTTCGACGACCGGGTGACCGGCCGCCTGGACGCCTTCGCCCCGGGCTCGAAGAAGATCCACATCGACATCGACGCCTCGTCGATCAGCAAGAACGTCCGCGCCGACATCGGCATCGTCGGCGACGCCGCCAGCGTGCTGGAGGACCTGATCGCCGCCTGGAAGTCGCGCAACCTCTCGACCGACAAGGCCGCGCTCGACGACTGGTGGCGCCAGATCGAAGCCTGGCGCGCCCGCCAGTCGTTCCGCTATCGACCCGACGCCAAGCTGATCAAGCCGCAGTACGCGATCGAGCGCCTGTACGAGCTGACCAAGGACCGCGAGACCTACATCACCACCGAGGTCGGCCAGCATCAGATGTGGGCGGCCCAGTACTACCACTTCGACCAACCCAACCGCTGGATGACCTCCGGCGGCCTGGGCACCATGGGCTACGGACTGCCGGCCGCGGTCGGCGTGCAGATGGCCCACCCGGACGCCCTGGTCATCGACATCGCCGGCGACGCCTCGGTGCAGATGACCATGCAGGAAATCTCGACGGCCATTCAGTATGACCTGCCGATCAAGGTCTTCATCCTGAACAACGAATGGATGGGCATGGTCCGCCAGTGGCAGCAGCTGCTGCACGGCGAACGCTACAGCCACTCCTATTCGTCGAGCCTGCCGGACTTCGTGAAGATGGCCGAGGCGTTCGGCGGCGTCGGCATCCGGGCCGAGCATCCGGACGAGCTGGACGACAAGATCCGCGAGATGATCGCCAGCCCCAAGCCGGTGCTGTTCGACTGCCGGGTCACCAAGGAAGAGAACTGCTTCCCGATGATCCCGTCCGGCAAGGCCCACAACGAAATGATCATGGCCGAGGAGGCCCGCGACCTCGGCTCGATCATCGACGACGCCGGCAAGCGGCTGGTCTGACGAAAAGCGTCGGCGCCGAGGATCGCTCGGCGCCGACCGCCTCAGCCGTAGAAGAACCGCTCCTCGGCGATCTTGCCGGCCTTGCAGAGGGCGACCAGGTCGTTGGCGATGTCTTGGGCTCATGACTGTCCGCTCCAGGAGTTGAGACAGTCCGGGCGCAACGCCCGGGCGCGGCGCCCCGCCCACCAACCGCCGTTCCGCGCAAGCAAGATGTTCATGACTTGTTCACGCCCGCGCCCCAGTCGCGGCTTGCCCCCCGCTCGCGCATGTGACACGTGCTCGACGACCGACGTTTAGAGAGCCCCGCATGTCCGACGCCCAGCCCGCCTCCGTCTACGATCTCAGCCACGCCGAGGAAGCCGAGAACCTGGCCACCTTCGCGATCCTGGTCGAGAACGAGCCGGGCGTACTGCACCGGCTGGTCGGGCTGTTCGCGGCCCGCGGCTACAACATCGAGAGCCTGACCGTCGCCGAGACCGACCGCCGGGCCCACACCAGCCGGGTCACCATCGTCACCCGCGGCGCCCCGCACGTGCTCGAGCAGATCGAGGCCCAACTCGAGAAGATGGTCGCCACCCGCCACGTCCAGGACGTGACCCGCGACCCGAACGGCCTGGAGCGCGAACTGGCCCTGGTCAAGGTCAAGGGCACCGGCCCCGACCGCGTCGAGGCCCTGCGCATCGCCGACATCTTCCGAGCCAAGGTGCTCGACACCACCATCGACAGCTTCATCTTCGAACTGACCGGCGTCTCGTCGAAGATCGACAAGTTCGTCGAACTGATGCGCCCGCTGGGCCTGGTGGAACTGTCGCGCACCGGCGTGCTTTCCATCACCAGGGGCCCCGACGCCATGTAGGAAGGAGGATCGAATGGTCCGCATCGCGACCGTTCTCGTCCTCGCGCTCCTGCCCGCGCCGGCCCTGGCCCAATCGCCGGGCCAGGCCCCGCCGCCGCCTCACATCCTCGATTGGCCCTGGCCCGATCCCGACCCGAAGTCGTGGTGGGACGCTGCCCGGCCCAAACCCGACGAAGCGGCCGACCCGCTCGGCGGCCGTCGCCCAGGCCGGGGCGATCGGCCGCTGGTCGTCGCCAACGGCTATGATCCCCTGCTCTACCGCCTGTGGGGCCTGCCGCCGCTGCAGAACCAGCTGCTCCGGCCCGGCGAACTGATCGTCGAGATCGCGGTGCGGCCGGCGACCTCGGCGCGCCAGACCCTGGTGCGCGCCATCGTGCGGCGCGACGGCAAGGCCTTCATCCAGGCTCGCGCCGGGCTCGGCTGCTGCGAGCCCGGCATCGCCCGCCGCGTCGGCTTCGACGCCGAGGCGCCCGACGGTACGGCGGCGCGGCTGACCGCGCTGGCCCAGGATCCGCTCTGGAGTTCTCCGCGCGAGGTGCGGGTGGTCGACAGCGCCGGCGCGGCCGACGCGCTCTGTGTCGACGGCACCTCCTACGATCTGACCCTGGCCCAGCCCGGCCAGGTGCGCGCCGTCCGCCGCGCCTGCGATAGCGCCGAGATCGGTCAGGCGGCCGACGTGCTGGAGGCCGTGCTCGGCCTGGCGCTGGGCCATGAGCCGCGCATCGACGTGATCTATCCGGGCGGCGCGAACTACGCGTCGGCGCGCGAGGCCTATCGCGACCTGATCGCCGAGGGCGGCGCGTTGAGACCCGCGCCGAACGCCCGCCCCCAGCCGCCGAGCTTTACGGAGCCGCCGCCCGAGGACGAAGCGGCTCCGCCTCCGCCTAGCGCAGAACGTTGAGGCGGTAGAGCGCCCCGCCGATGATCGCCCCGATCGCCGGGGCGACGAAGAACAGCCAGAGCTGGGCGAGCGCCTGGCCGCCGACCAGCACCGCCGGCCCGAAGCTGCGCGCCGGGTTCACCGACACGCCGGTGACCTGGATGCCGACGATGTGGATGACGGCCAGCGTGATGCCGATGGCCAGGCCCGCGAAGCCGGCCGGCGCCGCGCTCGAGGTCGAGCCGAGGATCACGATGACGAACAGGGCGGTCATCACCACCTCGAAGATCAGCGCCGCCTGCATGCTGAACTCGCCGTTGTAGCCGGGCCCCCAGCCGTTTTGCCCCAGCCCGCCCGCCGTGCCGGCGATGGCCGCCAGGATGCCGGCCCCGACCAGCGCTCCCAGGAACTGCGCGATCCAGTAGAGCACGAGGTCGCGCGCGTTCATCCGCCCGGCCACGAACGCGGCCAGGCTGACCGCTGGGTTGACGTGGCAGCCCGAGATCGCGCCGATACCGTAGGCCATGGCGACGATGGCGAAGCCGAAGGCCAGGGCGATGCCGAGCTGGCCGACGTGCTCGCCGCCCAGAACCGCAGCCCCGCACCCGAAGAGCACAAGCGTCAGCGTACCGATGAATTCAGCTACGAATTTCTGCATGAGATGCCTCCGTTTGATTCGAGGCTAACCCATGGTTGAGGCTTGAGATAGCGCCACTCCGCGAACATCGTAACGCTCACTCAGAGTTGAGGGCGCCATGACTGACCGCGCCAAACTTGGCTGTTAGGCTGCACCGCCCGCGTGCAACCTATGTAGTTTCGCGGAATTGGAACTGCGGATCGCCCGCGCGAATATTCATTCAGGTCGCAACGAACGCGCCCCTGCCCCGTACATGGAGACAATATGTACAAGCACATCCTCATCTCCACCGACGGCTCCGAAACCGCCCAGAAGGGCGTCGATCAAGGGCTGGCCCTCGCCAAGGCGCTGGGTGCGCAGGTCACCCTGATCACCGTCACCGAGCCGTTCCCGGTCTATGCCAGCGCCGCCGGCGGCTGGATCCCCCCGGAGATGGGGAACTATGACGAGATCCAGAAGGAATTCGCCGACCGTGTGCTTGGCGGCGCGAAGGCTGCGGCCGACAAGGCCGGCGTGGCGGCCAAGACCCTGCATGTGCCCAACTCGCCGCCGGCCGAGGCCATCGTCGAGACCGCCAAGTCGCAAGGCGTCGACATGATCGTCATGGCCTCGCACGGCCGCCGCGGCCTGGGCCGCCTGATCCTGGGCAGCCAAACCTCCGAAGTGCTGACCCACGCCTCGGTCCCGGTGCTGGTGGTCCGCTAAACGCGGACTCCAGCCGCCGTGTTGCGCCGCGCCACCGACCTGAACAGCAGGTACTGCGCGGCGAACAGCACCAGCTTCGACCCCGGCGCCCAGAGCGACATGACGCCGGCGGTCAGCTTCGGGTCGGCCAGCAGGGTCAGGCCGAGGTTGAGCGCCCCGCTGACGAACATCAGCCCCGCCCAGGCGTATCCCGCCCCGTTCACATAGGACGCCGGGATCCGGCCCTGGGCGACCGGCGGCATGTAGCGGCCCATCCAGCCGCGCTCGAGCATCGCCGCCCCGATCGCCGCATAGACGACAGTCGCCTTGAACAGCACGAAGCGCGCGTCGTGGGTCATCAGCGTGGCCCCGCCCATGACCACCACCAGGGCCAACGCCGTCCACTGCATGGCCGCGATCTTGCGCCCGCGCAGTCTCATCACCACGACCTGGGAGACGCCCAGGGCCATGCCTACGCCAGTGGCGAGCGCGACGTCGCCGCTCGCGGCGAGAATGGCGTAGAAGACCAGGGTCGCGGCCATGTCGATCAGGATCGGGCGGGCGGCGTAGACGAGCGGGCTCACAGGCGGAAACTCCAGGTGTTGAAAGCGTGCGCAAAGCCTAGCGGCCGCACCCGCCGAACACCGAGCCCGCCCGCGCACAGTGCGCGGCGGTTCGCGAAATCAGCCTGACCGTTCGCGCTTCGCGAACGGTCATCCACCGTTCCGCAGCGGGAAGTCCTTCTAAAACCGGCCCGCCGCCCCTATATTGGCGATGTCGGGGTTCGCCCCGACTATGGAGATAAACGCGCACGTAATAAGCGGACTGGACCCGGGTGCGATTCCCGGCGGCTCCACCAAATCCTTCCTCGGCAGTTGTCGCCGGAAGCATGGGGCCGATCAGCATCGACAGACGTCTAAAGGTGTTGCTTTCTCTCGGCTTGGCCCACCGTTCCGGGCTTTAAACTAAATGCGAACGACAACTTCGCTGAAGAAGTCCGTCTGGCTGCGTAAGCGGTCCGATAGATTTCGACCTAAACTCCTAGCGTCTTAGCAGCGCTAGGCGGGGCCCGGAGGGGGCCTTGCAACAGAACCCCTCCACCTTCACTTCCACCACCCTGCGATTAGGCGCCGCCTGCGACGAGAGCCGCCTTGCGCGCCCACGCCGAAACGCTACCCTCCGCACCACGTTCAGTACCCCCGGAGTTTCGATGGCCCAGGACCCGCCGGCCCAAGACCAGATGCACTACGAAGCCATGGCCCAGGAGGCCCTGCGCGGCGTGGTGAAGGCCGCCTTGAAACGCGCTGCGGCGCCGGAAGGCCTGCCGGGCGCGCACCATTTCTACATCACGTTCAAGACCGAGGCGCCGGGCGTCTCCGGCCCCAACGACCTGCTGTCGAAATATCCTGACGAGATGACCATCGTCCTGCAGCACCAGTACTGGGACCTGGCGCCCGGCGAGACCTTCTTCTCGGTCACGCTGAAGTTCGGCGGCCAGCCCAAGCGCATGTCTGTGCCCTATGCGGCAGTGACCCGCTTCTATGATCCGAGCGTGCAGTTCCTGCTGCAGTTCGAAGCTCCGGCCGTGGCCACGACCCTGCCGGCGGCCGCCGAGCCGCCCGCGGCGCCGGCCGAGCCGGCTGATCCCAACGCCCCCAACGTCGTCTCGCTCGACACCTTCCGGAAGAAGTGACCGCGCCCAGATGACCGACGTCGTCGCCGAACCCGAAGCCCTGACGGACGAAGCCATCCTGGCGCGCTTCCAGCGCTCGAAGAACCAGCCCACCGGCTCCCAGACCCTGGGCTTCCGCATCGTCGCGGTCAGCCAGGCCGAGAAGTCGGTCGAGGTCGAATTCGAGGCCAAGCCCGAACTGCTGCTCAATCCGATGAAGCAGGTCCAGGGCGGCTATCTCTGTGCGATGTTGGACGAGTGCATGTCGGTGGCCTGCATGGTCGCCTCGGGCATGACCCACGTCGCCCCGACCGCCGAGATGAAGACCACCTTCTTCCGGCCGGCGGCGCCAGGAAAGCTCAAGGGGATCGGCAGGGTCGCCAAGTGGGGGCGCACCATCGCCTTCACGGAGGGCGAGCTCTACGACGCCGAGGGGCGGCTCCTGGCCAAGGCGACGGGGACCGCGGTGCCCACGCCGTTCCAGCGGTACAAGAGCTGACATGTTGAAACGCGCTGGCATCGTCGGCGCGTTTTTCATTTGGGCCGTGGCCATGGCCGCCCCGGCCCAGGCCGGACCGTTCGGCGACTGGGCCGCCGTCGTCGTCGCGGGCGACTTCCACGGCAGCGGCGGCGGCCCGACCGAGGCGTTCGACAACGCCCGCCGCGACGTCTCCAGGGAACTGCAGCGGCTCGGCTTTTCGCGCGACAACATTGTCCAGTTCTCGGTGCGGCCGGAGCGCTACAAGGATCGGCCGCTGAAATCGGACACCCTGGCGATCTACCGCTCGCTGAACGACCTGTCGTCCAGGGCCAAGTCCGGTTGCCTGGTCTACTTCACCTCGCACGGGGCGCGGCAGGGCGTGGTGGTCGACCAGCAGATCCTGACCCCGGGCCTGCTGGCGCGGATCCTCGACGCGACTTGCCGCAATCGCCCGACCGTTGTGATCGTGTCGGCCTGCTTTTCGGGAGTCTTCGTCCGCCCGCTGGCCCAGCCGAACCGGATGATCCTGACCGCCGCTCGACCGGACCGCACCTCGTTCGGCTGCGGCGAGGACAACGTCTATCCGTTCTTCGATGACTGCGTGCTGAAGTCGAGCCCAGCGGTCCGCGACTTCGCCGCCCTGGCCAGCGCGGTGAAGAGCTGCGTGGCTTTGCGCGAGATCGCCGAGGGCATGGCGCCGCCCTCCGAGCCCCAGATCTGGATCGGCGGCGAACTGCGCCCGATGCTGCCGCTCTACGCCTTTCCCACCGGCCCGCCGGGCGGCGACTGAACACTGATCCACGGCCGGATCGTCGCAGGCTGCAACCGCTCTAGCGCCCCGCGCGCCAGGCGCCCTACAAGTGGAGTCGTGGGGCAACAGGGGCCAGCGGGTAATCATCCATGCGTTTGATGTTCAAGGCCGTCTTCGCCGCCGCCTTCGCCTGCGCGGCGAGCGCCGCGGCGGCCCAGGAGACGAGCCCGGCGCCCCCGGCCTCGCCGTCCGCGGCCAGCCC
>NZ_JAPMTQ010000057.1:0-18086 GCF_026411515.1 Phenylobacterium sp. 58.2.17 | reverse complement strand
GGCCGCGCGCGGGGGGCGCCCCCCCCCCCCCCCCGCCCGCCCCCCCCCCCCCCCCCCCCCCCCCCCCCCCCCCCCCCCCCCCGGGGCGCGTCAGCCCGTATAGGGCCGCAGCACGATCTCGACCCGACGGTTCTTGGCGCGGCCGGCGTCGGTCGAATTGTCGGCGATCGGCTGGGTCGACCCGCGGCCCTCGACATAGAGACGGTCGCGCAGCACCCCGCCGCGGCCGGTCAGGTAGTCGGCCACCGACAGCGCCCGGCGCTCCGAAAGCGACTGATTGTAGTCCGCGCGGCCGGTGGAGTCGGCGTGGCCGATCACGTCGACCAGGGTCTGCGGATAGTTGTTCAGGCTGCGCGCCACGTCGTCGAGCGCGCCGTAGAACTGCGGCTGGATGTCGGCGCGGTCGAAGCCGAAGGTCACGTCGCTCGGCATCTGCAGGACGATGTTGTCGCCCTGGCGCTGGACCTCGACGCCGCTGCCGGCCAGTTCGCGGCGCAGTTCGGCCTGCTGGCGGTCCATGTAGTTGCCGACGCCCGCGCCGGCGAGCGCGCCGATGCCGGCCCCGATCAGCGCGTTCTTGCGGCCCTGCTCGCTGCGGTTGGTGTTGGTCAGATAGCCCAGCGCGGCGCCGCCGAGCGCTCCAGCGATCGCGCCGGTGCCGGTGTTGTTGCGGACGACCTGTCCGGTGTAGGGGTCGGTGGTGGTGCAGGCGGCCAGGGCCCCTGCCCCCAGGATACAGGCCCCGAGGGCGGTCAGTTTGCGCATAAGCGATCTCCTCGATCGTGAAACTCAGGTGCGAACGCAAGCGCTACGGTCAAGGTTCCCGCGAGACGGGACGAGGGTTCAGACGTGACGACAGAGACGATCAAGCCGGTTTCGTTCAAGCGCTTCAGCGGCGACTTCGACGGCTTCTCGGGCGATCTGGGCGGGTCCTTCGCCCGCTACGGCTTCGCGGTGATCTCGGACCACGACCTGCCGCAGGCCCGGATCGAGGCGGCGCTGGCCGCCACCAAGGCCTTCTTCGCCCTGCCCGAGGCGGTGAAGCGCGCCTATGTCATCGGGACCGGCGGTCAGCGCGGCTACACCCCCTTCGGCATCGAAACCGCCAAGGACGCCAAGCACTTCGACCTCAAGGAATTCTGGCACATGGGCCGCGACCTGCCGGCCGGCCATCCGTTCCGCGAGTTCATGCCCGACAATGTCTGGCCGGCCGAGGTCCCGGCGTTCCACACCGAGATCGCCTGGCTGTTCAACGCCCTGGACGGCATGGGCCGCCAGGTGCTGGAAGCCATCGCCGCCTACCTGAAGCTCGACCGCCGGTTCTTCGATCCGACCGTGGACTTCGGCAACTCGATCCTACGGCTGCTGCACTACCCGCCGGTGCCGAAGGATGGCCCCAACATTCGCGCCGGCGCGCACGAGGACATCAACGTCATCACCCTGCTGCTCGGCGCCGAGGAAGCCGGCCTGGAGGTGCTGGACCGCGACGGCCAGTGGCTGGCGATCAACCCGCCGCCCGGCTCGGTGGTCTGCAACATCGGCGACATGCTGCAACGGCTGACCAACCATGTGCTGCCCTCGACCACGCACCGGGTGGTCAATCCGGCGCCCGAGCGCCGCGGCTTTGCGCGCTATTCCACGCCGTTCTTCCTGCACTTCAATCCGGACTACGAGATCCGCACCCTGCCTGGTTGCATCACCCCCGACCATCCCGATCGCGGCCTGGCCCCCATCACCGCCGACGCGTTCCTCAAGGAGCGGCTGCGGGAGATCAAGCTTCTTTAGCCGGAACCGCGGAACCCTTTTACAGGGACGGATTTCTCCAGGGGGCATGCGGCGGACGCGAAAAAATCCCCAAGCTTGACAGTTTTCCACAACTGATCGACCAAAGGTTGCCGAACGCCGTTCTGAAAAAGACGGAAATTTAACTGCGTGGCCCGATCTTGGGGCGCAAGAACACGGCCGGGGGATGAACATGTCCAAGCCTGGATCGGCCTCGCCGGCCGAGGCAGCGCGGCTTGCCGCCATCGCCACCCTAGATCTCGACGAGCTGAAGCCGACCTTCGAGCGGGTCGGCCGGCTGGCCCGCGCCTATGCGCGGCTGGACCTGGGCGATGTGGTGATGGTCGGCGCCGAGCGCACCTGGCACGCCAGCGTCGGCCCCAGCTGGACCGACGAACAGATCTGCCAGGACCAGTCGTTTTCCGAGGTCGTGGTCGGGCAGGACCAGCTGCTGTGGGTCGCCGACGCCCGGGCCGACGCCCGCTTCGAGCGACATCCGCACGTGGTCGGCCCCGAGGCGGTGCGCTTCTACGCCGGCGCACCGATCCGCATGGCCGACGGCCAGCCGATCGGAGTGGTCTGCGTGGCCAGCCGCGAGCCGCACGCCTATGACGGCGACCTGGCGAGCTACCTGATCGATCTGGCGGCGGTCGCCTCGAACGAGTGCTCGCGCCACCATGCCCAGCGCGATCTGGTGAAGTACGCCGGCGAGGCGCAGGCCGCCAACAAGGCCAAGAGCGAGTTCCTGGCCAATATGAGCCACGAGATCCGCACTCCGCTGAACGGGGTGATGGGCATCGCCGGGGCCCTGGCCAAGACCCCCCTCAGCCGGCACCAGGCCGACATGGTCGAGCTGATCGAGACCTCGGCCCAGACGCTCGAAGCCCTGCTGACCGACATCCTCGACCTGGCCCGGATCGAGGCGGGCCGCATGGAGATCCGGCCCGAGCCGTTCGACATGGCGACCTCGGTGGGCGCCTGCGCGGCGTTGTTCGAGGCCAGCGCCCAGGCCAAGGGCCTGAAACTGACCGTCGAGATCGAGCCCTACGCTCAGGGGGCCTTCGAGGGCGACGGCCCGCGCATCCGCCAGATCCTGACCAACCTGCTGGGCAACGCGGTCAAGTTCACGGCGCAGGGAGAGGTCCGGCTGACCGTCGCCGCCCGCCGCGACGAGACCACCACCCACCTGACCTTCACCGTGGCCGACACCGGCATCGGCTTCGACGAGGCCACCCACCGGCGGCTGTTCGGCCGCTTCCAACAAGCCGACGGCTCGATCACCCGACAGTACGGCGGCACCGGGCTGGGCCTGGCCATTTCGCGCTCGCTGGCCGAGGCGATGGGCGGGGAACTGAGCGCCAGCGCCGTCGCCGGCCAGGGCGCGACCTTCGTCCTGACCCTGGAGCTGCCGCGCCGCCACGGGGCGGTGGAGATGTGGGGCGATCACGAGGGCGCCGCCAGCGAGGAGGCCGAGCTCGACGCCATGCGGGTGCTGCTGGCCGAGGACCACCCGACCAACCGCAGGGTCGTGGAACTGATCCTGGGCGCGGCGGGGGTCGACCTGATTTCGGTCGAGAACGGCGCCGAGGCGGTGGACGAGGCCGTCCGCGGCTCGTTCGACCTGATCCTGATGGACATGCAGATGCCGGTGATGGACGGGCTGACGGCGATCTCGGCGATCCGCCGCCGCGAGGCGCGCGAGGGCCGCCGCACGCCGATCTTCACCCTGACGGCCAACGCCATGCCCGAGCACGCCGAGGCCTCGGCGCGGGCCGGCGCCGACGGCCATGTGACCAAGCCGATCACCGCCGAACGCCTGCTGCACGTGGTCGAACAGGTCTGGGCCGAGAAGTCCGCCCCGGCGCATCTGGCCGAGGTGATCCCCCTGCGCGCCTAGAGCGGCGCAAAAGCTCTAGCGGGCGAAGATGCCCATCAGCTGCGGGCGGGCGAACACCGCCGGCGCCGCCTTCTGGGTGACGTCGGGCAGCCAGAAGGTCAGCTCCGAGCCGGCGTTCAGGGTGGCGTTCAGCATCTGGGCGGCGATGGCCGCGTCCACCGGCCGGATCGAGCCTTCGACGATGCCGTCGGAGATCATCGAGGCGAAGCGGTCCGACACCCGGTCCGAATGGGCGACCTGTTCGATGCGGATCTCCTCGGGCAGGGCCGAGAGCGCCGAGACCCGCAGCAGCGGGCCGTACTGCGACAGCTGGAATTCGGCCAGCGCCGCCGCGGCGCTGGAGATCCGCAGCCACTGGTCGCCGTCCAGCGCCATGGCCAGCCGCTGCACCCGGCGCATCACCTCGAAGGTGCGGTCGAAGCAGGCCACCACCAGGTCGTCCTTGGCGTCGTTGTGGTGGTAGAACGAGCCCTTGGTGACGTTCAGCGCCTCGGAGATCTTGTTGACCGAAGCGCCGCGATAGCCGCGCGAATTGATCAGCCGCGTCGCCGCCAGCAGGAAGGTCTCGCGGCTCATCTCCGCGCCCTCCCCGGCCGCCAGCTCGGCCAGCGGCACCGAAGCCGGAGCCCAGGCCGCGCCGTCAGCCGCCAGCCCGCCGACCAGGATGTCGAACATGCGCTCGCGCACCCGGGCGTAGTCCTCGGGATCGTACTTGTGCAGCCAGGCTCCGGCCCAGAACAGCTGGGCCAGCAGCATGTGGGTGCGAGCAGTGCGGCGGCCGCGGTTCAGCCAGGCCAGTTCAGGCGCCTCGAACAGGGTGCGCACCTTGCGGAACACCTTGGCGAAGGCCTCGATCACCGCGGCGCGATGCGGATCCTTCAGCGCCCGCACGTCGGCCAAGGTCGGCATCGGCGCCCCCTCGCCGACGGCCATCAGGCGCACGCGCTCGAAATAGAGCTCCAGCAGCTTGTGCAGCCGCTCGGCCGGTGTCGGCTCGGCGACCGCGATCTCGGCGGCCTCCTGCAGCCAGCCGATGCCCCGCATCATGCAGGCGGCCGCCAGGTCGTCCTTGCGCTTGAAGTAGTAGGTGACGCTGGTGGTCGACAGGCCGACGGCGGCCGCGGCGTCGGCCAGGGTCAGGCCCTTCACGCCGCGCTGGTTCAGCAGCACCGTGGAGGCGTCAAGGATCGCGTCGCGCTTCTTGCGGAAGCGGTCCGTCGCCCTCACGCCCTTTCGTTCCGCCATTCGAGCCCCTGGTGCGCCTTGAACCGTCCCCGCCGCCTTGTCTATCGCAAGCCCCTTGCCGCGCAAGGCGTCAGCCTGACGCGAACGGGTACGGCGAGATCGACTTGGTGAAGTCGTCGACCATGAGCGTCCGGTTGATCGGTTCGGCCGCCCGCTGCGGACAGGCCGCCCGCTCGCAGATCCGGCAGGCGGGACCGATGGCCGTCGCCACCGGATCGCGCAGGTCGATGCCGCGCGAATAGACCAGCCGCTCGGCGAACTTCAGCTCGCAGCCCATGCCGATGGCCAGTTCGGTGTCGCCCTCCGAATAGGGCGTGGCGAAGCGGCTGACCGTACGCGACAGGGTGAAGTAGCGCTGGCCGTCGGGGGTCTCGACGATCTGGGTGGCGATCCGGCCGGGGGTGCGGAAACTGGTGTGGATGTTCCAGCGCGGGCAGGTGCCGCCGAAGCGCGAGAACGGGAAGGTCGCGCCCGCGAACCGCTTGGAGATGTTGCCGGCCGAATCCACCCGCAGCATGAAGAACGGCACGCCGCGCGCGCCCGGCCGCGCCAGGGTGGTCAGCCGGTGGCAGGCCTGCTCGAACGACACCCCGAAACGGGCGCGCACCAGCTCGATGTCGTAGGCGCTGCGCTCGGCCGCCTCATGGAAGGCGGCGTAGGGCATCATCACCGCCGCCGCCAGGTAGTTGGTCAGCGACACCTTCAGCAGGCCGCGCGTCGAGCGGTCGGGCGGCCCGGACCGTTCCACGAGCCCGTCGAGCAGCGGCCCGTATTCGAGGATCGCCAGCTGGTAGGCCTGGGCGAAGGCGCGCCCCTCGGCGGTCAGGGCCTCGGACAGGAACAGGCGCTTGCGGTGGTGGTCGTAGCGGCGGACCGACTCCGGCAGCACCTCGACCGGCACCACGCGGACCGAGATGCCGTGCCGCCCTGAAAGCCGCTCGCGCGCGGCCAGGGCGAAGTCGAGCGGCTCGCAGGCGAGGTCGGCGGTGAGCGCGTCGGCCGCCTCCTCCAGCTCGGCGAAGTAGTTCTTCTGGGCCTGGAAGAAGTCACGCACCCAGTCGGAGGGCAGCACCGAGGGCCCGGTCCCCGCGCCCTCCTCGGGGCGGCCGATGGCGCCGAGATCGGTCAGCCGACGCTGGTCGAGATAGGCGCGGTAGAGACGGACGATCGCCTCTGACACGCCGGGCGCGCTCTCGGCCACCTCGGCGATCTCGTGCCGTGCGACGCCGAGATCGCGGAACATCTGGTCGGAGAACACCTCGGACAGGCCCGTGGCCCCGCCGTCCTCGGGGTCGGTCGCCAGGCTCTTGAGGTCGAGGTCGTAGGCCTCGGCCAGACGCAGCAGCACCTGGGCGGTGACCGGCCGCTGGTTGCGTTCGAGCAGGTTCAGATAGCTGGGCGAGACGCCGAGATCCTCGGCCATCCGCGTCTGGGTGAGACCAAGATCCCGACGCAGGCGCTTGAGGCGCGCGCCCAGGAACAGCTTCCGGTCGGTGGTGGTCACGGCCATCTTGTCGAGTTGTCACAGATTTACATCATTTACAAGGTTTCGCTGTGACAAGTGAGCCTTCTTGCACGCCGCCCGCCCTTCGCCGCCGGACCGCCAACGGCTAGGTTCGATGGACGGCTCGTTCAGGCGGGCCGGCGAGATCGGTTTTCACAAGACTCAGTTCCGGCGCGAGCCGGGGGAGCAAGAGACCATGACCAAGGAACGGTTCTGGGTTGTCGGCGGGGAGTACAGCTGCCTGGCCTTCACCAAGCTGAAGAACGGCGCGCCCCAGGTGCTGGGGCCGTACGAGAGCCGCGACGAAGCCAAGCAGGCCTGGGCGAAGGTGTCCGAAGAGACCCGCAGCCAGGCCACCATGCGCTTCGCCATCGCCTCCGAGCAGCTCGTATTGCCGGCCTAGCGCCATCCTTGAGTCACGGGACCTCGCGTCCAGTTGTCTCTCCTTGAGCCCGTCCCGTTCTTCGGGGTGGGGCGGGCTCACTTTTTGAGTTCTTGCCGCGGCGGCCAGCCCCGCGGACACGGCATCCGGGACCTCCGAAAGGGGGGCGGATAGGGTGACGGGCGGGGAAGCTTGTATTCGGTCGCTTCCCTGCCCCGATCACCGCCGGCGCGCATCTGGGCGCATACGAAAAAGGGCGTCCCGCGCGGGACGCCCTTTCGCGTTGGATCGTCAGCCTCGAGCCTACTTCTTGACCCAGGCGCCGCCGGCGTCCTGGTAGAAGTCGCCCGGACGCAGCTTGCCCTGGACCACAGTGCGGAAGGCCGAGGCGCCGGCCGCGGTAGGACTGACGCCGTTCTGCGTAGCGGCCTGGGCGTAGAGCTGGCGGCGGCCGGCGTTGATCTCCGCCACGGCGGCGCGGACGTCGGCGCTGGCCGCGCCGGCGTTGACGAAGCCGAGGAAGCCGTCGTTCTGCTCGCCGACCACCCCCTGGGCCTTGGCCGCATCGACCGCGGCCTTGGCGGCCGCCGGATCGGCATGGGCCGCGCCGGCCAGCGAGAGCGTCACGACCACGGCGGCGACGGGCGCCATCAAATTGCGAAAGGTCATGCTCATTCCCCTTAGAACAGGTTCGGATTCTGCTTGATCAGCGCCTTGACGTCGTCGTCGAGGCGCAACCGGACATCGGCGTCCAGCTTGGCGTAGATCGAGATCGGCGCCACCTCGACCCGCACGGTCGGCGTGCAGGCGCTGGTTAGGGCCGCTCCGGCCAGGACCGCCACGGCTGGCAGGGTTCTCATCATATGGTGGTCTCCAAATTCACAGCCAAGGTGGATCATTCCGGCTGAACGGCTTGTGAACCGCGCAACGCCTGGTACTCGCCGAAGTCCTTCAGGATCTGATCGAGATTCAAGCTGGTATCCAGCGTCAAGTCGACCTTGGTGCCCGACGGCAGCGGCAGCGACCGGTTGAGGAAGTTGCGGCGGATCAGGTCCATCAGGGTCAGGCGGATCTCCTGCTTCTGCGGCGGCGTGTGCTCGCCCTTCAGCCGCATGAGCACGCCCAGCCGCCCGTTCTCCAGGCTGTTGACCTCGGCGTCGAGAGTGTCGAAGGCCAGGTGTTCCATGGCCTGATAGGCGAACTCGCTGAAGGCGTTGACCTCGCCAGTCTCGGTCGCGACGGGCGCGACCGGGACCGTCGGCGCGCCTTCGACCGCCGCGCCGACCACCTCGCCGCCCTGCGCCGCCACCGGCACCAGCGCCTCGCGCAGGATCGACAGCCGGCCCGGCTCGATGGCGCGGAGACGCCCGGCGGCGACCCGCACGCCCTCCGGACGCACCTCGAACGGCACCCTGCCGGTCAGCTTCGCCTCCAGGTCGACCCGGTCGCCGAAGGGCGAGGCCTCGACCAGCTCCTTGACCTGCACGCCCTCGATATTGAGCACGCCCGACCACGGCTCGCCGGGCTTGAACGGCACGCGGAACGGCTCGAATGACAGCGTCCCCCCGCCCATGGCCAGCCGCGCGCCGCCGACGCTGACCGCGTCGGGATCCAGGCCGAAGACGACATCGACGTCGGTCAGCGGCACGAGGCTGTTGATCGCCTGCGCCTTCAGCACCTGCCCCGGCGCGGCGGTCAGCGGGATCAGGCTGTCGAACTCGGCCCGCCCGGCTAGCCCCTGCACCGGCCCCATCGGGCTGACGAAGTCCATGCGCTCGACGCTCAGCGTCCCGTGGCTGGTCGAGCTGCCCGGCGCCCAGGCGATCTGCCCGTCGAACCGGGCCCGTCCGTTGGCCGGCGAGGCGACCATGGCCGCGAGCGGCGACAGGCCGACCGGCTGCAACCCGCCGTCCTCGAAGGTCAGCATTCCGGTGCCGAAGGCCAGCGCCCCGCGCCCGTCGGCGCGGTGCTGCAGGTCGCCGCTCGCGAGCCGTCGCCCGGCCAGGTCGGTCAGCGCGAAGTCCGCGGTCCAGCCGCCGTTACGGGCCCGGGCCCGGCCGCTGGCGCGCACCGGGTTGAAGCGGGTTTCGGCGGCGGTGTCGTCAAGCCGCGCGGCGGCGATTGCGACCTGGCCGTTGATCGCAGCCCCTGCGCCGGAGAGGTCGATTGAGCCGGAGGCCTGCGAGAGGCGCGCCTCCAGAAACGGCAGCTCGGCCGCAATGCTCCGCGCCTGGCCCCGCAACCGCCAGCCGCCGTCCTTCAGGCTCAGCAGCGGCGCGCCCGGCGCCGGGCAGACCTCGCCGGCGGCCTGTTCCAGATCGCTGTCGCCGAGCTCGACGTGGCCGGCGCTCAGGCTCACGCAGCGCGCAGCGACAAACGTGACGGCGCCGCCGGCGATCCGCACCTCTCCCGCCGCATCGAGGCTGGCCTGGCTGACCGGGGCGAAGCCGCCCTTGGCCTGCAGCGCCGCCGTCGCCACGATCCCGTCCTTCGTCAGCCGGTAGCGCGACACCGCCAGGCTCGCCTCGGGCAGCCCGCCGCCGCGGACCAGCACGTCGAAACCGCCGGCGCCGTCCGCATAGATCGGCCGGCCCGAGGCCTGGGAGAGTTTAAGCTCTCCGCCGCTGGCGGTCCGCACCACCGCCGGCTGCGCCAAGCCAACCGAAACGCCGTCGCGCGAGGTGTCGACCGCGATCGAGCTGGCGGTCAGCTGGAAGTCGGCCAGGGCCCGCTTGAGCGCCGCTGTCTCGGCCGGATCGCTCGCCGTCGCCGGCCCCAGACCCGACCAGCCGCCGCGCGAGGCCAGCGCCCCACGCAGCGCCAGGTCCACGCGCTTGCCGTCGAACGCCGCCAGCCCGCCGAACTCGCCGCGGGCGTCGCTGAGCCGGAGGTCGCCGCCGCTCGCCCGGTCGGCCGCGACGCGGCTGCTGATCTCGGCCGAGACCACGTCGCCCGCCCCGCGCGTCCAGCGCAGGTCGCCCAGCGAGGCTTGCCCCGTCAGGCCCGCCAGGGTGAAGCCGGCCGCCTGGCCGCCGCGCGCGCCGACCTGCAGGTCGCCGTCGCCTTCCAGCACCAGGGTCTCGATCCAGCCACGGGTCGCGCCGTCGAAATTGGCGACCAGCCGCACCTCGTCCAGGCCGTCCTGCCCGAAAGTCGCGCGGGCGGCGGAGGCTTCCAGCCGCGCCATCACCCGCCCCTCGCCGCGCTTGCGCACGGTGTCGGGATAGGGCCCCTGGACCGACAGCCGCACGCGGCCGCCCTGCGCCTTGAACCCTTGCGCCTCCATCGTCTCGACCGGCGCCGTCAGCAGGATGTCGACCCGGCCGCGCGTGGTCGCCAGCCGCAGGCTGACCTCGCCCAGCCGCGCGGCGAGGCCCTCGCCCTTCAGCGCCACGGGATCGAGCTGCGCGTCCATCGCCATGAGCCGCCCGTCGGCCAACCGCGCGTCGGCCCGGGCTTTCAGCAGCCCGTAGTCGGTGTCGAGCCGCACGACCCCGCGATGGATCTCCACCCGCGGCTGCGGCCCCTGCGGCTGCGGCGGGCGGCTGGTGAACTCCTCGATCAGCGGGTCGAGCGTGCCGAGCTTGAGCTTGCCGTTCCGGAACGCGCCCTTGACCACCGGGCGGTAGAGCTTGACCGACGTGACCCGCACGCCGGGCGCCTCGCCCGACCAGAAGCCGGTGAGGCCGTAGCGGACCTCGACCCGTTCGACCGAAACGTCCGGATCCTGCTCGGGACCAGCGCGCACCCGCGCTGTGAAACCGCCGAACTCGAACTCGCGGAACTCGACGTCGGCCGGCACGCCGCGCGATTCCAGCCAGCCGACCAGCAACTCGCGGGCGATCGCGCGGCGCGTCAGATAGACCACGCCGCCGGCCACGACAGCCACGATCACCCCGGCGGCCACGACGGTATGGACCCGGCGCCATCTGCGCCGGGCCGCCCGTGACGGCGGGTTAGTTTCGGACTCGGTCAAACGCGACGCCTGCTGCTCACCAGCAGTTGATAACGCAAAACCGTCGAAAGCGTGGCCGTCTGCTGGAAGTTTACAGGCCCCCGGTGGTGGCCAGGGCCACGCCGCCATCGACGGCGATGGTCTCGCCGACCACGTAGTCGCCGGCCCGGCTGGCCAGGTAGATTGCGGCGGCGGCCATGTCCTCGTCGCGGCCGATGCGGCGCGAGGGGATGCGCTTGGCGATCTCATCGCCCTGGTCGCGGGCCACGCGGTTCATCTCGGAGGCGAAGGCGCCGGGCGCGATGCCGGTGACGTTGATGGAGTCCTTGATCAGCTCGGCGGCGATCCGGCGGGTCAGGTAGATCAGGCCCGACTTCGAGGCATGATAGGAATAGGTCTCCTGCGGGTTCAGGCGGATGCCGTCGATCGAGCAGATGTTGATGACCTTGGCCGGCTGGTCATGGCTGGCGGCGGCCTTCAGGGCGCCGTGCAGGGCCTGGGTCAGGAAGAACGGCGACTTCAGGTTCAGGTCGACGACCTTGTCCCAGCCGCTCTCCGGGAACTCGTCAAAGGGCGCGCCCCAAGCCGCGCCGGCGTTGTTGACCAGGATGTCGAGCTTCGGCTCGGCGTCGGTCAGGCGCTTGGCGAGCGCCTTGCACCCCTCCACCGTCGAGACGTCCTGCGGCAGCGAGATGCAGCGCTCGCCGAGCTCGGCGGCGGTCTCGTCGCAGGCGGCCGGCTTGCGCGAGGAGATGTAGACGCGCGCCGCGCCCGCCTCGAGGAAGCCCTTGGCGATCATCTTGCCGATGCCGCGCGAGCCGCCGGTGACGAGGGCCACGCGGCCTTCCAGCGAGAACAGTCCCTGAGCCATGTCTTGCTTCCCCTAAGGTGATGTCTTTAAGGCCTGATAGACCGCCGTTCGACGCTCGAAAACCCTACGGATTTTTGACTCGCGCCGGCCAAGCGGGGCCTGTAAACAACCGTTTGAATCCAAGGGCGGCCACGCCACGAGCCGTCCCTCCCCAAGCAATCGAGGATGCGCCACATGGCCGAGATCAATTCGGTGACCGACCTCTCGCTCGACGGCGACGTCGCTGTCATCACGCTCAACTCTCCCCCGGTGAACGCCCTGTCGGCCAAGGTGCGCGAAGGCCTCTACGAGGGCTTCAAGGCCGCCATCGCCAACGACGCGGCCAAGGCCATCGTGCTGATCTGCGAAGGCCGCACCTTCATCGCCGGGGCCGACATCACCGAATTCGGCGGCGCCATGGCCGGCCCGTCGCTGTTCGACGTCCAGGAGATGATGGAGAACTCGCCCAAGCCGGTGATCGCCGCGATCCACGGCACCGCCCTGGGCGGCGGGCTGGAAGTGGCGCTGTGCGCACACTACCGCGTCGCCGTTCCGTCGGCGAAATTCGGCCTCCCGGAAGTGAACCTCGGCCTGCTGCCGGGCGCCGGCGGCACCCAGCGGCTGCCGCGCGTGGCCGGCGTCGAGAAGGCCCTGGAGATGATGACCTCGGGTCGTCACGCCCCGGCCAAGGAAGCCCTGGCCATGGGCCTGATCGACGAGCTGGAAGACGAGGGCAAGCTGAAGGAAGGCGCGATCGCCTTCGCCCGCAAGGCCGTGGCCGAGAACAAGCCGCTGGTGAAGGTCCGCGAGAACAACGCCAAGCTCGAAGCCGCCAAGGGCAAGCCCGAGATCTTCGCCGACTTCCGCAAGGCCAACGCTCGCAAGTTCCGCGGCTTCCTGGCCCCGGAATACAACATCCGCTGCATCGAGGCGGCGGTGAACCTGCCCTGGGACGAGGCGATCAAGGTCGAGCGCAAGCTGTTCGGCGAACTGATGACCGGCCCGCAGTCGGCCGCCCAGCGCTATTCGTTCTTCGCCGAGCGCACCGCCCAGAAGATCCCGGACGTGCCGGACGACACCGCCCTGATCCCGATCAAGAAGGTCGGCATCATCGGCGCCGGCACCATGGGCGGCGGCATCGCCATGAACTTCGCCAACGCCGGCATCCCGGTGGTGATCGTCGAGCAGAAGCAGGAGCCGCTGGACCGCGGCCTGGCCACCATCCGCAAGAACTATGAGCGTACCGCTTCGCGCGGCGGGATCACCGCCGCCCAGGTCGAGGAGCGCTGCGCGCTGATCACCGGCTCGCTGTCGATGGAAGACAGCTTCAAGGACGTCGACCTGGTGATCGAGGCCGTCTTCGAGCGGATGGACATCAAGAAGGACATCTTCACCAAGCTCGACGCCATCTGTAAGCCCGGCGCCATCCTGGCCACCAACACCTCGGGCCTGGACATCGACGAGATCGCCTCGGTGACCAAACGTCCCGAAAGCGTCATCGGCCTGCACTTCTTCTCGCCGGCCAACGTGATGAAGCTGCTGGAGATCGTCCGCGCCGATCACACCTCCAAGGAAGTGATCGCCACCTCGATGAAGCTGGCCAAGCAGATCGGCAAGGTCGCCGTGCTGGTCGGGGTCTGCCCCGGCTTCGTCGGCAACCGCATCCTGGGCGCCCGCCAGCGCGAGGCCCAGAAGCTGGTCATGGAAGGGGCGATGCCCTGGGACATCGACCGCGTGCTCTACGACTTCGGCTTCCCGATGGGTCCGTTCGCGATGAGCGACCTGGCCGGCCTCGATATCGGTTGGGTGAAGGAAAAGTCGAACGGCGCGACCATCCGTGACGTGCTCTGCGAAGCCGACCGCCGCGGCCAGAAGACCGGCGCCGGCTACTATGACTACGACGAGAACCGCAACGCCAAGCCGAGCCCGTTCACCGAGAAGGTGATCAACGACTTCATCGTCAAGTCGGGCGCCAACCCGCGCAAGATCAGCGACGAGGAAATCCTTGAGCGCTGCATCTACCCGATGATCAACGAGGGCGTGAAGATCCTCGAAGAGGGCAAGGCCATCCGCGCCAGCGACGTCGATGTGGTCTGGCAGAACGGCTACGGCTGGCCGGTCTATCGCGGCGGCCCGATGCACTACGGCGACCAGGTCGGTCCGGCCAAGGTCCTCGCCAAGATGAAGGAATTCCAAGCCACCATGGGCGACCAGTTCAAGCCGGCCGCGCTCCTGGAAAAGCTTGTCGCTGAAAACAAGAAGTTCGCCGACCTCTAAGGCGACGTCGATCTGAAGCCCGCCCCCGGCGTCCGCGTCGGGGGCGGGCAGGACTCCCCTCCCAACTCGTTAGGATGCACTCCAATGCGTGAAGCCGTCATCGTCTCCACCGCCCGCACCCCGATCGGCAAGGCCTATCGCGGCGCCTTCAACAACACCTACGGCGCGACCCTCGCCGGTCACTCGATCGCCGCCGTCGTCGAGCGCGCGGGCGTCGACCCGGCCGAGATCGACGACGTCGTCTTCGGCTGCGCCCTGGAGCAAGGCACCACCGGCAACAACATCGCCCGCCAGGCGGCCCTGCGCGCCGGCCTGCCGGTCACCGTCTCGGGCATGACCCTGGACCGCCAGTGCTCGTCGGGCCTGATGGCGATCGCCACCGCGGCCAAGTACATCATCAACGACGGCGCCCCGATCGCCATCGGCGGCGGCGTGGAGTCGATCTCGCTCGTCCAGAACGACAAGATGAACCGCTTCATGGCCGGCGACCCGTGGCTCGGCCAGCACGTGCCGGCGCTGGCGACCTCGATGATCGAGACCGCCGAAGTCGTCGCCGAGCGCTACGGCGTCAGCCGTGAGGCCCAGGACGAGTACGCCCTGCAGTCGCAGCAGCGCACCGCCCAGGCCCAGGCCGAAGGCCGCTTCACCGCCGAGATCGCGCCGATGACGACGATCATGAAGGTGCTGGTGAACAAGGAAACCGGCGAGACCGCCGACAAGGAAATCACCATCGGCATGGACGAGGGCAACCGCCCGCAGACCACCCTGGCCGACCTGCAGAAGCTGAACCCGGTGTTCAAGGGCGGCCGCTTCGCCCCGGAGGGCAAGTTCATCACCGCCGGCAACGCCAGCCAGCTGTCGGACGGCTCGGCCGCCGTGCTGATGATGGAACGCAAGGAAGCCGAAAAGCGCGGCCTGACCCCGCTCGGCGCCTACCGCGGCATGGCCGTGGCCGGCTGCGGCCCGGAAGAAATGGGCATCGGCCCGGTGTTCGCGATCCCGAAGCTGCTGGAGCGCAACGGCCTGACCGTCGACGACATCGACCTGTGGGAGCTGAACGAAGCCTTCGCCAGCCAGGTCCTGTACTGCCGTGACAAGCTGGGCATCCCGAACGAGAAGCTCAACGTCTCGGGCGGCTCGATCTCGATCGGCCACCCCTACGGCATGACCGGCGCCCGCTGCACGGGCCACGTCCTGCACGAAGGCAAGCGTCGCGGCGCCAAGTGGGGCGTCGTCACCATGTGCGTCGGCGGCGGCATGGGCGCGGCCGGCCTCTTCGAAATCTTCTAAGAGGACGGAAAGCCGCGCCCATCAGCAAGGAGTCGCCGAAATCGCTCGGCGATTTCGGTGGGGCGCGGCGGTCCGCTTCGAAATCTTCGAAGAGGACGGTCGATCAAGGCTGCAGAAGGGCCGCTCCCCAGGGGGCGGCCCTTTTTCGTGGGCGGCGGGTCATCGAATACCCGCCATCGGAGGCGCGTACGCCTCGCCCGCTGGGCGGAATATCGCGCGGGCGGCCTATTCACGCTAGGGTGGCGCGGGGCTCCTGGAGGGCCTCGCCTGGACCCAACCCTTAATGATCCTCTTCGCCTCGGCCGTCGTGCTCCTCCTGCTGGTGCTGAACGGCCTCTTCGCCATGTCCGAACTGGCGGTCGTTTCTTCCCGTCGCGCCAAGCTGCAGGCCCGCGCCGAGCGCGGCGACAAGGGGGCCGCCGCGGCCCTCCGGCTCTCGGAAAACCCCACCCGCTTCCTCGCCGCCGTTCAGGTCGGGATCACCCTGATCGGCATCCTCTCGGGCGCCTACGGCCAGGCGACCATCGCCGCCGAGCTCGACCACATGCTGGAGACGATCCCGGCCCTGCACGACTATTCGGAGCTGATCTCCACGGCCATCGTCGTCGTGGTCATCACCTATCTGTCGCTGATCGTCGGCGAGCTGGTGCCCAAACGCTTCGCCATGGTGTTCCCCGAGACCATCGCCGCGCTGGTCGCCCGACCGCTGACGCTGCTCGCCAAGCTGATGGGCCCGTTCGTGACGCTGCTGACCGCCTCGACGGTCGGCGTCCTGCGCCTGCTCGGCATCCGTGACGAGAAGGGCGAGCAGATCACCCACGAGGAGGTCGAGACGGTCCTGGCCGAGGGCGCCAGCGCCGGCCTGATCGAACCCGAGGAACAGGCGATGATCGGCGAGGTGCTGCGCCTGGGCGACCGCCAGGTGCGCGTAGCCATGACCCCGCGCCGCGACATCTACTGGATTTCGCTGTCCGACACCCACGAGCAGCAGCTGGCCGACATCCGCGCCTGCCCCTATTCGCGCATCGTCGTCACCGAGGGCGCCGACGTCGAGGAGCCGGTCGGCGTGATCCACAAGAAGGATGTGCTCGACGCCATCCTCGACGGCAAGAAGCCTGACATCCAGGCGCTGATGGCGACCCCGATCTACCTGGTCGAGACCACCTCGCTGTTGCGGGCGCTGGAGCTGCTCAAGCAGACCCCGCTGCACATGGCCCTGGTGGTCGACGAGTTCGGCGCCCTGGAGGGCGTGGTCACCCCGACCGACCTGCTGGAAATGATCGCAGGCGACTTCGATGAGGCGCACGACGCGGCCACCCCCGAAGCGATCATCAAACGTGAGGACGGCAGCTACCTGGTCGACGGCCGCGCCGAGGTCGACGACCTGGCCAAGGCGCTGGGCGCCGACTTCACCGAGACCAGCCAGTTCCACACCGTCGCCGGCCTGGTGCTGCACGAGATCGGCCGCCTGCCGACCGAGGGCGACGTGTTCGAGATCGCCGGCTTCAGGGTCGAGGTCATCGACATGGACGACCGCCGCATAGACAAGCTGCTGTTCACCCCGCCGGCCGATCCCGACGGCCCTAGCCTGAGCGACATGCTGTCGTCCTGAACCGCGACGCGTGACGTCTGGACGCAGGCTGACGGTCAAGCTCGGCAACCCTTCCTCAACCCTAACGGCGTGGAGTCCCCCGCACGGGGTGGGCCTCTTTGGTTTTGGGAGGGGTCCGATATGGACAAGGGTTTCAAGCGCGGCCTGGCGGCCGCGGCGCTGCTCGTGCTGGCGGCGTGCGCCAGCACGCCGGGCTCCAAGGGCGGCGGCGGGCCAGCCAGCGCCCAGGTCGACCGGCGGCTGGAGACCCAGGCCGCGGCGTTCGAGAGCTTCATGCGCAACGCCCGCGGCATCGATGCGACGTTCGCCAACCCTGCGGCGGTGGCCGAAGGCCTGCGCATCGGCTCGGGCTACGAGCCCAAGCAGCTCGAGGCCGGCATGGTCGCCTATGCGGCCCTCGCCGCCCTGCAGGAGCCGAAGTTCGTGGCCGGGGTGCGCAAGGCCGCGCAGGACAAGTCGGGCAAGGGACTGGCGGCGCGCCTGGCCGCGCGGCCCGATCTGGCTGCGAGCCTGCCCGGCGCCGACGCCGGAGCCGCCCGCGCCAGCGCCGCGCTCTATCGCCAGGGCGAAGCCCTGGAGGCCAGCGGCAAGCGCGTGAAAAAGGCCTCCTACGACATCCAGCGCCAGGCCTGGGCCAAGGTGTTCGTGCCCGACGCCAGGGCGCGGCTGACCCGGGTCAAGCAGATCTCCAGCGCCGGCTACCGGCCGGCCGGCGGCGACCAGGCCCAGCTCTATTCGACCCTGGCCCAGGGCGGCAAACGCGGCGGCGCGGCCAGCCCCGTGGTCTCGCGCGGACTGGCGGTCGCGGCCCTGAGCGTAATGGGCGAGAGCGGCCGCGCCGGAGCGCTGATGAGCGAACCGCGCAGCGGCATGTGCGTGCGCGTAGCCAAGCTCAACCTCTACCAGTGCCTGGCGGCGGCCGGACCCTATTACGAAGACATCTACTGCCTGGCCCAGCACGCCATGCTGGAGCCGGCCGGATGCGCGACCGACGCCGTGCGGCCGATCCGCACGGCGCACCGTTGAGCGATTTCCCGCCCCACATCTGTCGAAGTCCGAGCTAAATTGGCGCGCGCGCCGCGGCGGCGCGGGAGAGCCAGATGTCCGAGCGCGACCAGAACGACAATCCGTTCATCCGATCCAGCCCCTGGGGCCGGGCGAAGGGAGCGGCGCCGTTCGGCTATGCGCTGACACCGGGCCAGAGCTCCGGCGAGCCCCAGCCGGGCGCGCCGCAACCGGCGCCCCAGCCGGCGCCTGAACCCCGCCCCGCTCCGCGCCCGGCAGTGCAGGCC
>NZ_JAPMTQ010000056.1:0-20343 GCF_026411515.1 Phenylobacterium sp. 58.2.17 | reverse complement strand
AGGCCATCGCCGCCGGCGAAATCGACGCCCTGACCCCGTCGTCGGCCGAGTTCATCGAGAAGGCCTCGGGCATCAAGTCGCGCTTCGTCATCGACAAGACCGGGCTGGTCGATCCGGACCTGATGCGGCCGATCATCCCGGAACGCCCGAACGACCAGATTTCGGTGCTGGCCGAGATCGCGGTCGAGGCGGCCAAGCAGGCCATCGAGCGCTGGGGCAAGGACGTCAGCCAGATCGGCGCGGTGATCTGCGCGGCGTCGAACATGCAGCGCGCCTATCCGGCCATGGCCATCGAGGTGCAGCAGGCGCTGGGCATCGAGGGCTTCGCCTTCGACATGAACGTCGCCTGCTCGTCGGCCACCTTCGGGATCAAGACCGCCGCCGACTTCGTCGGCTCGGGGTCGGCCCGCGCGGTGCTGATGGTCAATCCGGAGGTCTGCTCGGGCCACCTGAACTTCCGCGACCGCGACAGCCACTTCATCTTCGGCGACGTCGCCACCGCGGTGATCGTCGAGCGGGCGGAGGACGCCGTCGGCGGCTGGGACATCCTGGGCACGCGGCTGAAGACCCAGTTCTCGAACAACATCCGCAACAACTTCGGCTTCCTGAACCGCGCCGCCCCCGAGGGCGTCGGCGCCGCCGACAAGCTGTTCGTGCAGGAAGGCCGCAAGGTGTTCCGCGAGGTGGTGCCGATGGTCTCGGAAATGATCGTCGCCCACGCCGGCGACCTGGGCATCGACCCGACCGGCCTGAAGCGCATGTGGCTGCACCAGGCCAACATCAACATGAACGAACTGATCGGCAAGCGGGTGCTGGGACGCGAACCTGCGCCGGGCGAAAACGTTATCATCCTAGATGAATATGCGAACACCTCCTCGGCCGGTTCGATCATCGCCTTCCACAAGGCCAACGAGGACTTCCAGAGCGGCGAGACGGGCCTGATCTGCTCGTTCGGCGCCGGATATTCGGCCGGCACGGTGTTCGTGCGCAAACGCTGACGCGGCGCCGTGCCGCGTCGGCCTCCGGGAAGCTGAGGACTAAGCTAAACCTCAGTTCCCCGGGGGAGTACCGAGATGGCTTATGACGACGTTCCCGGCGGCGATCCGCGCGGCCGGTGGTGCCCGAAGTGCAAGCTGCCGATCCGCCCAGGCGAGCCGACCACCCACATGCATTTCCGCGAGGACCCGGACGGCGTCCGCGGTCTGAGCGGCCCCTGGCACGGCGAATGCGCCCGCCCCTACTGGGACACCATTACGCCGGCTCTGGAAAAGCTGAAGCGCGGGTTCGGGGGTTAGGCGGGTCGCCTCGCACCCGGCTTAGCCCCGCGCGCTACAGATGCTCGATCGCGCAGCCGAGGTCTTCGCAGATGCGGTCGGCGAGAATCTTGCGGTGGCACCCGCGGTGGTCGGCCTCGAAGCAGAGCAGCGCGATCTTGCGCTCGGCCGCCAGCTCCTTGGCGGCGGCCAGCTCCAGCTGGGCGGCGGGTTCGGCCAGGTGCTCCTCGAAGATGGCGGTCATCTCGGCGATGCGGCCCTTGCGGGCGGCCTCGCGGCCCGGCTTGGGGGTGCCGAGCTGGCGCAGGTGGACGTAGCCGATCCCCGCCTCCGCCAGGCTGGCGGCCAGCACGGTCTTGGAGAACCCCGCGCGGCGCGAGGCGGCCACCGCCCGCACATCGACCAGCAGTTCAACGCCGGCGGCCTTCAGGCGGTCGATGACCGCGTCCTGGGTGGCGGCCTCGTAGCCGATGGTCGCCAGCGGCTTCATCTCAGCGTCCCTTCGGCTTGCGGGCCTCTTCGGCGGCGTCCTGCTCTGCGCCGCGCGCGAGGTCTTCGGCCGCGTCATTGGTGCTGGCCCGGGCGAGACCTGGCCGCAGGCCGGCGGCGTGACCGGCCAGACCCAGGGTCTGGAGGGCGTCCTCCCCCTCCTCGCCGAACACCGAGCGGACGCGCACCTCGCGCTGGGCCAGCGGGATCTCGAAGCCGCCGGAGCGCAAGGCGTCCTCGATCGCCCAGGTGTAGGCCGCATGGGTGGCGTTGGGCCGCTTGACCGCCTCCAGCGCCGGCCAGACGACAAGTTCGAAGGCAAGGGCGCTTTCGCCGAAGCCGATCAGCCAGACCTGGGTCTTGCGGACCGAGGTGTCCTTCAAGGTGAAGGGCACGGCGTGGGCCGCGCGCAGCACCGCCTCGCGCACCGCCTCCTTGTCGACGCCGTAGGCGACGCGGAACGGGATGTGCATCCGCCGCGCGCCGTTCTGGTGGGTCCAGTTGGTGACCGGCTGCTCGATCAGCCGCGAATTGGGGATCAGGACGTCAAGGTCGTCATTGTTGCGGATGCGGGTGGCGCGGGGACCGATTTCGGCGACGACGCCGCGCTCGCCGGTCTGCAGTTCGATGTAGTCGCCGATGCGGATCAGCTTGTCGAACAGCAGCACCAGGCCGGAGATGAACTCCTTGACGATGCCCTGCATGCCGAAGCCGAGGCCGACGCCGAGGGCCCCAGCGAACAGGGTGAAGGACGACAGGTCGAGACCCAGGGTCGAGAAGGCGGCGATGATCCCGAAGATCACCAGGCCGTAGGTGCTGAGCTTCTCGAAAATGTAGATCGACGGCGCCGCGTCGGTGTCGACCCGGCCGCGGATGCGGCGGATGGCGCCGGCGGCGATGCGGGCCGCGGCCAGCGACACCGCCACGATGAGGATCGCCGCCACCAGCCCGCCGACAGTGATCTCGGTCCTGCCCAGGCGGACAAGCTCGAAGGCCATCAGGGACTGAAGGTCGGCGGCGATCTCGCTGTTCATGCTCAGATCTTGTCGGGATAGACCGGGGCGATGTCCACCGGGATGTCCTTCAAGGTGGCGATCACCGTCTCGGCCTGCGGGTCCAGCTTCGCGTATTTGTCGAAGAAGGCGTTCATGCCGGCATAGTCGCCGTCGCCCTGCAGCTTGATCAGTTCGGCCAGCAGGCTGGTGAGGCCGGCCTGCATGGCGACCTCATCGACCCGGAAGCGCGCGGCGGCCGGATCCCAGACCAGGGCGCCCTTGGACTTCAGATAGCCGTACTGCAGCGCCGCGCCGCGGCCGTGGGCCTCGCCGGCCCCGAAGCGGACAGCGCGGAAGACGCCAGCGGTGTAGCTGGCGAACAGCTGGGAACGCTCGGCTTTCGGCAGTTCGCCCTTCTCCATCATGAAGAGGATGTTGTAGGCGCCCATGACGTCGGCCTTGGCCTCTTCCGCCGTGCCGGCGATTTCCTTGAGCTCGGCCGAGACGGTGGTCGGGCGGCCGTCGACGACGATCGAGCCGGGGCCGAGGCTGTGGGACAGCTCGTGGAACAGGGTTTCGAGCGTCATGTACTTCTTGCTGACCAAGGCCGCCTGGTCGGGCGCCAGCACGCGCTCGCCCATCGGCTTGAGGATCCGCTCGTACTTGGCGCCGAGCACGTTGGAGAGCACGACCTTCTTGGCGCCCTTGGCCTCGCGCACGCGCTCGTCGTTGGGCAGGTTGAAGGCGATGGTCTGCGGGCCGATGGTGTTGTCGCCGCCGCCGCGCACCTGCTCGGCCACGGCGATGGGCGACTCGCCGCCGCGGGCGAAGTTCTTGTACTTGGCGTCGACCGGGAGGTTCTCCTCCATGGCCCGCAGGTAGCCCTTGTACTTGTCCAGCGCGCTGCTTTCGGCCGGATCCTTCAGGGTGACGAAGGCTTCGAAGGCGGTCTTCTGGCCGTAGAGCTCGTCGGTATAGGTCTCATAGGGGCCGATCGCGACCTCGATCGGGGTGCCCGCCAGGTCCATCCAGGCCATTTCGGATTCGAAGTAGTCGTTGGATCGGAACGACTGCGCCCGCAGGGTCAGGAACTTCTTCAGGCTGGGGTTGGTGGTGATGGCCGCGGCCTTCTCCAGCAGGGCGGCGGCGCGGTCGAGTTCGGCCTTGTACTCGACGCTGTAAGGCGTGGTGACCAGCTTGTCGCCCTGGCGCTTGACCACGGTGTAGCCGTCCATCAGCGCAGCCTTCTGGTCCGGATGGGCGGCGATGTAGGCGTCGAGCTCGGCCTTGGTCAGGCCGTCCGGATAGAAGCCGTGGCCCGGCCCCTGCCCCGCGGCCTGGCGCTTGTAGATGGCGGTCATCTCGTCGGCCGCCTGGATCAGCAGGTTGACCACCTGGCGCTCCTCGGCGTTCAGGAAGCCGGTCTCGACCTGCATCTCGATGCGGGCCAGGCCTTCATTGGCGACCGGGGCGGCGGCCATGGCGGCCGTGGGCAGGCAAAGGGCCGCGATCAGCGGCGCAACGAACCTACGCATGTCAGTGATTTAGCTCCGAGAAGCCGCCTGCAGGCGGCGTTTGCCGGAACCTAGAGCAAATCCGATCCGGTGGGACCGGGATTTTGCGTCTCTCTCGTTGAGATTTGAGCACTTTCTTCGCCGAATTGGCGGCCGCTTTGGCGGAAAATGCTCTAGCGAGGCGGCTCGCCGTCATCGAGGACCGTCAGCCGCCGCACGGTCAGTTCGTCGATCTCCAGGCGCTTGATCCGGGCCCGGCCGACCGAGACGCGGCCGACGGCCAGCTTGCCGATCGCCAGCACCCCGACCGCGAAGGCCCCGAACGCGATGGCCCCCAGCGCCAGGCTGCCCATCGCGCCCAGGCCGACGGCGCCGGCCGGCGTCGCGCGCGGGCCGACATAGACCGGATGGGCGCGCACGCGGCGCGGCGCGGCGTCCACGACGGCGACGGGGTTGCGGCGGGCCCGAAGTTCCAAGGCCATGTCTCTCTCCCTTTGGCGTGGCCCCTACGGCTTGGGGCGAGCCTAACCCCGCACGCGCCCGCAGCGCTAGCTGCGCGTCAGGGTGGTCATCACCAGCTCGCGGCGGAAATCGAAGCCCAGCGCCTGGTAGAGCGCAATAGCGCCGGTGTTGTGGGCGTAGGAATGCAGGAACGGGATCTCGCCCCGCGCCCGGATGCGGGCGGCGACCTCGAGCATCAGGCCGGCGGCGAAACCGCGGCCGCGATAGGCCGGATCGGTGCAGACGCCGCTGACCTCGGTATAGCCGGGCGGCTGCATCCGCTCGCCGGCCATGGCCACCAGCTTGCCGTTCTCCTTGACCCCGACGAAGCGGCCGAGCTCGTGGGTGCGCGCGAAGAACGGGCCCGGCGCGGTCTGCGTCGCCAGGGCGAGCATCTGCGGGGCGTCGGCCTCCGTCAGCACCTCGATGGCGAAGGCCGGCTCGCCGACCGGGTTCGGCGCCTCGGCGACCATCTGCCAGCACAGCGCCTGGCTGCGGACCGCCAGCCCCGGCGCGGGCGGCGGCGGCTCGGCCTCGACCAGCGCCACGTCGCCGTGGACGGCAACCAGGGCGGCCAGGTCGGCGAGGCGCTCGGGCGCGGCGTCCGGCAGCGCCGCGAACAGTCCGAAGTCGGGGCCGAATCGGACCGCCGCGCCGTGCTGCAGGGCGAGATGGGACTGGCGGTCGGTCAGGGCCGACCAGACCGGGCGATCGAGCGGATGGGACATGGCGCCTGCATAGCCCCGCCCGCGCCCGGCGTCATGGCGAGCGTCGCATAACGATGTTATCCTGCCGACTTCAAAGAGGAGCGCGCCGACATGGCCGAGCCAATCGTCGTCAAGCTGACCGACGGAGTGCGCCCGCTGAACGTCGTGGGCGAGCAGATCACCGTGCTCGCCAGCGGCGATCGCACCGGCAGCTACGAGGTCTTTCACCAGATCGGTCCCGAAGGCAGCGGCCCGCCGCCGCACAGCCATCCCTGGGACGAGGCGTTTTATGTCGTCGCCGGCGAGATCGCCTTCGGCATCGGCGAACAGGAGTTGGTCGCCCATGCGGGCGCCTTCGTTCACCTGCCGGCCGGAACCACCCACTGGTTCCGGTTCGGCAAGGGCGGCGGCGAAATGGTCTCGCTGACCTCCCGCGAGGGCGCCTCGCACATGTTCGCCGATTTCGACCGCGAGATTTCGTCGACCGCGCCGGACCTCGGAAAGCTGATCGAGCTGGGCCGGCCCTACGGGCTGACGGTGGACGTCCCCGCAAATTTGGACGCCTAAATCCCATTTGGGGCGTTCAACTTGCGGAGGACACGATGAAACTCGCAGCCTGGACGATGGCGACAGCACTCTTGCTGGTGTCGACCCATGCCCTTTCCGCGCCGGCTGCCGGCAGCCGCGAAAGCGAACTGACCTGTGTCGGCCTGATCGGCGCGGGGCTCGCCGGAGCCTCGGCCGCCCAACCCGCCGAGCCGCGCGCGGTCGCCGCCCTGTCAATGGCTTTCGGCTTCTATATGGGCCGCGCCAGTCAGCTCCAACCCAAGGCAAGCAGGCAAGAAGTCGACAGCGCGCTGAACAAGCTGACGACGGAAGAGAAGAACGCGCAGGCGAACCTTTGCCTGAAGCAGGCCAGTGAGTTGATGGCCACCATCGTCAAATGAGACGGCCGAAAGGCTGAAGCGCCGAGCGCCGGCGTCGTCAGCTAGCCCAGGACGGCCCATGCTTGGTCGCGATAGCGATCGATCGCGGTACGCAGGCCAGCGACGCTGGGGCCTTTCATGAGGATGTCGCGGGACACCGAGGGGATCACCCTGCCCTGCGCACAGGCGAACCGCGATGCGACGGCGTCCAGGGTCGCACCTTGCGCCCCGACGCCGGGCGCGAGGAGCAGCGCGCCGGAAAGCCGATCCAAGATGCCTGCCTCCTCCTGCGACAGGGTCGCCCCCACCACGGCGCCGACCACGCCAGGCGCGAGCCTGTTCTCGGTCGTCACGGCGTCGGCCAGGGTTTGCGAAACCGAGCGGCCGTCCGCCATCCGCGCCGACTGCAAGGCGCGGCCTTCGGGGTTCGACGAATGGACCACGACGAACACCGCGGCCCCTGTCGCCGCAGCGCGCTCAAATGTCGGGCGGAGCGCCTCGAAGCCGAGATAGGCGCTCACCGTCATCGCATCGCCGCCGAAGCCGCTGTCGGCGCCCAACATGGCGGCCGCATAGCCCTGCATGGTGCCCGGCACGTCGCCGCGCTTGGCGTCGATGAGGCTGAGCACGTTCTGCCGGCGCAACTGGGCGGCGGCCTGGGCGAGCTGCGCCATGCCAGCCGGACCGAAGCGCTCGAAGAAGGCCGCCTGAGGTTTGACGACCGGCAAGCTGTCGCCCACCGCCTCGAGCACCGTGCCGCAGAACCGCTCCAGACCTGAAGCGTCGCTCTTCAGGCCCCAGGCGGCGAAAACTTCCTCGGAAGGATCCAGACCGAGGCAAAGCGGCGAGCGTAGGCGGGCGAACTCGGCGAAGCGTTCGGCGAAACCGGGCATGGCGTCTCTCCTCCAACGCCGCCTGGCATGCGATCGGCAAGCAGTGGAGGCAAGCGATCAGATCGCATCGTCATGTTCGAATATCTCACACACCCTATGGAGGGCCTACCAGTGCAGGTCGACGACGGCGCCGCCGTCTGCGCCCCAACGCACCTCGCCAAGGCCGGACGCCAGCGACTTGATCAGACGCATGCCCAGGCCTTCATCCGCCAGGCGGTCGATGCCGGGCCCGTCGTCCTCGACCCGGAGCCGATAGCCGGCGGCGTCTTTCCGGCCGCTGATGCGGACCGCGCCCCGCTTGCTGTCCTTGAAGGCGTGCTTGACCGAGTTGGTGACGAGCTCGTTGACGATCAGGCCGATGCTAACGGCCTGTTCGGCGCTGACCTCGACCGGATCGCAGGCGATCTCGATCGTGATGCGGTCGCCATCGAGCAGGCTTTCCGACAGGCGCTCGACAAGGCCGCCGAGGTACGGCTGCAGTTGGACGCTGTCGTGCACCTGCTGCTGGTACAGCATGGTGTGCAGGTCGCTGATCGAACTGATCCGATCGGCCGCCTTGGCCAGGGCCTGGGCGACCTGCGGCCCCTCGCTGCGCCCCTGCAACATGAGCAGCGAGGCCACGATGGCGAGATTATTTTTCACACGGTGGTTCAGGTCGACGAACAGTTCCGCCTGCCGCTCGGCGGCCCGATGTCGCGCCGTGACGTCGATGAAGAACTGCCCGAACTGCGTGTTCGAGAGCCGCATCATGTGGACGTCGTACCAGCGCCCGCCCTCGACATCGGCGAACTCGAAGCGGACAGGCTTGCCTGCGAAGGCCCGCCCGCAGGCGGAGATCCAGCGCGGATCGGTGTCCGGCCGCACCTCGAGCTGCCGCCGCCCGATGACATCGTCCGCGCCCGCCACGCGGCTGCGGAAGACCGGATTGGCCTCGCGGATCCAGTAGTCGGCCAGACGGCCGTCGGCGCCGACAATGGCTTCACAGACTACGAAGCCCTCGGACATGTTGTCGAAGACCGCCCGATAGCGCCCCTCGATACCCTCATCGTTCGATGTGCCGTCGTCCACGCGCTGCCTCAGACCACGTTGCGATGCACTCTTCCTACGGGCTACGGCCGTGGTGGTTCCACGTCCGTCGATATTCGACATAGGGTTCCGAAGCCGAGCGCAGATGCCCGGCTTCGGCCCTATCCGACGCTTACTGGAACGACTTGCGCAGGTTGACGCCGATGGTCCGCGGCGGGGCCGAGAACACCGAGGTGCGGCCCGCCGAGGTGGCGCCGACGCTCTTGGAGAAGATCGCCGCCTCGTCGAACAGGTTGGTCACGAAGAGGTAAGCGCCCCAGCCGCCGGCGTCGGATTCGACGCCGACCCGGGTGTTGACCAGGTCATAGGCGTCGATCTTGCGCGCGTAGACGTAGCTCGTGCGCAGCTCGTTGTAGGAGCTGCCCATGTGGTTGAAGTCGACGCGGGCGAAGCCGTTGAGGCCCTCGGTCAGCGGCCAGACGTACTGGGCCGAGATCGCGCCCTGGAACTTCGGCACGTAGGGGATGCGGTCGCCCTTCAGGCCGGCGTTGGGGATGGTGGTCCCGCCGCCCGGCTGGTTCTCGGTCAGCTCGGCTTCCATGATCGAGAAGTTGCCGGTGATCGACAGGCCCGAGATCGGGTTCACCGCGCCTTCGACTTCCAGACCGCGGATGCGGGCCTTGCCGGCGTTGCCGATGTAGCTGAAGGCGCCGTTCGGGGTCAGGATCCGAACCTGCATGTCGCTCCAGTCGATCTGGAAGATGTCGGCGTTGAGGGTCGCGCGACGATCCCAGAAGGCCGACTTCACGCCGACTTCATAGTTCCAGAGCTGGTCCGACTCGTACGGGGTCAGGTTGCCCGGCAGGCCGAGCACCTGGTTGGCGCCGCCCGGACGGTAGCCCTGCGAGGCCTCGGCGTAGAGCATGACGTCCGAGGTGATCTTGTAGGAGCCGTTGAAGCGGAACACCCAGCCCTTTTCCTCGGACTCGACTTTGGTCGGCGGGGTGACGACCGCGCCCACCAGGATCGACGGGACCAGCGTCTCGCCGATGATGTCCTTGGTGTACTTGAAATAACGGGCGCCGGCGGTGAGGTTGAGCTGCTCGTTGACGTCGAAGGACAGTTCGCCGAAGGCCGCGTACTGCTTCAGGGTGTCGTCGATCACCCGGCCAGTCATGACGACTTCGGGCTCATAGAGCGCGCCGCTGCCCGGATCGACGCCGACCTGCGGGTTCCAGACGACGGTCTTGCGGTCCGAGAAGAAGCCGCCGGCGGTCCATTGCAGCGCGCTCTCGTAGTTCGAGGTGAAGCGCAGCTCGGCCGTGTAGGTGTCCATCTCCTGCTGCGGCTTCAGCACCGACGGGTACTGGGTGTCCACATAGGCGTAGTAGGCCGACAGCTGGTCGGTGCTGCAGGCGGCGCCGCGGTTGTAGAGCGCCTGGCAGCGGGCGGGCGTCCGGAAGCCCTGCATGAACTGAGTCACGTCCTGGGTGCTCATCAGCTCGCGGCGCATGTACGAGACCGAGCCCACGGCGGTCACCGGCCCGAGATCGAGATTGGCCGTGGCGCTGTAGAGATCCAGGTCGTCGGTCTGCGGCAGCTGGGTGCGGGCGTCCGACTTGTACTCGCCGACCGCGGGGAACCAGCTCGGGGCCTCGGCCTCGGTGCGGTTGATGTAGGCGGCCAGGTCGATGGTCAGATTCTCGGTCGGCTCCAGGCGCAGCAGCGCCCGGCCGCCCCAGGTCTCCATCTCGTTGATGTCGCTGTCGTTGAGGTAGACGTTGTCGATGTAGCCGGCGGTTTCGCGATAGAAGCCGACGATACGCAGCGCGGCCTTGTCCTCGGCCAGCGGGACATTGAGCATCCCCTGCGCCTCGTAGTTCCAGTCGCCGGCGCCCTCGGTCTTGGACACCGAGCCGTCCAGGGCGGTTTCGAAGGTGTAGCTCGGCTTCTTGTAGATGGTGCGCAGGGTGCCGCCCATCGAGCCGGAGCCGTAGAGGGTGCCCTGCGGGCCGCGCAGCACTTCGACCCGCTCGACGTCGAACAGGCGCAGTTCCGGGGTCGAGCCGCCGGCGTTGTTGCCCGCGCCGATCGAGCCGGTCACCGGGGTTTCGTCATAATAGACGCCGACCGTCGGCTCGCCGGCGGCGTTGATCCCGCGGATCACGACGCGGCTGAACGACGGGCCGCTGTTGACGAAGGTCAGGCCGGGGACCGTCGCGCCGAGGTCGGCGATCGACTGCACGCCCGAGTTGGCGATGGTCTCCGAGGTCACCGCCGAGATGGAGATCGGCGTGTCCTGCAGGTTGGTGGCGCGCTTCAGCGCGGTGACGACGACTTCCTCGACCGCAGGCGGCTGAGCCGACTGGGCCAGGGCTGCCCCGCCGACGGCGACACTCGCCGAGGCGCTGAGCAAGGCTACGCGGAATGAACGTTGGACTGACATGATTATGTGGACTTCCCCCAAGTATCGTGCCGCCGGGCCCGGCGGGCGCGGCGGCGGTCGTCAAAACTCTTGCTGGTCGTGAGCGCCGCCCCCACGCGGGGGGCGGCCTCGGCTATTTCATTTCCGCCAGGGCGTAGAGGAACTGCGCCTGGGCCATGGTGGCGTCGACGTAGCCGGCCACCTTCGGATTGGCCGAGTCGATGACGATGAACTCGTCCGGCGCGTGCGCGCCCGACCCGAAGCCGACGCCGAAGTGGATCGCGGGCTTGGCCACCGGCGGCTGGGTGAACAGCGAGCCGGGCCAGGAGCCGGGGCTGCGCGGCGACAGCGTCACCGGGATGCCCATCTTCTTGTAGGCGCCGAGCGCGGCCTGGACGACGCGGGCGTCCTCGGCCGTCTCGGTGGGATCGTAGCCGCCCGAGACGTTGATCTGGACGTCCTGGAAGCCGCGCTTGTCGAGATGCTCGCGCAGCTGGCGGACGGTGTCCTCGTAGGTCTGGTTCGGCACCATCCGGATCTCGAGCTTGGCCTCGGCGCGGCTCGGCAGGATGCTTTTGCCGCCCGGGCCGGTGTAGCCGCCGACCAGGCCCTGCAGGTTGATCGTCGGCTGCGAGAGCAGCCGCTCGATCGACTTCTCGTAGCTCAGATTGTCGATCCAGGCCTTGTTGCCGTAGGCCTGCTTGATCGCGGCCTCGTTGGTCTTCTGGGCGAGCTGGGCGATCAGCTCCTTTTCGCGCGCCGACAGCGGCCGGACCTTGTCCATGAAGCCGTCGAGCGTCGGGGTGTTGCCGTCGGCGCTGGTCAGAGTGGCCAGGGCCTGGACCAGACGCCAGATCGGGCTGTCGATGCGAGCCTTCTCGGACGAGTGGATGTCGGTCTTCGGACCGATGCCGGTTTTGGCGCCGTCGACGATCAGCTGGAGTTCGACCGGCCCCTTGGCGCCGAGGGTGAAGGAAACCTCGCCGGTGGTGCGGTCCTGCGCCGGGCCGGGCACGTAGATGCCCTCGCACTTCTGCAGGATCGGCAGGACCTTCGGGTGGGTCGCGATCTGGCGGAAGTGCGGCGAGGCGATCTCTTCCTCGCCTTCACAGATCAGGGCGATGTTGACCGGCGGCTTCTTGCCGGCGGCGCGCATGGCCCGCAGGGCGTTGAGCAGCGCGATCTGGCCGCCCTTGGAGTTGGTGGCGCCGCGGCCCATCATCACCGTGCCGAACGGGGCCTTCTCCACCAGGCGTCCTTCAAGCGGCGGGCTCGACCATTCCTTGGGGTCGAACTGCTTCACGTCGTACATGAAGTAGACGCCGATCCAGCGCGGAGCGCCCACGTCGAGGGTGGCGAACACGCCGTCGACGCCGTCGGTCGGGATGATCTCGGCGGTCTTGAAACCGGCCTCCTTGGCGATCTTGGCCATATAGGCCGGACCTTCGGTGACGTTCAGCCCCTCAGCAGCGACGGTCGGAAGCGCGATCCACTCCTGAAGGCGCTTGATGGCGTCGGCCTTGTCGGCCTCGGCGGCCTTGCGGATCGCCGCGAGATCGGCGCTGGCGGCGGCGGCCACGCCCGGGGCGAGGAACGCACCGGCCGCGGCGGCGGCGGCGGCGCCGGCCATCAAGCTGCGGCGGTCAGTCAAAGGGCGATCGTACTGGTCGGACATTTTTACTCCCGGTGAGCGGCGCTCGTCTTACTGTCTTGCGCGAGCCGCAAGCTCGCGATGGCGAAGCTTAAGGCCTCGCGACAGTGGCGCTACAGAGAAGTTCCTCGCCTGCCAAGTGATCTGGGCGCCCCGACGCCTACAGAACCGCCGGACTGTTGCCGAGAGACTGCATTATTCTTGGCCGAGACCAGAAAGTTTCAAATGTAACCACAGAAACAACATGCCCGACTTCTGGCCGCACGAAGCAAGGACATGCCCAAGGGCGAGCTCAAAACGAAAGGGGCCGAGCGCTCCAGACGCTCGACCCCGATCTCCCCGCGCCACCATGAAGGCGACGCGCCCCTCCCCGTCTCCGGGTTAGACTCGATGCGGAATGATCACCGGCAGGGTCTCGAACCCGTGCACGAAGGCCGACCAGTTCAGGGTCGGCTCGCCGACGACCTTGATCTCAGGGAAGCGCTTGAGGATTTCTTCCCAGATGATGGTCAGCTGCATCTCGGCGACTCGGTTGCCCACGCAGCGGTGGACGCCGAAGCCGAAGGACATGTGCTGGCGCGGCCGCTCGCGGTCGATGATGTACTCGTTCGGACGATCGACCATCTCCTCGTCGCGGTTGCCCGAGATGTACCACATGGCGACGCGGTCGCCCTTCTTGATGGTCTTGCCGCCGAGCTCGACGTCGCGCGTCGCCACGCGGGCCATGTGGGCGAGCGGGGTCTGCCAGCGGATCGTCTCCGACACCATCGACAGCACCAGGTCCGGATTGGCGCGCAGCTTGGCGTACTGGTCCGGGTTCTTGTTCAGCGAGTAGACGCTGCTGGAGATGGTGTTGCGGGTGGTGTCGTTGCCGCCGACGATCAGCAGGATGACGTTGCCCTGATAGGTGGCGAGCTCCATGTCGCGGGTGGCCGGATTGTGCGCCAGCATCGAGATCAGGTCGCCGGCCGGTTCGGCGTTGACGCGCTGGTCCCACAGCTCCTGGAATGCGGCGAAGCATTCCATCATCGCCTGGCCCTTGTGCTCCCAGCTCTTCACCGGCCCGTGCCCGGGCTGGTTGGTGACCATGTCCGACCAGTAGGTCAGCTTGCGGCGGTCCTCGAACGGGAAGTCGAACAGAGTGGCCAGGGTCATGGCCGTCAGTTCCTTCGAGACCAGGTCGACCCAGTCGAACTCCTTGCCGATCGGCAGCGAGTCGAGAATCTGGCCGGCGCGCTCGCGCACCAGCGGGGCCATGTTGTGCAGGTTCGAAGGGGCGACCGTCGGGCTGACCGCCTTTCGCGCATGGCTGTGCTGCGGCTCGTCCATGGTGATGAAGCCGGCGCCGCCGCGGCGGCGTACGCCCATGACCTTTTCCTGCTCGGCCATCGCCACCTGATTGATCAGGGTGATGCCCTCGGCCGAGGAAAAGGACTCATGGTCGGTGTCGACCGCCATGATGTCGTTCCACTTGGTGATCGACCAATAGGGGCCGTACTCGCTGTCCGGCGTGAAGTGGATGGGGTCTTCGCGGCGCAGGCGCTCGAACACCGGCCAGATGGTGTCGTCGTAGAAGCGCGACACCTTGGCGGGGTTGAGCTGCTCCAGCGGCATCGCGGCGATTTCGGCGGCCGCATCGGCAGCGGTAATCTTGGCGGAGATATTCATGGCTTCCTTCCCAAGTCGCCCGCCCTCTTTTGCTATCCCCGGCGACGTCGCCGCCGGGTCTGCGGACTTTCCGGAAGGTTGAGCGCAGACCGGGCCTATGTCAACGGCGATTGACTTAGCAATCGGACGCACGTGGCGAACGCGGCGGCGGCGCGTACGTTATGTGCGGACGCCCGCAACGGGCGACCAGGGGACCGCCATGGCCAAGAACACGATCTGCATCTGGTACGACACCGACGCCGAAGCCGCCGCGCGCTTCTACGCCCAGACCTTTCCCGACAGCGCCGTGACCGCGGTGCGCCGCGCGCCCGGCGACTATCCGTCCGGCAAGGAAGGCGACGTGCTGACCGTCGAATTCACCGTCGCGGGCGTCTCCTGCATCGGCCTGAACGGCGGGCCGGCCTTCAAGCAGGACGAGGCGTTCTCGTTCCAGATCGCCACCGAGGATCAGGCCGAAACCGACCGCTACTGGAACGCCATCGTCGACAACGGGGGCACGGAGAGCGCCTGCGGCTGGTGCAAAGACCGCTGGGGCGTGTCCTGGCAGATCACCCCGCGGACCCTGACCGAGGCCATGGCCGCCGGCGGGGCGGAGGCCAAGCGGGCGTTCGATGCGATGATGACCATGGGCAAGATCGACGTCGCGGCGATCGACGCGGCCCGGCGCGGCTGAGCCCTCAACCCGGCGAGGCCCGGTCCGAACGGGTCGCCACGCTCCAGGCGGAAAAGGCCGGTCGCGCCGATTGGGCTGCGACCTCCAGCGTCGTCCGGTCCAGAACGGCCATGAACGCGCCGACGGCCTCGGCCAGGATGCTGCTGGTTTCGCAGCCGAGCTGCAGCTGGCAGCTGGCGCAGTCGGCCATGCGCATGCCCGGCTCCAGGGCGCGCACGACGTCGCCCACCGTCATCTCCGACGGCGCGCGGGCCAGTTCGACCCCGCCGTTGCGGCCGCGCAGGCTGCGGATAAAGCCGGCCCGGACCAGCGCCTGGGCGACCTTGGCCACGTGATTGTACGACAGCTGCTGCTCGGCCGCGAAGCTGGGCAGCGAGATCGGGCCGCCGCCCGTCCGCGTCAGGACGATCAGGAGGCGCAGGCCGAAATCGGTGTGCTGGGTGAGCTGCATGCCAGGATCTATGTGGAAAACGCGCTTGCGATAATCAAGCAACTACAATACCGGCTTTTAATATACCGCTTTAATGGAGTCTCGAATGCGCGTCGCTTCCGCCCAGGCCATGGCCATCGTCAAATCCACCGCTCCCGTCATCCAAAAGCATGGCCTGGAGATCACGACGGCGATGTACGCCCGCCTGTTCAAGGATGCGGAAATCGCCGCGATGTTCGATCGCGCGGCGCAGGACAGCGGCGAACAGCCGCGGCGGCTGGCCGGCGCCATCCTCGCCTACGCCAAGAACATCGATCACCTGGAGAACCTCGGCCCGGCCGTGCAGGTCATGGTCGCGCGCCACGTCGACACCGGTGTGAAGCCCGAACACTATCCGCACGTCGCCAACGCGCTGCTGCCGGCGATCCGTGAGGTTCTGGGCGCCGACGTCGCCACCGACGAGGTGCTGTCGGCCTGGGGCGAAGCCTATTGGATGCTGGCCGACATCCTGATCGCGGCCGAGGCCCAGGCCTACGAGGACGCCGAGGCGGCCTGAGGCCGGGGTGTCGCGCCGCGCGGCTTGGTGTACACAACGCTCGATGACAGAGACGCTGGTACGCCAAGGCCCCCGCCGGCGCGACGCCGAAGCCACCCGCGCAGCCATTCTGAAGGCGGCGAAGAAGCAGTTCGCGCGCACCGGCTATGATTGCACGCTGCGCGACATCGCTGGCGAGGCGGGCGCGGACGTGGCGCTGGTCAAACGCTACTTCGGCGGCAAGGAAGCGCTGTTCGTCGAGGCGCTGAAGGACTCCTTCCAGGCCAATGAGCAGTTGGACTGGAACCGGGCGACCTTCGCCGGAGAGATGGCCCGGATGCTGGCCGGCAGCCCGCATGCCGACGAGGCGCGGACCCAGCGGTTTCAGTTCCTGCTGCGGGCGGCGACCTCGCCAGCCACCGCACCGTTCCTCAACACCCTGGTGCAGGAGCGCCTGATGGCGCCGATCCGCAACTGGATGGGCGGGGCCGACGCCGAGGCCCGCGCCCGGGTGCTGGCCGGCGTCTATATCGGCTTCCTGGTGGAACGCCTGATCCGCGGCGAGGCGCTGGAAGGCCGCGAGCGCGAGGTTTTCGTCGCGCAGGTCACGGCGGTGTTCAACACATTGATCGCCGAGGACTAAGCCCCCTCAGCGCCAGGCGAAGACCGGCTGGTCGAGGTCGGCGACGCGAGTGACGCGGCCGGCGACGATTTCGCGCAACTGATAGATCAGAGCCGCGGTGGGCGCGTGGATGTGGTGCTCGCCGAGATTCAGCCGGATCAGCGGCCGCTCGCTCTCGGGAATGGTCTCGAAGGCCACCGCATCGTCGCCGGCGATCTGGTCGAGCCGGAAGCGGTGGACGGACGCTACCTCGTCCGGATTGGGGACCAGCGCGCGGGCGTCGTCCAGCCAGGTCACGACCGGCGCGATCGCATAGCCCGAGCGACTGGCGTAGTCGTCCAGCACGCCGAGGATGCTCGACGGCGCCAGTTGGACGCCCAGCTCCTCGTGCAGTTCGCGCAGCGCCGCCTGCTGCAAGGTCTCGCCATCGTCGCAGCGCCCGCCCGGCAGAGCCCACTGGCCGGCATGGGCGCGCAGGGTCGCCGAGCGGCGGGTCAGCAGGAACGCCGTCTCCCCCGAGCCGTCCCCGGCGTCCACCAGGGTGATCGCCACCGCCGCGTGCTTGAGCTGGGGCCCCTCGTAGGCCAGGCGGGGAAACGCCTGGCAGCGGGCGGCCAGTTCGGTCCGGAAGGCGGTGGTGAACGGATAGCTCATGCCCCGCCCTACTCCACCGATTGCAGCTTGTCCTGGGTCTTGGTGTCGAAATCGGCGGCGTCGTGGCGTTCGGCGAGCTGGGTCGACGGTTCGCCCCAGGTGCGGTTGACCATGCGGCCGCGCTGGACGGCCGGGCGTTCGGCGATCTGGTCGGCCCAGCGCAGAACGTTCTTGTACTCGTGCACGGCCAGGAACTCGCCGGCCTCGTAGAGCACGCCCTTGGCGAGCCCGCCGTACCAGGGCCAGATGGCGATGTCAGCGATCGTGTACTCGGCGCCGGCGATATACTCGCTCTCGCCCAGCCGGCGGTCGAGGACGTCGAGCTGGCGCTTGGTCTCCATGGCGAAGCGGTCGATGGCGTATTCGATCTTGGTCGGGGCGTAGGCGTAGAAGTGGCCGAAGCCGCCGCCGAGATAGGGCGCGCTGCCCATCTGCCAGAACAGCCACGACATGGTCTCGGCGCGCGCCGCCGGATCGGTCGGCAGCAGGGCGCCGAACTTCTCGGCCAGGTGGACCAGGATCGCGCCGGATTCGAACACTCGGATCGGGGTCGGCCCGCTGCGGTCGAGCAGCGCCGGGATCTTGGAGTTGGGATTGATGTCGACGAAGCCGCTGCCGAACTGGTCGCCGGCGCCGATGTTGATCAGCCAGGCGTCGTACTCAGCGCCTTTGTGGCCAAGGGCCAGCAGCTCCTCGAGCATCACCGTGGCCTTGATCCCGTTGGGGGTGGCCAGGGAGTAGAGCTGCAGCGGATGGCGGCCTACCGGCAGCTCCTTGTCGTGGGTCGGGCCGGCGATGGGACGATTGATGCTGGCGAAGCGCCCGCCGTTTTCCTTGTTCCAGGTCCAGACCTTCGGCGGAGTGTAGTCGGTCATCAGCGGGCTCCAGGCGTGCGGGCGGGCGCCCGCGAGTTGCGGCTTGTTCGGTTCAAGGTGGGGCATGGCGCGCCCCACGCCAAGGGCGCGACGCGCCGCTAGTGCCCGAACGGATTGCGGGTCAGCGCCTCGCCGACGCTGGACAGCGCCGAGGCCCGGGCCCGGGCGATGGCCGTTTCGAGCCGCTCGATGTCGGCGCCGGGAATGACCTCGCCGGCCACGACGAAGGTCGGGGTGCCCTTCAGATTGAGCTTCAAGGCCAGCTCGCGAGTGTCGGCGATCTGCTCGGCGATCGCCGGGTCGTGGGCGGCGGCCTCGACGTCGCGCGCGTTGAGGCCCAACTGCCCAAGGATGCGGTCGGTCCGGGCCGGGTTGAGGTCCTTCTGCGCCATCAGCGCGCGGTGCAGCGCCAGGCCCTTGGCCTTGCCCTGGGGCGTCAGGGCCGCGCGGGCCGCATAGTCCGAGGCGCTGCCGAACACCGGGTACTGCTTGAAGACGAAGCGAACGTCGCGGTTGGCCGCGATCAGCCGCTCGACATCGGGCGCGACGGCGCGGCTGTAGGGACAGCGGTAGTCGAAGAACTGGACGACCGTCGCACGGCCGTCGGGATTGGCGACGAAGTCGCGCGCATCGCGCTCCAGCGCCGGCTGCGCCTTGGCGAGCACGGCCCGGGCCTTGGCCGCCTTCTCGGCCTGCAGCTTGGCCGCGGCGTCGCGGATCACCTCCGGGTGCTCCAGCAGGTAGGCGCGCAGGCGGCGATCGAACGCCGGGTCGTTCTGGACCGGCGCCTTCTGCAGCCCATCGCAGCCGGCCAACGACAGCAGGGCGGCGGCGACCAACAATTGCTTCAAGTTCATCACGCCCGCCCCTTGCCCGATCGCCGGCATCCGCTCGCCATGCCGAATCGAGGCCCCTCCAGATATTGACTTCGCGTTAAGGTAACCAGGATTGTAACCATTACTCTTAAGTTGAAATACATCGCGATACTGCAGTTTTCGCCCAGGAAATCGATGGGCGAAACAAGTGAAACCGCGCTTCCTACATCCCGTTCTACTCGCCGCACTGGGGGCCGCCCTGTGCGCACCGACCACGGCGAGCGCCGGGCCGATGGAAGACGCGATCCTCGCCGAGATCAACTTCGCCCGCGCCTACCCCCAGGAATACGCCCGACGCCTCGAGCGTGAACCGGTCACGCCCTGGGAGCAGGCCTTGATCGACGCCGGCGAACCGGCCGACCACGCCGCCTATATCGAAGCGGTGCAGTTCCTCAAGCGCCAGCGTCCGCTGCCGCCGCTGCGGCCCGACGACAGCCTGGCCTCGGCGGCGCTGGAGCATGTATCGCTGCAGGGCCCGGTCGGGGCCATCGGCCACGCCAGCGCCGATGGCGAACGCTTCTACGACCGCGTGCGCCGGCACGGCGCAGCGCCGGCGATGGCCGCCGAGAACATCGCCTACGGCCCGCCCTCCCCTGAGGACGTGGTGCGCGCGCTGATCATCGACAGCGGCGTCCCCGACCGCGGGCACCGGACCAACATGTTCACCGCCGCCTTCAAGGTGGCGGGGATCAGCTGCGGGCCGCATCGCGACTACGAAACCATGTGCGTGATGGACTTCAGCGCCGCGGCCTCGCCGCGCATCATCACCGCCCAGCTGGACAGAATACTCGCCGCTGACGAGTAATCTTACCGGCGAATCGGCCCGGTGCGTCATCATGGCGCTTCCCCTGCAAGGCGAAACTTAAGCGTGAGGCGCGATACGTAGCAACCGCGCAACGTTAACGGATTTACATGCTTTACAATTGATTACGCCGGTTTCCCGGAACGTCGTCATACTATATGGTCGAGTTTGAAAGGTTCGCCTTTAGATAGTGGCGAGCTGGCGCGAAAGCGCCTGTTGGAGCAGCGTCGGCAGCGGCGGGCTCGTTAACCTGGGGGGTACGACATGGCCATCGCCAAATATGTCGTCGTCGGTGCGATTCTGAGTACGGCCGCCGCTACGCCGGCCGCCGCCGAAGATTGCTTCATCAAGGTCTCGCGACCTGCCGTCGCCAAGCCGGCGGCGCCGAAGGCCGCCAAGCCGGCCCGCGCAGTCAAGCCCGCCAAGGCCAAGCCGGCCGCCAGCGTGCAAGCCCGCAAGCCGGTCGCCAAGCCGCGCACCGCCGTGGCCGCGGCCAAGCCCGCCGCGCCGATGAAGAAGCTTCCGGAGTCGTCGTACACGATGCGCACGGCCTATGTGCCGGCCCCGCCGTCGACCGAATGCGACACCAAGCCGTCGATCATGGCGGCCCTGCCGCCTGAAGCCCGTCCGCCGGCCCAGCGCCTGCTGGACGAAGTCGCCGGTCCGCCGGCCGAGATCGCCGACGCCTCCCCGCCGATGACCCTGGCCGCCCTGCCGGTCGGCGGCGGCGGCGGCGGCTTCCCGGCGGTGTTCGGCCCGCTCGTCGGCGCGCGAGCGGCGCACCATCGAGCCCAGGCCGAAGAAGCCG
>NZ_JAPMTQ010000055.1:7795-21049 GCF_026411515.1 Phenylobacterium sp. 58.2.17 | reverse complement strand
GGGGGGGGGGGGGGGGGGGGGGGGGGGGGGGGGGGGGGGGGGGGGGGGGGGGGGGGGGGGGGGGGGGGGGGGGGGGGGGGGGGGGGGGGGGGGGGGGGGGGGGGGGGGGCGCCCCCCCCCCCCCCCCCCGCCATCGTCATGGCCAATCGCGGCAACGGTCCGGAGCAATGCATGCAGCTGGCCCATGAGCGCGCGCCGCAGGGTTTCGACCGCATCGAGGACGTATTCGCCGACGGCGAGCTGGAGGCTATCGCCGCCCGCTACAAGGTGCTGACCGGCCTGCGCCGCGAGGAGACGCAAGCATGACCCCGGGCCTTTCCCTGCTGATGACGCTGGAGGTGCTGGTCGGAGCGCCGGTGTCGGTCGACGCCTCACCGCACGGGCGGCGGTTCATCCCGATCCTGGGCGGACGCGTCGGCGATGGGCTGGACGGCATGGTGCTGCCCGGCGGCGGCGACTGGCAGACCCATTGGCCGGACGGGCGCATGGACATCGCCGCGCACTACGCCCTCGACATCGCCGGGCAGGGGACGGTCGAGGTCCGCTCCGAGGGCCTGCGCCACGGTCCGCCGGAGGTGTTGGCCGCCCTGGCCCGCGGCGAGGCGGTGGATCCGGCCAGCTACTACTTCCGCACTTCGGTGCGACTGCGGACCGCCGCGCCTGGCCTTGAGCGGCTGAACCGGTTGCTCGCCCTGGCGGTCGGCGAGCGGGCCGCCGACCGGGTGCGGCTGCGCGTCTACGAAATCGGATAGGGGGAGACGATGGGCGAGCGGTTCGTGACGTCCGACGGCGTCGGCATCGTCTGGCACGAGTGGGGCGCGGAGCTGCCGGGACCGCCGGTGGTGCTGCATCACGGCTTCGGGGCCAGCGCCAAGCTCAACTGGCTGGGCGCGGGCGTCGTCGGCGCCCTGACCACGGCCGGCCGTCGGGTGATCGCGCTCGACGCACGCGGCCACGGCGAGTCCGACAAGCCGCACGACCCGGCCTTCTATGGCGAGGACCGGATGGCCCGGGACGTCTCCGAGTTGATCGACCATCTGCGTTTTCCGGCCTTCGACCTGGTCGGCTACTCGATGGGCGCAATCGTCTCGCTGATCGCCGGAACGCGCGAGCCGCGCATCCGCCGGTTGGTCATCGGCGGCGTCGGCGACGGCATCCTGGCTCAGGGCGGGGTCGACACCCGCGTGGTCGACAACCAGGACATCGTCAAAGCCCTGTTGGCCGACGATCCGGCGGACATCCCGCCCGCTGCGCGCGGCTTCCGCCAGCTGGCCGACGCGACCGGCGCCGATCGCCGGGCGCTGGCCGCCCAGGCCCAGGTCGTCCACGCCAGCCGCATTCCGCTGGAGGACATCGCTGCGCAGACCCTGGTGCTGGCCGGCGACGCCGATCCGCTGGCCGCCAGGCCCGAGCGGCTGGCCGCCGCGATTAAGGGCGCGCGGCTGCGGCTGGCGCCCGGCGACCACCGCAGCGTCGTGGCCGCGCCGCAGTTCGCCGCGGCCCTGGCGGAGTTCCTCGCCTAGTCGTTTTCGAATGGGCGGGGTTTGGATTTGAGCGGTTGCGCCGGCGGCCGCCAAGCTCGACCTTGGCGGCCAGGTCCACTGGAGCCCGCGCCATGTTCGTCGGTCACTACGCCGCCTCCCTCGCCGCCAAGGCCGTTGAGCCGCGCGCCCCGCTGTGGAGCTACGTGATCGCCGCCCAGGCCATCGACATCGGCTGGGCCGCGCTGCTCATGGCCGGGGTCGAGAAGGCGCGCATCGACCCCAGCCTGCCGGGCAGCACGCTCGACCTCTACCACATGCCCTTCACCCACAGCCTGCCTGCGGTGGTGCTATGGTCGCTGGCGGGCCTGTTGCTGGCGCGGGCCGCGCGGCTGCCTTGGGGGGCGGCGATCGCCATCGCCCTGGTGGTGTTCTCGCACTGGCTGGGCGACCTGTTGGTGCACCGGCCCGACCTTGAGCTCTGGTTCGGCGGGACCAAGGTCGGCTTCGGGCTCTGGAACTACCCGGTCCCCGAGCAGGCGGTGGAGATCGGCCTGCTGGGGCTGGGGGCCGCGGCCTGGGCCTTTGTGCGGGGCCGGCAAGGGCGCGCGTTGTGGCCGGTGCTGGCGTTCACCAGCATCCTGCTCGCCGTGCAGATCATCGCCATGGTCATGCCGGGCGACGGCGACGCGACCGGACTGGGCGGCGCGGCGCTGGCTATCTACCTCGTTCTGGGGCTGGCCGCCTTCGCCCTGGATCGTCCGCGGAAGGTGACCTAGCGGCGCCTTGTCCGCGGCGAAGATAGGCGCATAGTTCCTCCAAAGGCCGCACGACGACGGCCACAGGGAGGCGCATCCATGAAGTGCTTGAAGCTGGCGGCGGTCATCGCCGTGGCGGCGGTGTTGGCCGCATGCAGTCAGAAGGCCGAGACGGCCAAGGCCGGCAATGTCGACGGCGAGCGGATCGTGGCGGCCGCCGGCAACGGCGAATGGCTCTCCTACGGGCGGACCTATGACGAGCAGCGCCACAGCCCGCTCGACAAGATCAACGCCAGCAATGTCGGTCAGCTGGGCCTGGCCTGGATGCACGAGTTCGACACCGACCGCGGCCAGGAAGCCACGCCGGTCATGGTCGACGGCGTGCTCTACACCACCACCGCCTGGTCCAAGGTCTTCGCGTTCGACGCCAAGACCGGCGCGCTGAAGTGGTCCTACGATCCCAAGGTCGACGGCAAGAAGGGCTTCGACGCCTGCTGCGACGTGGTCAACCGCGGCGTCGCCGTCTGGAAGGGCCGCGTCTATGTCGGCGCCCTCGACGGCCGGCTGATCGCCCTCGATGCGGCCACCGGCAAGCCGGTCTGGTCGGTGCAGACCACCGACACCTCGCGCCCCTACACGATCACCGGCGCGCCGCGGGTCATCAAGGACAAGGTGCTGATCGGCAACGGCGGCGGCGAGTACGGCGTGCGCGGCTACCTGTCGGCCTACAACGCCAATGACGGCAAGCTGCTCTGGCGCTTCTACACCACGCCCAATCCGAACGGGCAGCCCGACAACGCCGCCTCCGACAAGGTCATGAAGGAGAAGGGCGCGGCCACCTGGTTCGGCGAAGGCTGGAAGGCTACCGGCGGCGGCGGCACGGTCTGGGACGCCATGGCCTACGATCCGCAGCTCGACATCCTCTATGCCGGGGTCGGCAACGGCACGCCCTGGAACCACGTCAAGCGCTCGGACGGCAAGGGCGACAACCTCTTCCTCTCCTCGATCCTGGCCCTGAAGCCCGACACCGGCGAGTACGTCTGGCACTATCAGACCACGCCGGGCGAAAGCTGGGACTACACCGCCACCCAGCACATCATCCTGGCCGACATGAATGTGGGAGGCGCCGTCCGAAAGGTGCTGATGCAGGCGCCCAAGAACGGCTTCTTCTACGTCCTCGACCGCACCAACGGCCAGTTGATCTCGGCCAAGCCGTACGTGCCGATCACCTGGGCCAAGGGCGTCGATCCGGCCACCGGCCGCCCGATCGAGAACCCCGGGGTGCGCTATGAGAACGCGCCCTCGCTGCAGGTGCCCGCGCCGTTCGGCGCTCACAACTGGCACCCGATGGCCTTCAACCCAAAGGAAAACCTGGTCTACATCCCGGCCCAGGTGATCCCGTTCGCCTATACTCCGGACAAAGGCTACAGCTACCGCGCCGGCGGCTGGAACGTCGGCACAGACTTCCTCGCCAACGCCCTGCCCACCGACAAGGCGCAGATCGCCGCCCTCAAGGCGATGGTGAAGGGCGAGCTGATCGCCTGGGACCCGGTGGCCCAGAAGGCGCGCTTCACGATCCAGCACCCCTATTTCTGGAACGCCGGCGTGCTGTCGACCGGCGGCGGCCTGATCTTCCAGGGCGCGGCCCAGGGCGAGTTCGCCGCCTACAGCGCCGCCGACGGCAAGAAGCTCTGGTCCTACCAGACCGACAACGGCGTCATCGCCGCGCCGATGACCTACGAGATCGACGGCGAGCAATACGTCGCCCAGATGGTCGGCTACGGCGGGGCCGGGGCGCTGTCGGCGCCGTTCGTGTTGCCCGACCGCCCGCGGCTTCCGGGCCGGCTGCTGGTCTTCAAGCTGGGCGGCAAGGCGACGGCGCCGGCCTACGTCCGACCCGAGAAGTTCGAGCTCGACCTGACCGGCGTGACCTCGACCGGCGACGCCAAGCGCGGCTTCGCCCTGTTCCACCAGAACTGCCAGGTCTGCCATGGCCCCAACGCCACCGGGACCTATCTGCCCGACCTGCGCCGCTCGCAAATGCTGCTGTCGGCCGACAGCTGGAAATCGGTGCTGATCGACGGAGCGCTGGCCGAGCGCGGCATGGCCAGCTTCAGCCGCTTCATCGACGCCAAGGGCGCTGAGGACCTGCGCGCCTACGTGCTGACCGAGGCGCGGGCCGTGCAGGCCGAGGCGAAGGCGGCCAAGGGAGGAGCCGCGCCGAAGAGCTAGGATGGTCTCACCACCGCTCGTCCCGGCCTTCGCTGGGATGAGCGGGAGGCGGTCGCTGCGCTAGCGACCGCGCCGCCGAGGGTCTATCTGTGCCCGCATGAACGCTCCCGTGAAACTGGACACCCTGCCCGAGTGGAACCTCGCCGACCTGTATGCCGGGCGCGAGGATCCGAAGATCGAGGCTGACCTGGCCGCCGCCAAGGCGGCCAATGACGAGTTGGTCAAGCTGAAGGGACGTTTCACCGCCCTGCGCACCGACCCGCTGCACCTGGGCGAGGTGCTCGACCACGGCGTCGGGCTGTACGAAAAGGCCACCAACGGCCTCTGGGGCGTCGGCGCCTATGCGGCGCTTTCGGCGTCGGTGGCGCGCGACGATCCGGCCTGGGCCAAGTTCGAGGCCGACCTGCGGGCGCGCTCCGCGCAGATCGCCGCCGACAGCCTGTTCTTCACGCTCGAGCTCAACCAGCTCGAGGACAACGAGATCGAGATGGCCTTCAAGGCCCATCCGCCCGCCGCCCGCTGGCGGCCTTGGATGCGGCGGGTGCGGCTGTCGCGCCCGCATGAGCTGACCGCCGATCTGGAGCGGCTGCTGATCGATCGCGGCCCGGCGGTCGCCAACTGGACGCGGCTGTTCGATGAGACCCTGGCGCGGCTGACTGCGAAGGTCGGACGCGAGAACCTGACCCTGTCGGAGGCGCTGAATCGGCTGTCGGATCCCGACGGCGCGCGCCGCAAGCAGGCCGCTCAGGGCCTGGCCAAGGCGCTGGAGGAACGCGCCCCGGTTCTCGCGCTGTCGATGAACACCCTGGCCTTCGAAAAGCAGGTCGAGGACCGCTGGCGCAAGTACCCGGATCCCGCCGCCTCGCGGCACTTGGCCAACGAGGTCGACGCCGACGCCGTCCAGGCGCTGGAGGCCGCGGTGGTCGAAGCCTATCCTTCGGTCAGCCATCGCTATTATGCGCTGAAGGCCAAGGTCATGGGCCGCAAGACCCTGGACTACTGGGACCGCAACGCCCCGCTCGACACCGCCGCGCCGCGCACCTACGGCTGGGACGAGGCCCGCGGCATGGTGCTGGAAAGCTTCGCCGACCTGGCGCCGAAGTTCGCCGACACGGCCCAGACCTTCTTCACCCATCCCTGGATCGACGCGCGGCCGCGCCCGGGCAAGCAGTCGGGCGCGTATTCTCACCCGGTCACCGCCGACCGGCATCCCTATGTGTTCATGAACTACATGGGCGAGCGGCGCGACGTGCTGACCCTGGCGCACGAGTTGGGTCACGCCGTGCACCAGACGCTGTGTGCGCCGCTGGGCACCCTGCTGGCCGACACCCCGCTGACCCTGGCCGAGACCGCCTCGATCTTCGGCGAGGGCCTGGTCTTCGAGCGGCTGCTGGCCGGCGCCTCCAAGCAGGAGCGCATGGGCCTGCTGGCCGGCAAGATCGAGGACGGCCTCAACACGGTGGTCCGGCAGATCGCCTTCCACCGCTTCGAGACCCAGTTCCACGCGATGCGCCAGGAGGGCGAACTGGCGCCTGAGGACATCAGCGCCCTGTGGCTGGAGGTTATGGCCGAGAGCCTCGGCCCGGCGGTGAAGCTGAACCCTGGCTACGAGCACTACTGGGCCTATGTCAGCCACTTCGTGCACGCACCGTTCTACGTCTACGCCTACGCGTTCGGCGACCTGCTGGTGCGCGGGCTGATGGAGAAGCGCCGGGAGGACCCGGTCGCCTTCGCCCCGCTCTACGAGGACCTGCTCGCCGCCGGCGGAACCCGGACCTATGTCGAGGCGCTAAAGCCGTTCGGGCTGAACCCGCGCGAGAAGGCCTTCTGGGCCGCGGGCATGAGCCAACTGGAACGGCTCGTCGACGAGTTCGACGACCTGGTGTGAGGGAGCGGGCATGGCCGAGGCGACATCGAACCCTTGGCCGGCCCTCGACTACGCGCAGGATCGCGCGACCTTCGAGACCCTGCACCTGATGAGCCAGATCGTCGGCAAGGCGCGCACCGCCTGCGCGCCCTGGGTCAATCACGGTTGGCAGGTGGCGCTCTACGTTTCGCCGCGCGGGCTCACCACCTCGCCTGTCCCCAACGCCGGCGGTCTGTTCGACCTGGAGTTCGACTTCGTCGAGCACCAGCTGCGCTGCCGGGCCAGCAACGGCTTTCTCGGCGAAATCCCGCTGGCCGGGCAGAGCATCGCCCATGTCTACCGGGCGGTGGAGGAGATGCTCTCGCGCACCGGCGGACCGGTGCGGATCGATGGGGTTCCCAACGAGATTCCCGACCCGGTCCCGTTCCTCCAGGACGCGGCGATCCGCGTCTACGACCACGATGCGGCCTGGCGGCTGTGGCAGGCGCTGATCCGGATCGAGCGGGTGTTTCAGGAGTTCCGCACCGGATACCTTGGCAAGGTCAGCCCGGTGCACCTGTTCTGGGGGGCGTTCGACCTGGCGGTGACGCGGTTCTCCGGACGCACCGCCCCGCGCCATCCGGGCGGCATCCCGAACCTGCCCGACGCAGTCACGCGCGAGGCCTATTCGCACGAGGTCGCCAGCGCCGGCTTCTGGCCCGGCGGCGGCCTGGTCGAGTTCCCGGCTTTCTACGCCTACGCCTATCCGGAGCCGAAGGGGTTCCGCGAGACGGTGGTGCGTCCTGCCCAGGCGGCGTTTCACGAGGGGCTGGGCGAGTTCATCCTGCCCTACGAGGCGGTGCGGTCCGCGCCCGATCCCGAGGCGGCGCTCGCCGAGTTCCTGCTCTCGACCTATGTCGCGGCCGCCGACGCCGGGGCCTGGCCGCGCGCCGAGCTGGAGTGCGCGTTCGGCGCGCCCGGCGTGCCGCGGCGCTGCTAGGCGCGGCCGGCCTTCACCTCGGCCACGAACGCGCTGAAGCCGGCGACGTAGCCGGTCAGCGCTTCTTCGATCGCCGGGTCGAGGATGGCTCCAGCCTCGTCGAACACCTTGTGGGCGCGAGAGACCATCAACCGGCCGCCGAACCAGGGTTGCGTGCCGAGGGTGCGCAGCACCGGCAGCCAGGCCTCCTGACTGAGGATGGTCCCGAAACCGCCGGGCGAGGCGCCGATGAAGGCCACCGGCTTGCCGCCGAACACCCTGCCGATGTCGCTCGCGGGCCGCGTCAACCAGTCTATGGCGTTCTTGAACACGCCGGGGATCGAGTTGTTGTACTCGGGCGTCACCAGGAACAGCGCGTCGGCGTCGGCGATCTTGTCCTTCAACTCGGCGACCTTGGCCGGGATGCCTTCGGCGGCTTCGACGTCGCCATCGTAGAGCGGCACGCCGCGGATGGTCTCGACCTCGATCTGCACGCCCGCCGGCGCCAGCCGCGCGGCCGCCCGCAGCAGCTGGGCGTTGAACGAGCCGGCGCGAAGGCTTCCGGAGAGCCCGACGATGTGGAGCGGAGGGGAGGCGTTCGTCATCGGGGTTCCAATCTTGATGTCATCCCGGATGCAGCGGCGCAGCCGCAGAAGTCCGGGCCCCATGAACACCTGATCTCGCCGTCGACGGCAAGACGTCGCCGCATCTTCTGCACGGCGCGAATGGGCCCCGGACAAGCGCTGCGCGCTTTCCGGGATGACACCCTCGGAAATGCCGTTCCTAGAGCAGGTCGCCGCCGGCCGCCGAGGCGGTGGTGCCGAACTGCTGGTAGGCCTTGATCACGTTGCGGCCCACGGTCCAGCGGTGCACCTCGTCCGGCCCGTCCACCAGGCGCTGGGAGCGGATGTGGGTGTACCAGCTGGCCAGCGGCGTATCCTGGCTGTAGCCGAGCGCGCCGTGCAGCTGGATCGCGGTGTCGACGACCTTGTGCACCATGTGGGCGAGGAACACCTTGGCGATGGAGTTCTCCTGCCGCAGGTCCATGCCGCGCTCGGCCTTGTAGGCGATGTGCAGCAGCATAAGGCGGGCCATGTAGAGCTCGCTGGCGCACTCGGCGAGCATGAACTGGACGGCCTGGCGCTCGGCCAGCGGCTTGCCGAAGGTCGAGCGCTGAGTGACGTGGGCCGTGGCCATGTCCAGCGCTCGCTGGGCCATGGCGACGTTGTGCATGCCGTGGCGCAGGCGCCCGTAGGCTAGGCGGTGCTGGCCCATATTGAAGCCCTGGCCCTCGCCGCCGAGCAGGTTCTCGGCCGGGATCACCAGGTCCTTGATCTCGATCTCGGAATGGCCGCCGCCCATGATGTGCGACAGCGGGCCCTCGACGGCCATCGTCTTAATGTCGCGCTTGATGACGTAGCCGGGATTGGGCAGCTCGACGATGAAGGTCGAGAACTGCTGGTGGCGCGGGGCGTCGGGGTCGGTGCGGGCCATGACCACGGCGAGGTCGGCGGCGCTGGCGGCCGAGGAGAACCACTTCTCGCCGTTGAGCACGTAGTTCTCGTTGCCGTCCTTGACCGCGGTGGTGCGCATGCCGGTGGCGTCGGCGCCCGAGGCCTTCTCCGTCATCGAGTAGCAGACGCGCTTGTCGCCGTTCAGCAGCGGCTTGAGGAACTTTTCCTTCTGAAGCTCGGTGCCGTGCGCCAGCAGGGTCAGCATGGTGGCGTCGTCAGGACCCTGGCTGTTCATCGACAGCGCGCCGAGGTGACTGCGGCCGAGCTCCATCTGCACCAGGGCGTTGGCCAGCGGGCCCAGCCCCATGCCGCCGTACTCCTTGGGGATGAAGGGCAGCCACAGTCCCTGGGCGCGGGCCTTGGTCCGCAGCTCGGCCAGCACCGCCTGGAACGACTCCTTGTCCTTCAGGCGGGCCTCGGCGGGAATGCACTCCTGCTCAACCCATTCGCGCACCCGGGCGCGGACGGCCTTCGCGTCTTCCGGAATCTCGAAATCAATCGCCACGGCGCCTATCTCCCTGTTTTGTCCTTGCGTTCCGCAGCGTCGGCGCTTGTCGTGTCGTAAGGCAAGTCCCGCCGTCCGCCTCGACGCGGCCGGTGATCAAACAATTGGGGAGTCCATGCACTATCGAGAGCTGAAGCAGGCCTGGTCGGAACTGACGGCGCCCGGCGCCCCGTTCGAGATCGTCGAGATCCCGGTGCGCGGCAACATGATCCGCATGTACAAGAACGCGCCGCCATCGGTGCGCGAACTGTGGCTCTCGACCGCCGCCTATGGCGACCGCGACTATCTGGTCTACGAGAACGATCGCCTGACCTACGCCCAGGCCCACGCCCAGGTGAACGCCATCGCCGCCTGGCTGTTCGCGCAGGGTGTCCAGCCCGGCGACCGCGTGGCCATCGCCATGCGCAACTATCCCGAATGGATGCTGCTCTACTGGGCCTGCCTCTCGATCGGCGTCGCCGCGGTCGGCATGAACGCCTGGTGGGTGACCGACGAGATGGAGTACGCGATCAAGGACTCCGCGCCGAAGGTGATCTTCGCCGACGTCGAGCGCCTGGCCCGCATTCTCGAGCGCCCGGCCATGGCGCAGGGCGCAAAACTGGTGGCGGTGCGCACCGACGCGCCGGCGGGCGTCATTCCCTATGCCGAGGTGATCGCCGGCGGCGGGGCGATGCCGCAGGTCAGCGTCGACCCGGACGCCGACGCCTGCATCTTCTACACCTCGGGCACCACGGGCAATCCGAAGGGCGCGCAGCTGACCCACCGCGGCTGCATCGCCAACCTGATGAACATGGGCTTCTCAGCCCAGGTCCAGGCGCTGGCCGTGGCCAAGGCCACCGGCGTGGTCCCCAACCCCGAGGACGCGCCGATCCCGGCGGCGCTGATCACCACGCCGCTGTTCCACGTCACCGCCAACAATTGCGGCGCCTACGCCGTGACCGCCGGCGGCGGCAAGCTGGTCCTGATGTACCGTTGGGACGCCGGCGAGGCGCTGCGCCTGATCGCCAAGGAGAAGATCACCGCCATGAGCGGCGTGCCGACCATGGCCCGCGAGGTGATCAACCATCCCGACTTCGCGACGACCGACACCTCCAGCCTGCTGACCCTCGGCGGCGGCGGCGCGCAGCTGCCGCCGGACCTGGTGGCCAAGATCGACGGGGCGGTGAAGACCGCGCGGCCGAACACCGGCTATGGCATGACCGAGACCTGCGGGATCATCACCGCGGTGTCAGCCGACTTCTTCGTCGACAAGCCCGACAGCTGCGGCCCGGCCATGCCGGCCTTCGAGGCCAAGTGCGTCGACGACGACGGCAATGCGGTGCCGGCCGGCCAGGTCGGCGAGCTGTGGGTCAAGGGCGCGCCGGTCATCAAGGGCTATATCAACCGCCCCGACGCCACCGCTGAGTCGATCACCGACGGCTGGCTGCACACCGGCGACGTGGCGCGGATCGACGAGGACGGCTTCATCTTCATCGTCGACCGCAAGAAGGACATGGTCCTGCGCGGCGGCGAGAACGTCTATTGCGCCGAGGTCGAGGCCGGCATCTTCCGCCACCCGGCGGTGGCCGAGGTCACCGTCTTCGGCGTGCCGGACGAGCGGCTGGGCGAGGAGGTCGGGGCCGCGGTGCTGCTGCGTCCCGGCGCGATGGTCTCGCCGGAGGAACTGCGCGAGCACCTCTCTGGCCTGATGGCCAAGCACAAGGTGCCCCGCTACCTGTGGTTCATGAACGACCCGCTGCCGCGCAACGCCAGCGGAAAGTTCCTCAAGCGCCAGCTGCGCGAGACGCTGAACCCCGAAAAGGCGCTCTAACCTGACGCGGGCGTCCTAGTCGCGGACGAATGCGGCGACCACGGCGTCGGCGTGGGCCTCGACCTCGGGCGGCGCCATCGGGTCGACGCCGTAGGCCAAGCGCAGCTCGCCCGCCAGGGTGAAGGGCGCCTGCGCCGCCGCGGCGATCATGTAGATCAGCCGTCGCGGCTCCATGCGCGGCAGGTGGCCGGCGGCCATCAGGGTCTCAATGTTCCGGCGCGCCGCGCGGTGCTGCGGCCCGATGATCTGCTCGGCGATCCAGGCCGTGCGGTCGGTGTCGGACATGGTCTCGTGGACCATGATCCGCGCGTGCTCGGGATGGCGGGCGCAGTAGCCGACATAGTCGCGCAGCGCCTGCTTGAACCGCTCCAGCAGCGGTTGGCCGTAGGTCCCGCGCCAGTCGGCGCGGCGTCCGGCGTTCATCTGGTCGATGAGGCTGCGCAGCGCCGACCGCCAGAGGGTCGACTTGTCGGTGAAATGGTAACGCACCAGGCTGTGCTCGACGCCGGCCGCGGCGGCGATGTCGCGCAAGGCGGCGCCCTCGAACCCCCGTTCCGCAAAGAGCTTCAGGGCGGCGGCGAGGATGGCGGCCCGGGTCTCCTCGACGGAGCGGGCGTCCTTGGCGGGACGGCCTCTTGGACGGCCTCTGGGACGTGCGGCGGCCTGGGTCATGGCTTAATATTGCCCGATTGGGTAAAAATAGATAGCGTCCGCGCAACGACGCCCCGAGGAACCCCGCCATGACCGCCCAGCCCTGGATGGACAAGAGCCGCTCGCCCGACGAGCGGGCCGCGCTGCTGATTGAGCAGCTGACCCTCGACGAGATGATCAGCCTGGTCCACGGGCCGATGCCGACCCTGCTGGAGAACCCGCCGGCGGACGCGGCGATGGGCGCGGGCTACATCCCTGGCGTGGCGCGGCTGGGGATCCCGGCGCTCAACGAGACCGACGCCAGCCTCGGGGTCGCCAACCCGCGCAAGATCCGGCCCGGCGACGGGGCGACGGCGCTGCCTTCGGGGCTGGCCCTGGCCTCCACCTGGGACGCGGAGCTGGCCTATGCGGCCGGGGCGATGGTCGGCTCGGAGGCGCGCGACAAGGGCTTCAACGTGCTGCTGGGCGGCGGCGCCAACCTGACCCGCGAGCCGCGTTGCGGGCGCAATTTCGAGTATCTCGGCGAGGACCCGCTGCTGGCCGGGGTGTTGGCCGGCGAGGCGATCAAGGGCGCGCAGTCGAACCAGATCGTCTGCACGCTCAAGCACTTCGCGCTGAACGACCAGGAGACCTGCCGTCACGTGGTCGACGCCCAGATCGACGAGGGCGCGCTGCGGGAAAGCGACCTGCTGGCCTTCCAGATCGCCATCGAGCGCGGCGACCCCGGCTCGGTCATGTGCGCCTACAACAAGGTCAACGGCGAGTGGGCCGGGGAAAACGACTTCCTGCTGAACCAGGTCCTCAAGCGCGACTGGGGCTACCCCGGCTGGGTGATGAGCGACTGGGGCGCCGTGCATTCGACCGCCAAGGCGGCGCTCGCCGGCATGGATCAGGAGAGCGGCGAGCAGCTCGATCGGCAGGTTTACTTCGGGGCCTTGCTGAAAGATGCCGTTGAGCAGGGCGAGGTCCCGTTCGAGCGGCTGGCGAACATGGTCCACCGGATCCTGCGAAGCCTGATCGACAAAGGGGTTTTCGACCACCCGGCCGAGCGTCGCGCGACCGACTACGACGCCAACGCCAAGGTGGCGCAGGACGCCGCCGAGGCCGCTATCGTCATGCTGAAGAACGCCGATGGAATCCTGCCGATAGATTCTAGCAACCGGCGGATCGCGGTGATCGGCGCCCATGCCGACGTCGGCGTGCTGTCTGGCGGCGGCTCCTCGCAGGTGATCCCGGTCGGCGGCGCGGCCCTGGAGATCGCGGTCACCATGGGCATGTCCTCGGCCTTCTCGCAGATCACCTATCACCCCTCCGCGCCGCTGGCGGCGATCCAGGAGCGGGCGCTGAACGTCCAGGTCACCTACGATCCCGGCACGGACCCGGCCGCGGCCGCGGGCGCCCCCCCCCCCCCCCCCCCCCCCCCCGACTTTGCCCCCCAATGGGGGACCGAGCGCCCCGGCCCTCCGCCCCCGTCGCTC
>NZ_JAPMTQ010000055.1:0-7785 GCF_026411515.1 Phenylobacterium sp. 58.2.17 | reverse complement strand
CCGCCGCGGGGGCGCGGCCGAGCCGCGCGCGGCCTCTAAACGACCACCACACCACCCCCCCCCCCCCCCCCCCCCCCCCCCCCCCCCCCGCCGCGAAGGACGCCGACCTCGCCATCGTCTTCGCCGACCAGTGGTGCACCGAGGCCGAGGACCTGCCGACCCTGTCGCTGCCCAACGACCAGGACGCGCTGATCGCCGCCGTCGCCGCCGCCAACGCCAAGACGGTGGTGGTGCTGGAGACCGGAACTCCGGTGACCATGCCGTGGCTCGACGACGTGCAGGCGGTGCTGCAGGCCTGGTATCCGGGCGCGCGCGGCGGCGAGGCCATCGCCCGCGTGCTGTTCGGCGAGGTGAATCCCTCGGGCCGGCTGCCGATCAGCTTCCCGCGCGACGTCGCCGACCTGGTCCGCCCGGAGATCCCGGGCATGATCTTCGGCCCGCCGGTCGAGGGGAAGACCCTGCCGACCTCGTTCCCGAACGTGCAGCAGCACAAGGGCCGCTTCTCGGTCCCGCATCCGGAGGGCGCGGACGCCGGCTATCGCTGGTTCGCCAAGACGGGCCGGCCGACCCTGTTCCCGTTCGGCTTCGGGCTGTCGTACACGCGCTTCGCGCATGGCCCGGTCAGCGTGAGCGGCGGCGAGAGCCTGGAGGTCAGCTTCGACGTGACCAACACCGGCGACGTCGCCGGGATCGACACCCCGCAGGTCTACGCTTTCGTCACCGGCGCGGACGGCCAGGAGAGCCAGCGGCTGATCGGCTGGTCGCGGGTGGCGCTGGCGCCGGGCGAGACCAAGCGCGTGAGCGTCACCGCCGATCCGCGGCTGCTGGCCAACTACGACGTCGCCCTGCCAGGCTGGCGGGTGGCGGCCGGCGAGGTCGCCGTGGCGGTCGGCAGCTCGGCCGAGACCCTGGGCCCGCGCGCCAGCGCGGCGCTCGCGGCGCAGACGTTGAAGCCCTGAGATCCGTTGAGCTCTCCTCCGCGCGTCCCGGCGAAAGCCGGGATCCAAGCGGACTGGCCGTATCGCGAGTTGCAATCCAGCTTGGGCCCCGGCCTTCGCCGGGGTGAGCGGGTGGGGATGGCGTCTACGGCTTCGGATACGCCACCGGATACGGGCCCGAGAGGTCCTTGTAGCGGTCGCGCAGTTCGATCTGGCGGGAGGTCAGGGGTTGGGCCTGGCCGCGGATGAAGATCGCGGTCGGCTGGCTGAGCGGCTCGAACGGGTCGGCGGTCCAGATCACCAGGTCGGCGTCCTTGCCCGGCTCCAGCGAGCCGACCTTATCGGCGAGTCCGAACACCTTGGCCGGATTGATGGTCATCGCCGCCAGCGCCGCCTGGTAGGGCATGCCGTAGGACACGGCGTTGCCGGCGTTGTAGCGCAGCTCGCGGATGCGGTGGGCGCCGCCGCTGCCTTGCAGGATCACGGTGACGCCCGCCGCGTGCAGCTTGCCGGCGTTCTCCAGGCTGGCGCCGAGGGTCTGGAAGGTCTCGGGCCGGTCCGACAGCGGGTCGACGATGACCGGGACGCCGGCGGCGGCGATCTCGCGGGCCGCCATCCAGCCTTCCTCGGCGCCGGAGAGGATGACCTTGATCTTTTCCTCGCGGGCGAACTTGAGCACCGCGCGGATGTCCGAGGCCTTGTGGACCACGGCGATGATCGGCATCCGCCCCTCGACCACCGGGATCAGGGCCTCGAGGTCGGTCTTGGACAGCGCCAGGTCGCGCACGCCGGCGCGGTCGTAGGCGGCGCGGTTGCGCATGTAGTCGCGCACGTCGCGGAAGGCGGTCTGCAAGGCGACGATTTCGGCGCCGCGCGCGCCGCCGGCGACATTGGCCCCACCGTCGCCGAACGGCACCACCATGCCGACCTTGGGCTTGACCAGGATGTCGGTCGCCTCGCCCAGGTGGATGACGGCGGCCTGGCCGGCGAACAGGGCCGCGGACTTGGTGCCGCCGCCGCCGCCCGCGGTCATCAGCTCCTCGCCGTCGTCGGCGTGGAAGTCGGCGCCGCCGCCTCCGCCGCCGGCCGAGATCGGGGTGACCACGGCGCGGGTGATGCCCGCCATCCGCGCCACCGGGATCAGGGTCGAGGCCGGGTTCAGCGCGTACTGGACGTCGAAGGCCGCGCCGATGTCGGGATTGTTGGCCACCACGTCGTCGCCGAGCGAGCGGACTTCGACGGCGCCGAGCAGGGCGTTGGGGGCGATGAAGCCGGGCGTGACGACGCCGCCTTGAGCGTCGATCACCTGCGTGCCGGGCGCGAACGCCAGCCGGACGGTGGTCTGGTCGAGGACGGCGGTGATCTTGCCCTTGTCGATCAAGACCAGGCCATGGGCGATCTCGCCGGCCGGACCGGCGGTGAGGACGCGGGCGTTGGTGATGGCCACGGTCTGCGCGAGCGCCGGGCCGGCGAGGGCGGCGGCCAGCGCCGCCAGGCTAACGACAAGCTTACGCATCAGCGGCCCGCTCCCTGGCCGAGTTCGAAGTCCGACTTGGGCTGATAGCGCGGGTCGCGCCGATCATAGGCGAGGCCGCCGTCCAGATAGACGCGCTCGGCCTTGGCGTAGATCGAGAAGGGGTTCTTGTCCCACAGCACCACGTCGGCGCGCTTACCGGGCTCCAGGCTGCCGGTCTCTTTCTCCAGGCCGATGGCCTTGGCCGGGTTGAGGGTGATCCACTTCATCGCCTCGCCCTCGGTGATCTGGTAGCCGGCGGCGCGACCGGCGGCCAGCGCCTCGGCGGCCTCCTGGTTCAGCCGCTGGATCACGTCGGGGTCGTCGGACTTGATGACCGCGCAGCCGCCGGCCGCGTGGATCATCGGGGCGTTGGCCTCGACCGCGTCCCAGGCCTCCAGCTTGGAGCCCCACCAGTTGGCCCAGGTCGCGACGCAGATGTCTTCCTTGGCCAGGATGTCGGCGATCTTGTAGGCCTCCAGCGCGTGGTGGAAGGCGGTGATCTTGTAGCCGAACTCGTTGGCGACCCCGATCATCTGGACCATTTCGTCGGCCCGGTAGCAGTGGTTCTCGACCAGGATCTCGCCCTTGAGCACGCCGGCCAGGGTCTCCAGCTGCAGGTCGCGCTTGGGCGGGTCAGCCTTTTCGCCGCGGTCAGCCTTGGCGCGGTAGTCATCCCACTTGCGGGCGTAGTCGGCGGCGTTGATCCAGGCGGTGCGGTAGCCGGCGACATTGCCCATGCGGGTCGACGGGGCCCGGTTGCGGCTGCCGTAGACGCGCTTGGGGTTCTCGCCGCAGGCCATCTTCAGGCCGTAGGGCGCGCCGGGGAATTTCATGTCCTGGACGGTGCGGGCCGGAATGTTGCGCAGGGTGACCGAGCGGCCGCCGATCAGGTTGCCGGAGCCCGGCAGCACCAAGAGGGTGGTGACGCCGCCGGCGCGAGCGAGGTTGAAGCCGGGGTCCTGTGGCCAGACCGAATGCTCGGCCCAGACGCCGGCGGTGTTGGGGTCGGTCAGCTCGTTGCCGTCCGAGTGGGCCGGCACGGCGGGCGAGGGATAGACGCCTAGGTGCGAGTGGGCGTCGATCAGGCCGGGGGTGACGAACTTTCCGGCGGCGTCGACCATGTCGTAGCTGGCCGGGGGAACGATGGCCGCACCGACGGCTTCGATCTTGCCGTCGCGGATCAGCACCACGCCGCGGTCGATCTTCTCGCCGGTCCCGGTGAAGATGGTCGCGTCGACCAGGGCGGTCGGGCGGCTGGGCAGCGGTCGGTAGGTCGAGGCGTAGGCGTCCTCGCCGCGCCCGGAATCCAGCCCCTTGGGCAGGGGCCCGGCCTTGGCGGCGTCGCCGGCGGCCGGCTTGCTGGAGGTCGCCGCCGTGGTGGCGCAACCGCTGAGGGCCGCGGCCGCGAACACCGCGACCGCCGTCGTCAGAACTCTCATCTTGAAGGAACCCATCCCCTGCGAACTGGCGCGGACGATAGGACGGAACCTGCGCCGCGGGGAAGGCTGGGCGGACGAATTTACGACGAAGCCGGGCGCGGCGGGGGCGGATCTTGCCTGCTTGGGGCGTCATCCCGGTTTCGGCGCAGCCGAAGACCGGGATCCATGAACGCCGGATGGATCAGGATGCGGCGCAGCCGCGCCAAGCAACCCGAGGTCAGGTGCGAATGGATCCCGGTCTTGCCTCGCAAACCGGGATGACACGCTTGTCGGTCAGCAGTCGCCGATACGTTCGGCGGTGATCTTCATGGTGGTTTCCTTCATGGCCGGGGTCGGGGCCGGGTCCATGACGGTCTTGGCGTCGACCGTGTAGCGGCTGGTGAAGTCGCCGGAGATACGGCTGTCGGTGATCACCTTCATGCCGCCCTGGATGGTGCAGACGCTGTGGCCGACGATGTCGGCGCCCTCGCGGCGATAGGACTGCTCGGCGCAGGTGACGCCGGCCTTCTGCTTGGCCGCGTCCATGTCCTTGAAGCTGGTCTGGGCGACGCAGGTCTCGACGGTGACCGGCTTGGGGGCGGCCGACAGGGTGGTGGTCATCTTCCACTTGCCGGGCTTGGGGCCCTCCAGGTCGGCGGCGGCGAGGGCGGGAGCGGCCGGCGCCGCCGGCGCGGCGGGGGCGGCGGCCTCCGGGGCCTTGGCGGCTTCCTCCTTCTTGGAGCAGGCGGCGGCCAGGACGGCGACCAGGGCCAGGCTGAGTGCGATACGCATGCGTTTCTCCATGTTGGTCCGACCACCCCCAGGGCGTATCGGCCAAGCCACAACGCACGAAGCGCGACCATGGCGCCACGGAATATGCGGCGCGGCTCGGGTGTTTCGGCGCTTGCCATTTTTCAAACGCCCGTTCATCAGCATCGCACGATGTCCGACGATCTGACCGAAGTGCAGGCCGCCGTCGTTCCCGACGGCTTTGTGATCAACCTCTGGCAGCGCGGTTTCGGCCGCACCGTCGGCCCGTTCTATTCCAAGCGCGACCCCGCCACGAACGACGAGATCATGGCGTTCCGGGTCGAGGAGCACCACGCCAACGGCATGGGCAACTGCCACGGCGGCATGCTGATGAGCTTCGCCGACATGGCCTGGGGGCGGGTGATCTCAAACCAGCGCGAGATCGGCTGGGTGACGGTGCGGTTGACCACCGACTTCCTCTCCGGCGGCCACATGGGCGAGTGGATCGAGGGCTCCAGCGAGATCATCGCCGAACAGGACGACGTGTTCACCGTCCGTGGCCGCATCTGGTGCGCCGAGCGCACGCTGATGACCGGCACCGGCGTCTACAAGGGCATCCGCTCGATCCAGCGCAAGCCGGGCGAGCGGGAAAAGAGGGGCGAGTAAGGCCATGGCGATGGATCCCGCGATCAAGGAAGGCGCGCCGGTCGGCTACTATGACGACGACCGCCCGGTTCCGAGCGAGCCCGGCAGCCTGCCGCCGGAAGTCCAGGCCCCGCTGCTGCCGTTCCGCGGCCGCGAGCCGGACGCCCCGGCCTGGTTCCTCGACGCCATCGCCCAGGAGCCGGAGCGCAGCTTCGTCACGTCCAAGGGCAGCAAGCTCGAGCTGCTGACCTGGGGCGAGGTCGGCAAGCCGGGCCTGCTGCTGGTGCACGGCAACTCGGCCCATGCCGACTGGTGGAGCTTCATCGCGCCGTACCTGGCCAAGGACTACCGCGTGGCCTCGATGTCGCTGGCCGGCATGGGCGCCTCGGACTGGCGCGAGACCTACGCCTTCCAGGACTTCGCCGAGGACGCCGAGGCCTGCGCCCAGGCGGCCGGGCTCTACGCGGCCGGCAAGCCGGTCTATGTCGGCCACTCGTTCGGCGGCAGCCAGGTGTTCTTCGCCGCGGCCGCGCATCCGGACCGGATGAAGGCGGCGATCATGGTCGACGTCGGTTTCGGCGGGCCGCCGCCCGACAGCCCCGAAGGCAAGCGCATGCTGGAGGATCAGGCCAAGCGGGTCGCCAACATCCCGACCCCGGACCGCGCGCAGAAAGTCTATCCGACCATCCAGGCGGCGTTGGCGCGCTTCCGGTTCATGCCTCCCCAAGCCGCAGGCAACCTGTTCATCGCCGATTTCATCGCGCGCCGCTCGCTGAAGCGCGCGCCGATGGAGGACGGCTCGGGCGAAGGCTGGACCTGGCGGTTCGACCCGAACATGTGGAACAAGCTCGACCGCACGGCGATGAACCAGATGATGGTCGGCGGCAAGCCCAAGGTCGAGGTGCCGCTGGCGCACATCTTCGGCGACCGCTCGGTGATCATCACCCGCAAGGTCGAGGGCCAGATCACGCCGCTGCCTGACGACATCCTGGAAATCGCCATCCCCGACTCGGCCCACCACGTCATGGTCGACCAGCCGCTGGCCCTGGTGGCGGCGCTGCGTTCGCTGCTGGCGGTGTGGCCGGGCTGACACAGGCCGCGCCAGGAACCCTTGAGGCCGGCCTACGGTTCGTGTAGGTCCGGCGACAACAGAATTTTCGAAGAGAGAGACGGCCCCGCCATGGCTTCCGAATACCACCGCGGCGACATGGACATCCACGAGCAGACCTCGACCTACCACCTGTTCGTCATGCTGACGAAGTGGGGTTCGCTGTCGCTGGCCGCGCTGCTGGTGTTCCTGGTTCTGGTGTTCTGCACCCCGACCAGCTTCGTCGGCGCGCTGGCGGTCGGCGTGATCATCTCGGTCGGCGGCTTCCTGGTGCTGCGCGAGCACGGCGGCGACGACGCCCACTAAGCGCGACTCACCAGTCTGATCTGAAAAAGGCGGGCGCCGGCGACGGCGTCCGCCTTTTTGCGGTCGTGAGCTAGTCCAGCAGCGCCTGGATCGAGGCCAGGTCCAGCTCCGCGGCGGCGGCCTTGAGCTTGGGCTCCAGGATCTTGTGGCCGTGGCCGCCGGGGATCGGCGTCGAGATCGCCACCAGCTGGATCGCCCCCTTGCGCGCGCCCTTGTCGAAATAGTCCGGGTTTAGGCGGACATAAGGCGCCGCGCCCTTGGCGCAGTCGCCAAACAGCTCGCGCAGGCGCGAACTGGCGCAGGCCGGGGCGGCGAGCTGCGGCCCGGTCAGGGACGCCCGGGTCGTCGCCAGGCGCGTGTCGCCAGGAATCTCCTTGGCCAGCCAGTCCAGGTACTGGCCCTTGGTCATCGGCGCATAGGGCTGGCGGCCCGGCTTGGCGATCAGGATCACCTGGCGGACGCCGACCTGGAACACCGGGAAGCCCTGGATCGAGGCCATCTTCAGCGGCAGGTCGCGCGGCTGGTCGAGGCGGTCGCCGTTGTCGTTGGGGTAGATGGCCGCCAGGTTATTGAACCGGATCTGGAAGGTCGGGCCCTCCAGCCGGCCCATATAGGCGCCGGCCGCGTCGGGCTTGGCCCCGGCCTCCAGGTCGATCATCTGCGGGATCATGGTGACGCGGCCGAGGAACGGCTGGCCCTGCGGCTGGTCGCTGGGCGGGCTGTCGATGGTCAGCGAGCGGGTGATCGAAAAGCCGCGCGGCTGATGCAAGGTCGGGGTGGCCAGCACCTTGTCGACGATCGTCCCGGCCTTGGCCGTGAAGGCTTTCACCTCGGCGGGCGGCAGGGCGCCGATCACCTGGACGCTGAACGGGGCGATGCGGCCCTTGGCGGCGGCCGAGGCCGGGCTCTGCTCGGCCAGGGCGGGGCCGGCGGCGGCGAGGGCGGCGGCGGTCAGGAGGAGCCGGCGCACGGCTAGCAGCCCTTCTCGGTCATCAGGGAGCGGACGCGCTCCAGGCGGCGCGCTTGGGGCCCGGCCGGCGGCGGGGCGCTGTCGCCGGAAGCCGAGGCCGCTTGCGCGCCCGCGGCCCGCATCGCGTGCTGGGC
>NZ_JAPMTQ010000054.1:0-21520 GCF_026411515.1 Phenylobacterium sp. 58.2.17 | reverse complement strand
GAGATCTACACACCTTCCGGTTCGTCGGCAGCGTCAGATGTGTATAAGAGACAGCATGCCGGCAAGCTGACCGTCATGCAGATGTTCATGGACGCTGACCCGGTCGTTAAGGTCGTGATGATCGGCCTGGTGCTGTCCTCGATCCTCTCCTGGACCCTGCTGGTCACCAAGCTGCTCGAGTTCGGCTCGCTGAACCGCACCTCGGACCGCTTCATCGAAGCCTTCCGCGGCGCCAAGTCGGTCACCGAAATGAACCGCATCGCGATGTCGGACGAGTACGAAGGCAACCCGCTGGCCGATATGACCGCCGCGGCGACCCAAGAAGTCGAGCTGTCGCGTCAAGCCGGCCTGGCCGTCTCGGGCGCCCACCGCGAAACCACGCTGCACCGGGCTGAAGCCGCGGTCGGCGCGGTCCAAGCCCTGATGGCCAAGCGCCTGTCGGGCGGCATGCAGTTCCTCGCCTCGGTCGGTTCGTCGGGTCCGTTCATCGGTCTGTTCGGCACCGTGTACGGGATCATGAACTCCTTCATCGGCATCGCGAACACCAACACGACCAACCTGGCCGTCGTCGCCCCCGGCATCGCCGAAGCGCTGCTCGCCACCGGTATTGGTCTGTTCGCCGCTATCCCGGCCGTTATCTTCTACAACTACTTCCAGACCCGCATCTCCGCTTTCGGCGCGCGTACGGAAGGCTTCGTTGCTGAACTGATGAACGCCATTTCCCGGCAGCTCGACAAAGGGGCGTAACCCACATGGGAGCCAAACTCTCAGGTTCTGGGGGTGGCAAGTACGCGGTCGAGGCGAACAGCGAAATCAACGTGACGCCCTTTGTGGACGTTATGTTGGTGCTCCTGATCATCTTCATGGTCGCGGCGCCTATGGCCGCCGTGACTGTGAAAGTTAATCTTCCGCCCGCGGTCGCCAAACCTTCGACGAACCCTCCGAAACCCGTCTACATCAGCATCCAGGCTGGCGGCACGATTTACATCGGCGACAACAACGTGGAGCTGGCGGATATCGGAGACACTCTGCGCAGCACGATCGGGCAACGTAATCCGGAGAAGGAACGCATCTTCATCCGCGCCGACAAGGACGTCCTCTACGGGGACTTCATGGGTGTGATGAACATGCTTCAGGACAACGGTTTCTACAGCGTGGCCCTGATCGGCGAAGATAAGAACTAGAAGGGGGTGACGTATGGCTGAAACCACCGACACTACCCACGAACATCGCAGTGTCTTCGACGCGCCGAAGAAGAAGCGTAACCCGGCGGTGACCGCGGCCATTGTTGGCTCGATCATCGTCCACGCTGTCCTCGGCTACTATCTGTACAAGAACAAGTTCGAGCCGAAGTATCGGGAATACACGGACGACGTCACGGACGTGGCTATCATCAAGCCCGCTCCGCCGCCGCCGCCGCCGCCCCCGCCGCCGCCGCCGAACACTCCGCCGCCGCCTCCGCCGAAGCTGCAACCGCGGCCTCCGGTGAACGTGCCGGCTGATATTCCGCAGATCCCCCCTCTGCCGGTTCCCCCGGTCGAGAAGCGGATCGAGACGCCGGAACCGCCGAAGGCCGCCCCGCCGGCCCCGCCGCGTCCGTCGGTGATTACGAACCCGGACTGGGCTCGTCGTCCCTCGGGCGAGGACATCGCGCGGTACTATCCGGACCGTGCGATGCGGATGAACGTGGAAGGCCGTGCGACGATCAGTTGCTCGGTTACGGCTAAGGGGACCCTCGAGTCCTGTGACGTGCAGTCTGAAGAGCCTGCCGACATGGGCTTCGGTGAAGCGGCCCTCCGGATGAGCAAGCTCTTCCGGATGCGTCCGAAGACCCAAGACGGCGCGCCCGTCGAAGGCGGCAGCGTGCGGATCCCGATCCGCTTCAACCTGCCGAAGGGCTAAGCCCTCTCGGATACGCCTAGGATCAGGCCCCGGAGCTTCGGCTCCGGGGCTTTTTCTTTGTCCGCAGACGGACTTGCGAAATTCTTTCGGGGAGAACGCATGGCCGCAGGCCGGAGCCCTTGATCGCGCGCCCGGGTGCGACTAGAAGGGCCGCTCCGCGATGCGCCGCCTTAGCTCAGTTGGTTAGAGCGCTAGATTGTGGCTCTAGAGGTCCCCCGTTCGAACCGGGGAGGCGGTACCATCGCAGGACACGAAAAAAGCCCGGGGCGTGAGCTCCGGGCTTCTTCGTTTCAGACGCCTGCCGCCGCTAGAGGCTGAGGTTCAGCAGGGCCGGATCGCCGCCCTGGGCGGTGATGTTGACGCTGAGCGCCCGCTCGATGGCGTAGCGCGACAGCGCATTGGGGCCGCCGGCCTTCGGGCCGGTGCCCGACAGGCCCTCGCCGCCGAACGGTTGGACGCCGACCACCGCCCCGATGATCGAGCGGTTCACATAGACGTTGCCGGCCGGGACCAGGGCGCGCACCTCGCGGGCGAAGGCGTCGATCCGCGAGTGAACGCCGAGCGTCAGGCCGTAGCCCTGGCCGGCCAGTTCGCCGGCGACCCTGGCGAGCTGCGCGGGCGCGTAGCGCACGACGTGCAGGATCGGGCCGAACACCTCGCGTTCGAGAAACTTGGCCGAGGGGATCTCGGCGAGCACCGGGCCGAAGAATGTCCCGCCCTCGGGGGCCTCCAGGCGGTGCAGGACCTTGGCCTCGCGCTCCAGTCGCGCCAGGTGCGCGGCGAGCGCGGCGCGGGCCTCCTCGTCGATCACCGGGCCGACGTCGACGGCCGGGTCGGCCGGGTCGCCGATCACCAGGGCGTCCATGGCGCCCTTGATGGTCTCGATGACCAGGTCGGCGGTGTCGTTCGGCAGGAACAGGATGCGCAGGGCCGAGCAGCGTTGGCCGGCCGAACCGAAGGCCGAGAGCACCACGTCGTCGACGACCTGTTCCTTGAGCGCCGTGGTGTCGACGAACATGCCGTTGAGGCCGCCGGTCTCGGCGATGAACGGGATGATCGGGCCGGGCCGCGCGGCCAGGGTCTGGTTGATGCGGCGGGCGGTGTCGGTCCCGCCGGTGAAGGCCACGCCGTCGCAGCCCGGATGGGCGGTCAGGGCGGCGCCCACGGTCTCGCCGCGGCCGGGGAGCAGGGCCAGCAGGGCCGGCGGCAGGCCGGCGTCGTGGAACAGAGCCACGGCCGCAGCGGCGACCAGCGGGGTCTGTTCGGCCGGCTTGGCCAGCACGGCGTTGCCGGCGGCGAGGGCCGCGGCCACCTGGCCGGTGAAGATCGCCAGCGGGAAGTTCCACGGGCTGATGCAGACGAAGACGCCGCGGCCGTGCAGCTCCAGGCTGTTGGTCTCGCCGACCGGGCCCTTGAGGGCTTCAGGACCGGCGAACTTCGTCTGGGCCAGGTGGGCGTAGTAGCGGCAGAAGTCGACCGCCTCGCGGACCTCGGCCACGCCGTCGGCCAGGGTCTTGCCGGCCTCGCGCGTGCAGATGCCGATCAGGCGTTCGGCGTTCGCCTCCAGCGCGTCGGCCATGGCCCGCAGCACCGCGGCGCGGCGGAAGCCCCCCAGGGCGTCCCAGGCCGGCTGGGCGAGGCGGGCGGTGGCGAAGGCGGCGTCGATCTCGGCGACCGAGGCCTCGCGGACCTCGCCGACGGGCAGGCCGGCCTGCGCGGGGCTGAACACGGTCTGTGCGGCGCCGCCGGCCGGGCCGGCGCTGAGCTGGGGCAGGGCGCGGGCGGCGTGGTGCAGGCGGGCGGCCTCGCCGGGGATCGAGAGGTCGAAGCCGGCGGAGTTGCGGCGCTCGGCTCCGTAGATGTCGGCCGGACGCGGGATCTTCGGATGCGGGCCGACGCCGGCCTTCTCGACCGCGACGATCGGATCGACGACCACGTCCTCGGCCGGGACGCCCTCGTCGAGCAGGGCGTGGACGAACGAGGTGTTGGCGCCGTTCTCCAGCAGGCGGCGGACCAGATAGGGCAGCAGGTCCTCATGGCCGCCGACGGGGGCGTAGGTGCGCACCACGGCGCCTTCGCGCAGGGCGTCGGCGGCGCGGTAGAGCGCCTCGCCCATGCCGTGCAGGCGCTGGAACTCGATCTTCACCCCGGCCGCCTTGGCCATGGCGTGCACCGCGCTCAGGGTGTGGGCGTTGTGGGTGGCGAACTGGGCGAAGACGTAGGGGCTCGCCTCGATGAGGGCGCGGGCGCAGACCAGGTAGGACAGGTCGGTGGCGGCCTTGGTCGTATAGACCGGATAGTCGGGGCGGCCGTTCACCTGGGCGCGCTTGATCTCGCTGTCCCAATAGGCGCCTTTGACCAGGCGGACCATCAGTCGGCGGCCGCTGGAGCGGGCGATTTCGGCGACGCGGGCGACGGCGAGGACGCCGCGCTTCTGGTAGGCCTGGACCGCCAGGCCCAGGCCGCGCCAGTCGCCGAGCTCGGGCTCGCCGGCCAGCCGCTCTAGCAGCTTCAGCGAGATGACCAGGCGGTCGGCCTCCTCGGCGTCGATGGTGAAGTTGAGGTCGTGGCGCGCGGCGATCAGGGCCAGCCGCTTGAGGCGCGGATAGAGCTCGGCCCAGACCCGGTCCTCGTGCGTCGCCTCATAGCGCGGCGACAGAGCCGAGAGCTTGACCGAGACGCCGTGGCCGGCCTCCGGCCCCGCGCCCTTGCCGTGCTTGCCGACCGCCTCGAGCGCGTCGGCGTAGGCCTGCTCGTAGCGGGCGGCGTCCGCAGCGGTGCGGGCGCCTTCGCCCAGCATGTCGAACGAGCAGACCTGGCCTTCCTTGGCCGCGCGCTTGAGGGCGGCCTCGATGGTGCGGCCGAGCACGAACTGCTCGCCCATGATGCCGATCGCCTGGGCCACGGCGCGGCGCACGACCGGCTCGCCGATCCGCTCGGCCAGGCGGCGCAGGAAGCCGGGCGGATCGCGGCGGGCCTCCTCGTCGACCTCGACCAGCCGGCCGGTCAGCATCAGGCCCCAGGTCGAGGCGTTGACGAACAGGCTGTCGGATTGGCCGAGGTGGCTGGCCCAGTCGGCCCCGCCGATCTTCTCGGCGATCAGCCGGTCGCGGGTCTCGGCGTCGGGGGTGCGCAGCAGCGCCTCGGCCAGGCACATCAGGGCCAGGCCCTCGCGGGTGCCGAGGCTGAACTCCTGCAGGAAGCTCTCGACCACGCCCTGGCGGTTGGCGGCCTTGCGGGCGGTGCGGACCAGGTGCTCGGCCTGGGCGCGGACGGCGATCTGCTGGTCGGCGCTCAGCGGCCGGGCGGCGAGCAGGGCGGTCACCGCCTCGGTTTCGTCGCGATACTTGGCGGCGGGATCGTCCAGGGCGGTCCAGGAGGTCATGTCGGCGGGGCCTTCGGGGAGTTGTTTCCTGTCGTCCGGCGTATCGAGTATGATGCCGAATGTCCGGCGGACGTTTGGGGTGCCTGCCGGACAAATGTCTTCAAGGGGTGCGTTGTGGCGGAGATCGTACAGCTCGACGACACCGACCGGCGGCTGTTGCGGGTGCTGCAGCGGGACGGGCGGATCAGCAACCTGGACCTGGCCCAGCAATGCCACCTGTCGCCGTCGGCCTGCTCGGACCGGGTGCGGCGGCTGCGCGAGCGCGGAGTGATCACCGGCTTTGCGGCGATCCTCGATCCGAAGGCCATCGACCGTGCGCTCCTGATCTTCGTGGAGGTCCAGCTCGACCGGACAACGGGCGACACCTTCAGCGAGTTCGCCCAGGCCGCACAAAGGACGTCCGAAATCCTCGAGTGCCACATGGTGGCCGGCGGCTTCGACTATCTGATCAAGGCGCGGGTCAGCGACATGGAGGCCTATCGCCGGTTCCTCGGCGAGGTGCTGGTGGCCATGCCCGGGGTGCGCGAGACGCGCACCTATGCGGTGCTGGAGGAGGTGAAGTCGGTGACCGAGCTGCCGGTGTAGCTGATCTTCCTCCTCCCCCGCTGTGCAGGGGAGGAGGACGAGTTCAGTACCCGGCCTTGCGGTTGACCAGGCCTTCGGGCGGCTGGCCGGCGCGGAAGCGGGCGATGTTGGCGGCGATGACGGCGCTGGCCGAGACGGGGTCGGTGATCGCGGCCACGTGCGGGGTGACGGTGATCTGCGGGTGTGACCAGAACGGGTGCTTGCGTTCCAGCGGCTCGGCCTCGAAGACGTCGAGCACGGCGTGCGACAACTGGCCGGCGTCGAGGGCGGCGATCAGATCATCCTCGACCAGGTGGGCGCCGCGGGCCAGGTTGATGATCGCCGCGCCCCGCTTCATGCGCTCGAAGGCCGGGGCGCTGAGGATGCCGCGGGTGCGGTCGGTCAGCGGCAGCAGGTTGACGACGATGTCGCTGGTGGCCAGCAGGGTGTCGAGGTCGCCGAGCCGGCGACTCCAGCCGTAGGTCTGAAAGCCGATGGATTCCAGCAGGTTGGCGGCGACGCTGGCCAGCTCGCCATAGCCGAGGAAGCCGACGCGGCGCTCGGCGGCCGGCGGCTGGGGCAGCTGGCGCCAGAGGCCGCGGCGCTGCTGGGCGGCGTAGGCGGGGACCTGGCGGTGCAGGTAGAGCACGTGGGCGGCGGTCGCCTGGGCCATCTGGGCGGCCAGGGCCGGATCGACGAGCCGGGCGATCGGCACGCGCGGCAAGCTGGGATCGTCGAGCAGGCTGTCGACCCCGGCCCAGGCGGACTGCACGAAGGCGAGGTTCGGCAGGCTCGCCAGCACGCCGCGGCCCGGATTGGCGACGATGGCGATCTCGGTCGCGGGCGAGGGCTCGGCGGTGATCGTCTCGCCCGGCAGGGCGGCGCGCAGGGCCTCCAGCCAGCGGGTCTGGGCGTCGGGGGCGAGGCGATTCAGGAAGGTTATGGCCATGGGCTTCCAGTAGCCTCCCGATAGGGTCTTGCGCGAGCCCGGTTTTGGGGGCGAGGCTCGCGCCCATGAAACTCACGGCGCAAGATTCATCCATCCTCAGCCGCCTGGCCGGGGAGGAAGACGACATTCTGGGCCGCGCCGTGGAATGGTGCGCCCTATCGTCAGGCAGCCGCAACCTGCCGGGACTGGAGGCCCAGCGCGCGGTGCTGGCGGACGTCATGCGCCAGCTGCCCGGCGAGGTGGAGAACGTGCCGCTGGCCGACAGCCACGAGGTCGCCGCCGACGGGACGCTGAGCGCCCAGGTCCATCCCGACGCGCTGATGCTGACCGTGCGGCCGCAGGCCCCGGTGCAGGTGGTGCTGACCGGCCACTACGACACCGTCTATCCGGCCGGGACGCCGTTCACCGCGGTGACCAAGCGGGCGGACGGGGCGCTGAACGGACCAGGCCTGGCCGACATGAAGGGCGGGATCAGCGTCATGCTGGCGGCGCTGCGGGCGTTCGAGGAGCATCCGGAGAAGGGAAACCTCGGCTACCGGGTGCTGCTGTCGCCCGACGAGGAGATCGGCTCGCTGGCCTCGGGGTCGGTGCTGGCCAAGCTGGCGGCGGGCGGGCATGTCGGGCTGACCTACGAGCCGGCGATGGCCGGCGGGGCGCTGGCGGCCCAGCGCAAGGGCTCGGGCAACTTCCACGCCGTGGTGCGCGGCCGCGCGGCCCATGCCGGCCGCGACTTCGACAAGGGCCGCAACGCCATCGCTGCGGCCGCCGACCTGGCGGTGCGGCTGGCCGCCGCCAACGGCCAGCGCGAGGGGGTGACCCTGAACGTGGCGCGCATCGACGGCGGCGGGCCGCTGAACATGGTGCCGGACGTGGCGGTGGTGCGCTTCAACATCCGGCTGCCCGACGCCGAAGCCGCCGCCTGGGCGCTGGCCTATGTGCAGGCGCAAGTCGCCGCCACCGGGGCGGACGGGATCGAGGCGGAGCTGCATGGCGGCTTCACCCGCCCGGCCAAGCCGTTCACCCCGGCCCAGCAGCAGCTGTTCGGGGCGGTGAAGGACGCCGGCGCCCTGATCGGCCAGCAGATCACCTGGGCGCCGTCCGGCGGGGTCTGCGAGGGCAACAACCTGTTCGCCGCCGGCCTGCCCAATGTCGACACCCTGGGGGTGCGCGGCGGCGACATCCATTCGCACGACGAATACGCCTGGCCCGAGAGCTTCGTCGAGCGCGCGCAGCTGTCGGCGTTGATCCTGGCCAAGCTGGCCAGCGGCGAGATCCCCGCTGCGCAGATCAAGGCGGCGATGGGGGCCGGTTAGCGGGAAGCCGCCGCCGTAGGGAACCTAGGCGAAGGCGAAGTCCTGGGCCGTCAGGCTGACGCTGATCACGGCGCCCGCGCCGACCATGGAGATCTTCGCGGCCGGCGCCTGGAAGTCCGCGGCGACGCCAGAGCGAGTTGAAAGTTGGCGAGCACTGGCCGGGTGCGGACTTCGTCGTCCGAGAAGCTGGATTGATCGATCGGGCGCAGCATGCCGGCGCCGGTCGACGGCGCCGCGCCGGCCCGCTCCGCGCGGGGCAATCTGCCTTGGAGCCATCCAAGGAGGTCTTCGTGAAGCGTTTAATCCTGGCGGCGGTGATCGCCGCGACCGCAGCGGGGGCCGCGCCGGCGGTGTTCGCCGCGACGGGCCCGCAGCCGATCAATCTGGGCGATCCGAAGCTGAAGCGTCCGGGCCAGCTGAAATTCGACGCGGCGGCGGAGGCGCAGAAGGACGCCTTCAGGACGTTCGGCGAGGTCTCGTGCAACGACTGTGAGGGCGGAGTCAGTTTCGATGCCGCCGCCAAGAAGTTCCTCGACCTGCGCGACATGTGGGCCTTCGACAGCGCGCTGGGCGGACTGGAGGTCGGCCAGTCGCTGAACTGGCGCGGCCGCGCCTCGGTCGGGAAGATCACGGCGGTCAGCGCCGAGGCGGTCGGGCCGTTCGCCTGCAAGCAGCTGCGCTGGGAGCTGACGCGCGGCAAGGAGACCCGCGCGCGGGACGGCCTGGTCTGCCGGGGCAAGTCCAATCCCGATGCCGACAACGAGCGTTGGCTGGAGGTGTTCTGAGACGGCGATGGCCCGGGCGCGCGCTTCGGCCTGACGAACGGCGGGACGATTGATGGGCGTAGAGCGGCCATGTCGCCGCGGGGCCGCGCGTGATCGTTGACAGGGATATGCGGCTCAGATTCTGTCGCTCGCGGGGAAACGCGGGGGCGTAGAATGGCGGGCAGGTCCCACCAGGGGGCGGCGCGACGAGAGAACCTGCTGCTCGTCGTGTTGGGGGTGACCTACATCGGGGTGTTCGCGTTCTGCGACGCCCTGACGCGGGACGCGCAAGGCATGCCGGCGCTCTGGCCGGTGAACGCCATCGCCGCGGCGGGGCTGCTGCATTTCGGCCGGGCCCGGCGACTTGCGTTCCTGGCCATATGCGTCGTGACGCAACTGGTCGGGCACGCCCTGGCCGGGGATCCCTGGGGTCTGGTGGCGATCTACACCGGGCTCGACACGACCGAGGCCGTGCTGCTGGCGGCCGTGGCGTCGCGCGCGACCCGCGGGCGGGCGCGGATCCGCAGCGTCAGGGAGGCGCTGCTGGTCATCGCGACGGCGGCGCCCGTCAGCGCGGCGATGGCGGCGATCGGCGCCACGCTCACCGATCTCATGTTGGGCCGGGACTTCGGCACGGTCTTCGTGGGCTGGCTGTTCTGCAACGTTCTGGGCATGGCGATCGCCCTGCCGGCGACGCTGGTGCTGCTGGACGACCACCCCTGGACCCATAACCCGCGGCCGGCGCCCTGGGTCAGGGTCGGCATCTACGCCCTGGTGATGGCGGCCACGCTCGTGGCCTTTGCGCGGGTCGAGGGCTGGATGGCTTTCGTGGTGTTTCCCGCCGCGACGCTCGCCGCGTTCCGGCTCGGTCCGAAGGGGGCGGCCTGGAGCGCGGTCATCGTGGCGGCGCTGGCCATGCCGCTGTTCGCGCTTGGGGCGACGACGATGGGCGAGGCGGCGGCCTGGGGCGCCGTCGACCGCATCCGCCTGGGCCAGGTGTTCATCACCATGATGTTCCTGACGACGCTGGCCTTGGCGCTGTCCCTCTATCGCCAGCACCGGCTCAGGGATCTGGTGCTTCGGCGCAATCGCCACCTGGCCGCGGCGCGGGAGCGGGCGCAGGCGGCGAACCGGGCCAAGAGCGAGTTCCTGGCGACCATGAGCCACGAGCTGCGCACGCCGCTGAACAGCGTCCTCGGGTTCGCGAGCGTGATCGACGAGACCGAGGACCTCTCGGCCGAGGGGCGGAGGAGGATGGCGCTGATCGCTGCAGCCGGGCGCTCGCTCGTGACCCTGGTCGACGACGTGCTGGAGTTCGCGCGCCTGGAGGCCGGGCGCTTCGAGTTGACGCCGCAGGCGGCCAATCCGCTGGTCGTGGTTCGCGAAACCGCAGGGATCGTCGCCGCCGCCGCCGCCGAGAAGGGGCTTGAGCTGCAGGTGAGCGCGAGCGGCGACGAGGACGCCCGTTTCCAGATCGACCCCAATCGCCTGCGCCAGATCGTCCTGAACCTGCTGAACAATGCGGTGAAGTTCACCAGCCAGGGGGGCGTATGGGTCGTCGCCGAGATCGCAGAGGAGCCGGGCGGCCATGTCTTTCGGCTGGAGGTCCGCGACAGCGGCATCGGGATGAGCCCCGCCGAGATAGACCGGATCTTCGAGCGGTTCTCGCAGGCCGACAGCTCGATCCGGCGGCGGTTCGGCGGGACGGGCCTCGGGCTGGCGATCTCGAAGTCGCTGGTCGAGCTGATGGGCGGGCAGATCGGCGTCGAGAGCGCGCCGGGCGAGGGGGCTACGTTTCGGGTGAGCGTGCCGCTGGGGGCCCCCGAAGCGGCCGATCAGCGCCCGCCCATGGCCGCGCCGGCGCCGGCGGCGGCGACCGGCGCCGCGCGGGTGCTGGTGGTCGACGACCACCCGATGAACCGCGAGCTCTGCAAGCTGCTGCTGGAAATGGAAGGCTACGAGGTGGCGATGGCCGAGGATGGCGACGACGCCGTCCAGATGGCAGGCGAGCGCGACTTCGACGTCATTCTCATGGACATCCGCATGCCCCGCATGGACGGCCTGACGGCGACGCGGGCGATCCGGGCGCTGGAAGGGCGGCGCGGGCGGACCCCGATCATCGCAGTGACCGCCGAGGCCCTGCCCGAGCAGGTCGCCCGCTTCCGCGAGGCCGGGATGATCGACCATATCCCCAAGCCGATCGCGCAGACCGAACTTTACGACAAGATCAATCGCTGGATCGAGCACTGAGCCGCGCGGGTCGGCGCCTGATGTCCATCCCGTCTCCACGCCTGGTCATCATAGGGCGGCGAGTCCTTGAGCCCGCGCCGGGCGGCGCCTAAGTCTCGGGCGCGCCGCGGCGGAGTTCGCGGGGGTCGGCAGGGAGCGTTCGGTGGTCCGGTTCTATCAGCTCCTCGCCAATAACCTGCTGGCGAACATCACCAATTTCACGGTGTGGTTCGCGCTGACCTTCTGGATCTATCTGGAGACCCGCTCGGTCTTCGCGACCGGGATGGTGGCCGGCATCTATCTGGTGCTGACCGCGGCCACCGGCATCTGGTTCGGGAGCCTGGTCGACCATCACCGCAAGCGCACCGTGATGCTGGCCTCGAGCGCGGTGTCGTTCGGTCTCTACGCCCTGGCGTTCGCCGCCTATGGCCTGGCGCCGGACGGCAGCCTGACCGATCCCTACGGGGCGCCGGTGTGGATCCTGGTGGCGCTGGTGATGCTGGGCGTCATCGCCGGCAATATCCGCGGGATCGCCCTGCCGACCCTGGTGACGCTGATGATCCCGGAGGAACGGCGCGACAAGGCCAACGGCCTGGTCGGCATGGTCTCGGGCGTCGGCTTCCTGACCACCTCGGTGATCAGCGGCTTTCTGGTCGCCTGGGGCGGCATGGTCTTGACGCTGATCTTTGCGCTGGCCTGCACCGCCGCGGCGTTCGCGCACCTGCTGTTCGTCCGGCTGGACGAGGACCGGGCCGCGCCCGACACGCCGCACGAGCATCGCAAGGTCGACATCGCCGGCACCATCAGGGTGATCGCCGCGGTCCCGGGCCTGTTCGCGCTGATCTTCTTCGCCACCTTCAACAACTTCCTCGGCGGGATCTTCATGGCGCTGATGGACGCCTATGGCCTGTCGCTGGTGAAGGTGCAGACCTGGGGCCTCTTGTGGGGGCTGTTGTCGACGGCGTTCATCCTCAGCGGCCTGCTGATCTCGCGCACCGGCCTGGGGCGCAGCCCGCTGCGGACGCTGCTGCTGGTCAACCTGATCAGTTGGGCGGTGTGCTGCGTCTTCACCCTGCAGCCGTCGATCACGCTGCTGATCGCCGGCTGCTTCGTCTGGATGTTCCTGGGCCCCTACGCCGAGGCCGCCGAGCAGACGACCCTGCAGAAGGTGGTGCCGTTCGAGCGGCAGGGGCGGGTGTTCGGCTTCGCCCAGTCGGTGGAGCAGGCGGCCTCGCCGCTGACCGCCTTCCTGATCGGGCCGCTGACCCAGTTCATCTTCATCCCGCTGATGACCACCGGGGCCGGAGCCGAGGCGATCGGCGACTGGTTCGGGCGCGGCGAGGACCGCGGCATTGCGCTGGTCTTCACCCTGGCCGGGGTGGCCGGGGTGATCGTGACGCTGATCGCGTTCAATTCCAGCTACTATCGCCAGCTGGCTCGCGCCTACGCCAGGGGCGAGGCGCAGGCGCCGGAGCTGGCGGTCTAGTTGCGGTAGCTGGGGTCGATCCGGTCCAGCTTGCGCAGCAGGGCCGGCCAGGCCAGGCCCTCGGCCAGGCGCTTCATGCCGGCCGGCGCGGTCTGATGCTCGACTTTTTCCTCCACGCCCTGCGGCGGGTTGTAGAGCCCGTCGCGGCCGGCGCTGAGCATCAGCACCTGGGCCTCGCAGGCGCGCTCCAGGTAGTACATGCGCAGGAAGGCGTGAGCGACGCTCTCGCCCACGGTCAGGGTGCCGTGGTTGCGCAGGATCATGGCGTTCTTGGTCCCGAGGTCGGCGACCAGGCGCTCGCGCTCGCCCAAGTCCGTCGCGATGCCTTCGAAGTCGTGATAGGCGACGTCGTGCCGGGCGATCATCGCGGTCTGGGTGTGGGGCAGCAGGCCCTCGGCCATCGCCGACACCGCCTGGCCGTGCGGGGTGTGCAGGTGCAGGACAGCGTGGGCGTCCTCGCGACCCATATGGATCGCCGAGTGGATCACGAAGCCGGCCTTGTTCACCGGCTGGCGGGCGTCCATCACCCGGTTGCCGTCGACGTCGATCTTGACCAGCGACGAGGCGGTGATCTCGTCGAACATGTGGGTGTAGGGGTTGATCAGGAAGTGGTGTTCCGGCCCCGGCACCCGCGCCGACAAGTGGGTGAAGATGAGGTCGTCCCAGCCGTAGTGGGCCACCAGGCGGTAGGCGGCGGCGAGGTCGACGCGCAGCGTCCATTCTTCCTCGGACACCTGATCGCGGATCGACGGGGCCTCGGCGCACGTCTCGGTCATGGTCGTCACGGCCGGTCTCCTCCTTCTGTTGGCTCCGTCGTCGCACGGGCGCGGGGCGCAGATTGTCGCCGAATTGACAATTGGCGGCGCGAGGCGATGTTTTCCGGATGATGCCGATCACCGATCCCTGGTTCGCCGCGCTGCCGGCGCCGCGGCGCGAGGCGCTGCTGGCGCGGGCCCGGATGAGCAGCGCGGGCGCCGGGACGCGGGTCTATGGGCTGGGCGACCCGCCGGACGGGCTGTGGGCGGTGGCCGAGGGCGAGGTGCGGCTGGTCGCCTATCCGGCCGTCGGCATGGAGTCGGTGGCGATGATCCTGGGGCCCGGCGCCTGGTTCGGCGAGCTGTCGGTGATCGACGGCGGGCCGCGGCCGCACGATGCGGTGGTGGTCAAGCCGGCGCGGCTGCTGCATGTCGCCCTGGCGGCGGTCGAGCAGGTCGCCCAGGCCCATCCGCTGCTCTTTCGCGATCTCGGAGTGCTGATCTGCTCGCGCCAGCGCTCGGCGCTGACATTCATGGCCCACAGCATCGCCCAGCCGATCGGGGTGCGGCTGGCGCGGACCCTGGCCGGGGCGGCGCGCAGTTCGGGCGGGGCCGAGCTGCACGTGCGCCAGGAGGATCTGGCGGCGATGATCGGGGTGTCGCGCCAGACCATCAACAAGGAGCTGAAGGCGCTGGAACGCGGCGGGATGGTGCAACTGGCCTATGGCCGGATCGTGGTGCGCGACGCCCAGCGGTTGCGGAGGGTCGGAGAGGTCTAGGGCGCCGCGTCGGCGAACAGCGTTCGGCGGCCTTGACAGCGGGCGCGGGTTGGCAGGGCATGTCGCCGCGCAAGGAGCCGCGACCTCCTGGCGCTCAACGAAAGGAACGGGCGATGGCACTGCGTATCAACGGCGAGGCGCCGAACTTCACCGCCGAGACCACCGAAGGGAAGATCAACTTCCACGACTGGATCGGCGACAGCTGGGCGATCCTGTTCTCGCACCCCAAGGACTTCACGCCGGTCTGCACGACCGAGCTGGGCTACATGGCCAAGCTCAAGCCGGAGTTCGACAAGCGCAACACGAAGGTCATCGGCCTGTCGGTCGATCCGGTCGACAACCACGCCCGCTGGGCGCAGGACATCGCCGAGACGCAGGGGACCGCGCCGAACTATCCGATGATCGGCGACACCGACCTGGCGGTCTCCAAGCTCTACAACATGTTGCCTGAGGAGACGGCCGGCGGCTCGGACGGGCGCACGGCCGCCGACAACGCCACGGTGCGCACGGTGTTCATCATCGGCCCCGACAAGAAGATCAAACTGATGCTCGCCTATCCGATGACCACGGGCCGCAACTTCGACGAGATCCTGCGGGTGCTGGACTCGATGCAGCTGACCGCCAAGCACCGGGTGGCCACGCCGGTGAACTGGAGGCAGGGCGAGAAGGTGATCATCGCCGGATCGGTGTCGGACGACGAGGCCAAGACCATTTATCCGAACGGCTGGGACGCCCCGCGGCCTTATCTGCGGATCGTGCCGCAGCCGCAGTAGTCGGCGGCCTTCTCTTTCCCGCGGCGGTGGTGATAGCGTCCGCCGCCGGCCAGCGAGCCGGAATCGAAAAGGGGAGAGCGCCAGATGTTTTCGCACGTGATGGTCGGCACCAACGACCTGACCCGCGCCAAGGGTTTCTATGACCAACTGCTGGGCGCGCTGGGCGTGTCGCCCGGCTTCGTCGACGGCCACCGGGTGTTCTATATGACCCCGACCGGCGTGTTCGCGGTGTCGCTGCCGATCGACGGCGAAGCGGCCACCATCGGCAACGGCAGCACCGTCGGCTTCAACTGCGCCAGCGCCGAGCAGGCCGACGCCTGGCACGCGGCGGGCGTGGCCGCCGGCGGGACCAGCATCGAGGAGCCGCCCGGCGTGCGCGCCGGGAGCACGGGCAAGCTCTATCTGGCCTATCTGCGCGATCCGGACGGCAACAAGCTCTGCGCCCTGCACCGGATGTAGGCTAGGTCGCCGCCGCGGCCGGCGCCGGGCCAAATCGATTTGGGCCCGGCGTCCCGGCCGAACCGAGCATCCAGACCAGCCCCGCCAGGGTGAGCAGATAGATCATATTGTTGAGCATCAGGCCGGCGAACAGACGAAGGTCTGGTTCGTCGGTCATGAAGCCTTCGATCAGGCCTCTGAACCCGAAGATGCCGAACGCGAGGAAGGGCAGCGGTGCGAGGCCCCAGACGCCCGAGCGGCCCGTATCGTGCAACCGGCGCGCGACCGCGGCGGCCAGCAGGCCGACGACGCCCGCGACGACGAGCCCCATCGTGGTCAGGAGACGACCGAAGTCGGGCATCAGCTCGGGATGGAAACCTTCGACCCGGATCGAGACCTGACCTGGGCCGCGCTGGACAGTTGTGAGTTCCGGATGCTCGGCGGCGAAGCTGTTGAACGCTTCGAACGTCTTGTTCATTTCGATGGCGAACGGCACGCACATGACGATGAAGGCCAGAGCCAGGACCAGGGCGGCGTAGGCCCAGAAGCGGCCGGACGAGTCGCGGCCCTCGAACTGCGCCACGCCGGTCAGGCCCGCGACGATCGGATTGCTCATGACTTCCCCCATTTATGGCGAAGGTTGCTACCTTGGGTCGCGGTTGGCAATCGATTGGTGTGGGGCGGCCAGCCGCCCTAGCCCCGGCGGCGACGCGGGCCTATAGCAGCGCCTCTCGGAGGGGCCGGTTTGTTTGCTGAGTTGGGGCCGCAGGCCGTGGCGATGTTGTGCGTCGCGGCGCTGGCGGCGGGGTTCGTCGATGCGATCGCCGGCGGCGGCGGGCTGATCACCGTGCCGGCGCTGCTGGCCGCCGGCGTCGACCCGGTCTCGGCCATCGCCACCAACAAGGTGCAGGGCAGCGTCGGGACCGCCTCGGCGACCTGGACCTTCTGGCGGGCCGGCCACATCGAGCTGCGGGCCATCAGGGTCGCGCTGGTCATGGTGCTGATCGGCGCGGTGGCGGGCGGGCTGGCGGTGATGGTGGTCGACACCCGCTGGCTGATGCTGCTGCTGCCGGTGATGCTGATCGCCATCGCGCTCTATTTCCTGCTCGGTCCGAAGATCGGCGCACAGGACCAGCACGCCCGGCTGGGGCCGCTGGGCTATGGCCTGGTCGCCGGCGGCATCGGTTTCTACGATGGCTTTTTCGGCCCGGGAGCGGGATCGTTCTACACGCTCAGCCTGGTGACGCTGCTGGGTATGGGGCTGGTACGGGCGACGGCGCACACCAAGGCGCTGAACCTGACCAGCAACCTCGTTTCTGTGGTGGTGCTGGGGCTGGGCGGCCACGTGCTGTGGGCGCTGGGCGGGGCGATGGCGGTCGGCCAGTTCATCGGCGGGCGGATGGGCTCGCGCGCGGCGATGCGCTGGGGACCGCGGCTGATCCGGCCGCTGCTGGTGGCGATCTCGCTGGCCATGACCGCCAAGCTGCTGGCCGATCCGGCCAACCCGCTGCGCGAGATGATCGGCAGGATGCTCGGCTAGGCGTCTGGCTGATCAGGCTGGCGTCGGGGCCGGGGTGTCGATGGCGGGCGTCGAGCGCTCGCCCAGCACCACGGCCAGGCTGCCGGCGACGATCAGCAGGCCGCCGCCGGCCAGCGCCAGGGTCAGCTGGTCGCCGAACAGGGCCACGCCGATGCCCGCGCCCATCAGCGGTTCGATGTTGATGAACACCCCGGCGCTGGCCGCGCCGACCCGGGCCGAGCCGAACTGCCAGGCGGCGGTGGCGACCAGGGTCGAGAGCACGCCCTGGCCGACGATGCCGGCCCAGGCCGCGCCGCTGAGGTCTAGCCGGGGCGGGCCGTGCATGACGAGCGCGATCGGCAGGATGGTCAGGGCGGCGATGACCACCGTGACCGCCGGGATCGCCATCGGGTTGGCGGTCTTGGGGGCGCGGCGCAGAACCAGCAGCCAGGCCAGGAAGATCAGCAGGGCGATTAGCGACAGAGCGACGCCGAACGGCGAGGAGCCGGCGTCCGGCTTGCCGGCGATCAGCGCCGCGCCGAGGGTGGCGGCGGCGACCCCGGCCCAGGAGGCGCGGCTGACCCTTTCGCCGAGGATGCGGGCCGAGACCGCGATCAGCGCCGGCATGGCCCCGACCAGCAAGGCGGCGAGGGTGACGCTGACATGGGCCAGGCCTTCGAACTGAACCATGAAGGCCACGCCGTAGAGTGCGCCGGCCGCCAGCACCGGCGGCGAGCGGAACAGCGCCCGGGTCTCGGCGTCGCGGAATGCGAAGGGGGCCGCTGCGAGCGCGGCGACCGCGAAGCGCAGCAGCACCATATGGGCGGCGTCGATCTCGCGCAGGGCGAGCTTTCCCAGGGGAAAGCCCAACCCCCAGAAGGCGCCTGCGGCGAAAAGAGCGAGAAAGGCCAGGCGCTTCATGGGGCGCTTCGTGCCCTATTGCGCGGGCGAAGGCGAGAGGGCTTGCCGCAGGGGATTTCGGTGACGCTGTCGCAAGCTTCGCCGTTTAGGCATTCTCGTCGCCGCGACAGACCTGGGGGTGGACGTGGAAATTCCGAAGTATGCGGCCATGGAGATCGAGCGCAGGTTCCTGGTCGCCCACTGCCCGAATCTGTCGGGGGCGCGCATGCGGGTCATCGAGGACGTCTACCTCGAGGGCTCCCGAATGCGGCTGCGGGCGATCACCCACGCGGACGGGCGGCCTGGCGAGTACAAGCTCTGCAAGAAGTACCCTTCGGCCGAGGCGCTGGGCGGGCCAATCGTGAACCTCTACCTTTCGGCGGAGGAGCACGCCCTGCTGGCTGCTCTGCCGGGCGCTGCGGTGCGCAAACGGCGCTACAGCATGCCGTGGGCGGACTGGATGTTCAGCATCGACGTATTCGAGGGCGAGCTGTCCGGATTGACCCTGAGCGAGGTGGAGGCCGACTCCGTCGAAGAGGTCGCGCGGATCGGCCTGCCGCCGTGGGTTTCCCAGGAGGTGACGACTGACCCGTTCTTCACGGGCGGCGCCCTGTCGCGGACGTCGGCGGAGGATCTGCGGCGGCGACTGGAGGCGCTCTAGGCCGGCGGAAAGCCCTCGGGCAGTTCCGGAAGCGCGACGGCGGGGTCGTACCAGGTCGCGCCGTCCGATCGCCAGATGTGCCATTGGCGTGCGGCCTCGATCGGGGTGTCGAGGCAGCCCAGCCGCAGCATGACCGTGGGGCGGCCGGCGCGCTCGGCCGCGATCTGGGAGCCGCACTCGGAACAGAAGTGACGCAGCTTCCCAGGCGAAGACTCGAACGACTTGCGGACCGCATCGCCCCTGACCCAGCGGAACCGGTCCCGCGGGACCGCCGCGAGGCTGGAGAACGCCGCGCCGTGGGCTTTACGGCAGGTCTCGCAGTGGCAGTGGATGACGCCGTCGATCTCGGCGTCGGCCTCGTAGGCGACGCGGCCGCACAGGCAGGATCCGGTCAACATGGGCGCGTTTCTCCGACTAAGCTGGACGGCTCACAGTGACGCTCGGCCGGGCGCCCTGCAACGGCCGGTCGGCCCGTGGAGAAAAATCGGGGCCGGTGTCGCAAGGCCGGCCGCCGGTTCGTCCTTGGGAGAGCCAGGAGGACGACATGACCGCGACCATCACCGCCTTCGAAAATTCCCCCGACCGCGGCCGCGGCCTGGCGCGCGACATGCGGGTCCGCTGGGCGCTGGAGGAAGTCGGCCAGCCCTATGAGGTTCGACTGGCGTCGTTCGCAGCGATGAAGGCGCCGGCGCACGTGGCGCTGCATCCTTTCGGACAGATCCCGACCTACGAGGAAGACGGGCTGGTCCTGTTCGAGTCCGGGGCCATCGTGCTGCACATCGCCGAGCGATCCGCGGGGTTGTTGCCGACGGACCCGGACGCCCGCGCCCGGGCGATCGCCTGGATGTTCGCCGCGCTGAGCACCGTGGAGCCGCCGATCGTCGAGCGGTCGATGGCGACGATCGTGGAGCGCGACGAGCCCTGGTTCGAGGCGCGGCTGCCGATGCTCGACGCGCGGGTCCGCCAGCGGCTGGGCGAGCTGTCGCGCCGGCTGGGCGAGGCCGAATGGCTGGACGGGGCGTTCAGCGCCGGCGACCTGATGATGGTGACGGTGCTGCGCCGGCTGGCGGGATCGGGCCTGCTGGAGGAACACCCGAACATCTGCGCCTACATCGCCCGGGGTGAGGCGCGGCCGGCCTATCAGCGCGCGTTCGAGGCTCAGTTGGCGGTGTTCACGGCCGCGTCGGGCCGATAGGCTCCCGGCCCATGACCGAGCACCGGATCTATTCGACGAGCGTGGCGAGCGTCTATCCGCACTATGTCGCCAAGGCCGAACGCAAGGGGCGCACCAAGGCGCAGGTCGACGAGATCATCAGCTGGCTGACCGGCTATGAGCCCGGCGAGCTCGATCAGAAGATGGCGGCCAGTTTCGAAGACTTCTTCGCCCAGGCCCCGGCGATGAACCCGGCGCGGGCGCTGATCAAGGGCGTCGTCTGCGGCGTGCGGGTCGAGGACATCGAGGAGGCGACCATGCGCGAGATCCGCTATCTGGACAAATTGGTCGACGAGCTGGCCAAGGGGAAGGCGATGGAGAAGATCCTGCGCCAGTAGGGGCGTCGCGGGCGAGGGGGACCATGGACGAGACCGAAGAGCTGATCGAGCTGTGCGTGCGCACGCTGGTTTCGCAGATGATCCCGGCGCCGGGCGTCGAACTGCATGTGACCCGCCGCTGCGTGCTGGGCCTGACCGACGAGCCGGCGGCCGATTTCAACCGGCTGATCCTGGGCGCCGATCCGCAGGCCGAGGGCTTCTTGGTCCGGGCGGCGGCGCTGGCGAAGGCGCGCGGCCGGCCGCTGGTGGCGACGATGAGCCCGCGCGCAGCGGACGCGCTGGCCCCGGTCGCGACGCGCCTGGGGTTCGCCCCCGTCGGCGCAGCGCCGCTGATGGTGCTGCGCGCAGGCACGCCGGTTGAGCCCGGCCGCCCGATGAAGGTCGCCCGCGCGCTGGGACCGGAGCTGACCCAGGTCGCCGGCGACCTGATCGCCGCGGCCTTCGACACGCCGCGCGAGGTCATCGCCAGGTGCATCGATGTCTGCATGACGCCGGCTGCGGGCGTGGAGACCTATGTCGCCTGGGGCGACGACGGCCCGATGTGCACGGTCTCGGTGACGCCGACGGGCGACACGGGCGCGATCTCGCTGATGGCCACGCCGCCGGAGCATCAACGCAAAGGCGCGGGTCGCGCCCTGCTGAGCCATGTGATCGACGACTATCGGCGGCGCGGCATGACGCGGTTCCACCTGGGGGCCACCGAGGCCGGTCGGCCGCTCTATGAGAGCCTCGGCTTCGAGGTGGTCGCCGACCTTCCGGTCTGGATGCTGGACGCCTAGAGGCCAGCCAGCCAGGCGGCGTCGCGCGGCGAGGGGCGGCGGTGCAGCCGGCGCTCGAGCAGGGCCTGGGCCTTGTCCGCCGCACCGGCGCGCATCAGCGCCACCAGCAGGGTGTCCTCGATCACCTGGCGCTGGGCGCCGCTGCCGCCGATGCGCACCACCGCGGCGGCGACCGGCTCCAGGGTGCGGACGCAGGCCTCATAGTCGGCGTCGGCGAAGGCCTGGGCGGCGCGGCCGATGGCCGGGACCACCTCGGCGAGGGCGACCCCGCGCGGGTCGGCCTCCAGCGTGGCGATGCGCCGGCCCAGAGCCTCGCGGCCGGCGGTGGCGGCCTCGATCAGCGCCAGGTGGGCGTCGACGAAGGCATGGCCGGGATTGGGGAAGGCCTGGCGCGCATAGCCAGCGACCTGCTCCCAGCCGGCCGGCGGCGCGCCGTGGCCGTAGAGGTCGAGCCGCCAGAGGAAAGAGGCCGCGTCGCTGACGACGTTGATCGGCAGGCCCTGGGAGACGCCGGGGCGGACTTGGTCCTCGTAGATCCGCAGCGCAGAGGCGGCGTCGCCCTGTTCGAGCGCGACCAGGGCGGCGTGCCAGGCGAGGTGGCCGTGCAGGACCCCGGCGCGGTCGTAGGACGGCAGCCAGCGTGCAATCAGGGCCTGGGCGGCCTCGCCGTCGCCGCCCTCGAACATGGCGTGGGCCAGGGCATGGACGGCGTTGGCGTTGGGGGGGGGGGGGGGGGGGGGGGGGGGGGGGGGGGGGGGGGGGGGGGGGGGGGG
>NZ_JAPMTQ010000053.1:0-21685 GCF_026411515.1 Phenylobacterium sp. 58.2.17 | reverse complement strand
GGGGGGGGGGGGGGGGGGGGGGGGGGGGGGGGGGGGGGGGGGGGGGGGGGGGGCGCGCGCCCCCCCCCCCCCCCCCCGCGCCCGCTCGTAGGCGGCCAGGCCGCTCTCAGGGTCGTCGGCTCCGGCGAGCGCAAGAGCCAGGGCGCGGGCGTCCAGGATCGCCTGGCTCGCTCCGTTCGAGCCGATCGGATACATCGGATGGGCCGCATCGCCGAGCAGGGTCATCGCGCCATGCGTCCAGCGCGGCAACGGATCGCGGTCGACCATCGGGTATTCGTAGACCTCATGCGCACCGGTGATCAGGCCGGGCACGTCCAGCCAGTCGAACCGCCAGTCCGCAAAGCGCGGCAGGAAGTCGGCGAGCACCCCGCGGCGGTTCCAGTCTTCACGGCGCAGGCGCGCGGGCAGGCTGAGCTCGGCGATCCAGTTGATCAGCTGGCAGCCGTCGGGCTGGACCAGCCCAATCGGATAGGCGACGAACTTCTGATCCTGCCAGCCGGCCATGATCATGCTGGCGCCGCTCAGGAAGGGCGCGGCCAGGGTGGTGGCGCGCCACAGCGTGCGGCCCGAATAGACGGGCGGCCCCTCGCCCGGGAACAGCGCCGCGCGGGCGGCGGAATGGATGCCGTCGGCGGCGACGAGGATGTCGCCCTGCACCTCGAACGCCTCGCCCGAGGCCGAGATGAAAGTCACGCTCATCGCGCCGTCGCCCTGGGTGAACCGCGCCAGGCGCCGGTCGCAGACGATCCGTTCGGCGCCCAGCCGCGCCCGCGCCGCCGCGAGCAGCGTCGACTGCAGCGCGCCGCGCGGCAGCGAGAGCTGCGGCGTCGCGTGGCCGGCGAAGCGGCCGCGCGGCTCGCCCCAGATGCGCTGTCCCAGCCGGTTGAAATAGACCAGTTCGCGCGTCGCCACGCCCAGGGCGGTCAGCTGGTCCATCAGGCCGAGTTCGGCCAGCACCTCGCCGGCGTGCGGCAGCAGGTTGATCCCGACGCCCAGCGGCAGAACCTGCGGCGCGGCCTCGTAGACGACGACCTCGGCCCCGGCGGCGTGCAGCGCCAGGGCCGCGGCCAGGCCGCCGATGCCCGCACCGGCCACGATCACCTTCATCGTCACCCTCCCTGGCGCGATTTGTTATGCACAATAACAATATGGTTTTGGACTTCAACGGCGCCGCGCGACGGGCGATGAACGCGCGTGGGGAGACCGATGCGATGAGGTCGAAGCGATGAGCCAGGACGGACGGTTCGAACCGCGGCGGCCGGGCGTCGACTACGGCGTGCTGGACGAGCTGACCGGCTACGCGCTGCGCCGGGCGCAGATCCGGATGACCGAGGCCTTCGACGCTCGCCTCGGCCCCGAGGGGATCACCACCCAGCGTTTCTCGGCCCTGGTGCTGATCGAGGCCAATCCGGGGCTCAAGCAGACACGGCTGGCCGCGCTCATGGGGATTGCGCGATCCGGCGCGCTGGCGATCGTCGACGCCCTGGCCGCCCAGGACCTTATCGAGCGGCGGCCCGCGCCCGGAGACCGCCGCGCGCAGGCGCTGCATTTGACCGACCAGGGCCGCGCGCGGCTGCCGCAGATCATGCGGCTGGTGCGCGAACACGACCGCGACCTGACGCAGGGTTTCAGCCCCGAGGAGATCGCCGTCCTGCGCGCGCTGCTCGAGCGCATCCGCACCTAGCGGTCACGAGCGCTGCGGCGGCGGTCCGGCCGGCGGGGCGTTGGATTGCAGGGCCGCGCGCATCTGCCGGTTGTCGGCCTCGACCTCGCGGATCATCGCGCGGAAGCGCGGGTCGGAGCGGATCGGGGCCATCATCGGATAGGCGTCCAGCCGGGTGAACAGGTCCAGGTCGTAGATCGAGCGATAGCCGCTATCGATGGCGGCGCGCAGTTCGGCCAGGGCCCGATCGCGATCGTCCAGCATCACATAGGCCTTCACCCGGGCGATCCGCCGCGCATTGGGCTGGCGCAGGCCGGGCTTGGGCTCGGTGGCGGCAAGCATGGCCAGGAGCACACGGCGGGCCTGCCCCTTGTCGCCAGTCCGGTCGATCACGAAGGCCGCGTCCACCGCCTCGTTGGCCAGCCGCGTGGAGACCTTGGGCGACGGGGTGAACAGCTCGGGCGACATCACCAGCCACTGCGCCCGCGCCTGATCGTACTGGCCCAGCTGCGAGGACGCGAGCGCCAGCCCGCTGCGCCAGAGCGGATCGGCCTCCGGTTCGGCCAACTTGGCGTGCGACAGGGCCGCCAAGCCCTCGAAGTCGCCGGCGACGATCAGGCGCACGGCCTGGGCCACGGGCCCTACCACCGGGTGGCCCGTCCACGGCGCCAGCGCCCCGTCCGCCTCGGCCGGCAGGCCGAGATTGTAGTAGAGGTTGGCGAGCTGGATCGACGACGACGGGTCGGTCTGGGGCGCGGCGGCCATGCGGTACCAGATCACCGCCTGGTCCAGGCGGCCCTGCTCGATCAGCACGTCGCCGAGCTGTTCCTTGGAATCGACGAACTCCGGGAACAGTTCGATATTGGCGCGCAGCCGCTGCTCGGCCTCGTCCAGGCGCCCGGTCGCCGCCAGCGATCCGGCCAGGGCGTTGTTGGCGATGCGGTCGAGCGGGTCGATCTCCAGCGCCCGACGCAGATAGGTCACCGCCTCCTGCGGGCGCCGCGCCGCAATGTAGTCGCCATAGAGGCTCAGCGCCTCGGGATCGCGCGGCGCCAGGTCGGCGGCGCGCTTGTAGGCGGCCTCCGCATCGACTTCGGCCTGGGCCGAACCCTCGCGGATGAAGCGGATCGCCGCGACCATGCCCTTGGCGATGTAGGCGGTCGACGACTGGGGGTCGAGCTCCAGCGCCTTGCCGATCTGAGCCTCGGCGCTGCGCACGGCCGGCGTGAAGTCGCCCTCCAGGTGGTTCTGGGCCAGATAGGCGGTGGCGTAGGCGTAGGCCGCGCGGACCTCGGCGTTATCCGGCTCCATCTCGATCAGCCGGCGATAGATCGCCTGCGCCGCCATCACGTGATCCTTGCCGCGTCGCCGCAGCTGGCCCTTGGCGACGACCTCCAGGCGGTAGGCTTCCGGGTCGCGCTGCGCCTGACGCGCGCTCGCCGCCTCGCCGCCGCCGGCGCGCAGCTCGGCCTTGAGCGCGGTCGCCACGCCGTCGGCGATCTCGCTCTGGATCGCGAAGGCGTCGTTCATCGGCCGGTCGTAGGTCTCCGACCACAGGTGGAAGCCGTTCTTGACGCTGACCAGCTGGCAGGTGACCCGCAGCCGGTCGCCGGAGCGCCGCACGCTGCCCTCGACCACATGGGCGACGTTGAGCTTCTTGCCGATCTCGCGGACGTCCTCGTTCTTGCCCTTGAAGTAGAAGGCCGAGGTGCGGCCAGCGACCTTCAGGTCCGGCACCTGGGCCAGGCTGTTGGTGACCTCCTCGGTCAGGCCGTCGGCGAAGTATTCTGAATCCTTGGCCGCGCTGAAGTTGGCGAACGGCAGCACGGCCACCGACTTGCTGGGCGCGCCCGCCAGGCCGGGCCCATCGCCGCGCAGCGAGCCGGCCAGTCCGACGGCGCTGGCAACAAAGATCACCACGCCCGCGCCGATCGCCGCCAGCGCGGTCCAGTCCATCCAGTCCATTCGCTTGGGGGCGTCGTCGCCGACCATCCGGGTGCGGCGGAGCGTGCCGTCGGGCGCCAGTTCGAACGCCCAGGTCGCCAGCAGGGTCAGCGGCAGGCCGACGGCGAGCAGCATCAGGGTGGCGACCGACAGCCACTTGGGCAGTTCGAGGGTTTCGAAAACCGTCTTGGCGACCTGGAACACGCCCCAGGCGGTGACCGTATAGACGCCGGCCACGCGGACGACGTTGCGCGTCTTCAGTTCGTTCAGGAAGCGCCGAAGGTTCAACTCAGCCCACTCCTACCCACTCACGAGTACGCGTCAGACGAGTCCCAAGCGAAGCTGAACACAGAACGAGGTTATTCGGAAGTCGAGAGCTGGCGCTTGGCCGACGGGCCGTTAACCCCCGACTCAGGACTCCGAAACCCCGCCTTTACCCCGCCCATGTATCAATCCGGACCAACAAGAGCCTCGTTCGACCAAGCCATCGGCGAAACGAGCGTCCGATTCCAGGTGTGGGTGTTTCAAATGACCAAGACGGTCCTCGTCGTCGATGACGACCCGACCCAGCGCCGGCTGATCCAGGCCGTGCTGGAACGCGAAGGCTTCGCCGTGGCCCACGCCGAGAACGGCGATGCGGCGATCGCGCGCCTGCAGTCCGGCGCCCCGACGGACATCGTCCTGCTCGACCTCGTCATGCCCGGCATGAGCGGCCAGGACACTCTGAAGGAGATGCGCGCGCGCAACTTCGCCCAGCCGGTGATCGTGCTGACCGCCACCGGCGGCATCGACACCGTCGTCCAGGCCATGCAGGCCGGGGCCAGCGACTTCTTCATCAAGCCGGCGAGCCCCGAGCGGATCATCGTCTCGATCCGCAACGCACTGTCGATGGGCGCCCTGAAGGGCGAGGTCGACCGGCTGAAAAAGCACGCCACCGGCCGCACCAGCTTCGCCGACATGGTCGGAAACTCGCCGGCCATGACCATGGTCAAGCGCATGGGCGAGCGGGCGGCCAAGTCCTCGATCCCGATCCTGATCACCGGCGAAAGCGGCGTCGGCAAGGAAGTCATCGCCCGTGCGGTGCACGGCTCGTCCGACCGCGCCGGCAAGCCGTTCGTCGCGGTCAACTGCGGCGCCCTGCCCGACAACCTGGTCGAGAGCATCCTGTTCGGCCATGAGAAGGGCAGCTTCACCGGCGCGACCGACAAGCACCTGGGCAAGTTCCAGGAAGCCAACGGCGGCACCCTGTTCCTCGACGAGGTCGGCGAGCTGCCGCTGGACATGCAGGTCAAGCTGCTGCGCGCCCTGCAGGAGAGCGAGATCGACCCGATCGGCTCCAAGCGTTCGATCAAGGTCGACGTGCGGATCGTCTCGGCGACCAACCGCGACCCCGCCCAGGCGGTGAAGGAAGGCCTGTTCCGCGAGGACCTGTTCTATCGCCTCAACGTGTTCCCGATCGAGGCCCCGGCCCTGCGCGAGCGGCGCGAGGACATCCCGGCCCTGGTCGACCACTTCATCCGCCGCTTCAACGTCGAGGAGGGCAAGACCGTGGTCGGCGCCTCGGCCGAGACCCTGGCCTTCCTGACGGGCTACGACTGGCCCGGCAACGTGCGCCAGCTGGAGAACGCGGTCTATCGCGCCATCGTGCTGGCCGACGCGCCCTATCTGCAGCCGTTCGACTTCCCGGCCATCTCGGGCGTCGCCGCGCCGCCGCCGGAAGCCGTCGAGCCGGTCGCCAGCCAGCGGCCGGTCAGCCTGCCGACCGCCGAGCAGCTGGTCGCCGAGATGCCGGCCGACGCGCCCGTGCGCATCCTCGACCACCGCGGCCACCTGCGCACGCTGGAAGAGATCGAGCGCGACCTGATCGCGCTGGCCATCGAGATCTACGCCGGCCACATGAGCGAGGTCGCCCGCCGCCTGGGCATCGGCCGCTCTACCCTCTACCGCAAGGTCCGCGAGCAGGGGCTGGAGGACGCGGTGAAAGGCGCCGGCGGCGAGGAAAACGCCAGCGCGGTGGCTTAGAATACGCCGCTTGTCCCCGCGAAGGCGGTGCCCCAAGCCGCCTTAGCAGCGGACGCTCCGCATGCATCCCCGCCTCCGCGGGGCTGAGCGGATTTTGTCAGATCAATCTTCCGAATACGGCTTGGGTCGCCGCCGGAAGGGCTTCTTCTCGCCCTTCGCCTTGGCGGCGATCTCCTTGAGCTTCACCGCCTGCATGACCGAGAGCGCCTCGCCCGCGCCGCCCTTTTCAGGGTCGCCGAAGGCGCGGCCATAGGTCTTCACGCGGTCCTCGACCGAGCCGAGGAACTCCCCCTCCCAGTCGGAAAGCTCGACCTGGGCGCGCTCAGCCTGGCGGCGAACGCGCTTCAGGGCGCTCAGCGCGGCCCGCTTGGCCTGCGCCTTCCGATCTGGCGGGGACCGCTTCAAATCTCTCCGATGGCGGAAAGGTAGAGGTCGAGGATCGCTTCTTCCTCCAGCCGCTTGGCGCGGTCCTGCTTACGGATGCGGACCACCTTGCGCAGCACCTTGACGTCGAAGCCGTTGCCCTTGGCCTCGGCGAAGACCTCTTTGATCTGCTCGGCGATTTCGGTCTTCTCCTGCTCGAGGCGCTCGATGCGCTCGATGATGCTCTTGAGCTGGCCCTGGGCGGCCTGGTTCAGGATGTCGCCGTGGGAATTGTCGTCGGACATGGGCTTAAGCGTCTCACAGCTCGAGGGTTGCGGAAAGGCGGCGGAAACTAGCGGCGAGACCGGCCCCTGTCATCCGCCCTGCTGAACCTTCGCCTTGACTGGCCGTTGAGACGGATCGACGCGGAGTTTTCGCCATGGCCCAATCACGCACCCGTCCAAGCCGCAGCGACGCCGAGGCCGCGGTCCGGACCCTGATCGAGTGGGCCGGCGACGACCCCGACCGCGAGGGCCTGCTCGACACCCCCGGCCGTGTGGTCCGCGCCTACGAGGAGCTGTTTTCCGGCTACGAGAGCGATCCGCGGGAGTATCTGGAGCGCACCTTCGAGGAGGTCGCCGGCTATGACGAGCTGGTGGTGTTGCGCGACATCCGGGTGGTCAGCTTCTGCGAGCATCACATGCTGCCTTTCCTGGGCAAGGCGCATGTCGGCTATCTGCCGTCCGACCGGGTGGTCGGGATCTCCAAGCTGGCGCGCGTGGTGCACGGCTTCGCCCGCCGGCTGCAGATCCAGGAGAAGCTGACCTCCGAGATCGCCGGCGCGATCCACGACATCCTGCAGCCCAAGGGCGTCGGGGTGGTGATCGTCTCCGAGCACAGCTGCATGACCATGCGCGGGGTCAACACCCCCGGCTCGCGGCTGACCACCAGCAGCCTGACCGGGGTGATCCGCGACGATCCGCGGACGCGTCAGGAATTCCTCGAATTCGTCAGGAACGGCTGAACGCGCGGCGCGGCGCATAGGGCGGCGGCGGCGGCGCGCCGCCTTCCAGCGCTGGCGCCAGCAGCGCGATGACGGTCTCGATCAGCCGCTCGACGCCCTGCGGCAACCGCGCCTGGGCGACGGTCCAGTACCGCCAGGTCACCGAGTCCAGATAGTAGGCGTAGATCGCCAGGTCGAAGAGCGCCTCGTCCGGCCAGGTGGAGCCGAAGCGCTTGAGCTGGGCCACGACGCCGTCGGCCAACGCCTGGGCGTGCATCGGCTCGACATCGGCCAGCAGCGGGAAGTGCTCGAAGGCCGCGCTCATCGACAGGCCGTAGCCGACGGTCTCCTCGCGCGCCTTGATCTGGCCGATCCAGCGCCGGAAGAAAACCCGCCAGTCGGTTTCGCCGTCGTCCTGGGCCGAGGCCGCCTCGCCGCGAATCTCGGCCAGCCGCGCCTCGTAGAGCGCCAGGACGATGGCCTCCTTGTTCGGGAAGTACTGGTAGATCGAGCCGACCGAGACCCCCGACTCCGCGGCGATCGCCGGGGTGGTGAGGGCGGCCGGCCCGTCGCGGTTGAGGATCGCCTGGGTGGCGTCCAGCACCCGCTGGATACGGGCCTTGGCCCGCGCCTGGGTGGGCAGCTTCCGAGGGGTGAGAGTCGCGCTCATCGCCCCTCTCCTAGCATGCTGCGGCTCAATGCGCCTGGGACTGGGCCCGCAGGCTGGCGCCCAGCGCCTCGAACATCGCGAAGGTCTCCAGCGCCATCGGATCGTCCCAGGCCGCGGTCCAGGCGCTGGTCTTGACCACCACCAGGTCGAGCTGCGGATTGACCATCAGGAACTGGCCATAGATGCCCTCGCCGGTGAAGGCGCGGTCGGCGCCCGGGATAAGCCACCACTGGTAGCCGTAGCCCAGCGGCCCGTCGCCCAGCTTGCCGTACTGCACCTGCGGACTCTGCGGTTGAGTGGCGAGCGCGATCCAGCCCTTGGGCAGCACCTGGCGGCCGCCGGCCACGCCGTCGTGCGCGGCCAGATAGCCGAAGCGGGCGTAGTCGCGCAGGCGGATCATCAGGCCGCCGGCGGCGACCTCGCGGCCGGCGTCGCCCGGCTGGTCGAGGATCCAGCGCGCCTCGGCTTCGGCGCCCATCGGCTTCCAGAGCTTCTCGGTCATGTAGTCGGCCGGACGCACGCCGGTGGCCTTGGCCAGCAGGGCGCCGAGGATCTCGGTGTCGGCGCTGGCGTAGTTGAACTTCGCCCCTGGGGCGCGGACCGACTTGAACTGGCGCGAATAGTCGTAGAGGCCTCCCTGGTTGGCGTCGAAGCGCCCGAGGAAGCCGGCGATCCCCGACTTGGCGTCGGTGTACTCCTCCTCGAACTCGGTGCCGGACGACATCTCCAGAACGTCCTTGATCGTGGTCTTCTCGTAGGCCCCGCCCTTGAGGTCCGGCAGGTAGTCGATCATGCGGTCGTCGAGGCTGCGGATCTTGCCCTCGGCCAGCGCGATGCCGATCAGGGTCGAGACGAACGACTTGCCCACCGAGAACGAGATGAAGCGGCTGTCGGGCGAGGCGCCCATGTAATAGCGCTCGTGCAGGATCTGGTCGCCGCGCAGGATCAGCAGGCCGCTGGTGCGGGTGTCGGCGGCGAAGTCCTCCAGGGTCTTGGTCTTGCCCTTGTAGGTGTAGGTGAAGGCCAGCGGCGCGGTCGGCTCCTTCAGCGGCAGGGCCGCGGCCGGCGGCGCGATCCGCCGCGAGGGGAACAGCTCCTCCATGTTGTGGAAGGCGCCGGGCGCATTGGCCGGCTCGCCCCAGGTTCCCCGCACCCCGACACGCTCCTGCGCCCCGGCCCCGCCGGCCGCCATCAAGGCCAGCGCCATCGCGCCCGCCGCAATCTTCCTGCTCATCGCCTTCCCCGTTCGCCATGGAGGCCCTGCTGGCCCCGCTTGATACAAATGTGAACTAACATTCGTATATTTGGCAATAGGGCGTCGTCGGACGTCTCGTGCGGCTAGAGCAGCCCGCGGGCTTCCAGGGCTGGACGTATCGCGGCCGGGTCGGTGAAGTGATGAACGTCGAAGCCGAACTCGCGGGCGCTGGCGATGTTGGCCGCCGAGTCGTCGAAGAAGAGAACGTCGGCCGGGGCCAGCCCGAACTGCTCGCACGCCTGGGCGTAGAAGCGCGGGTCGGGCTTGATCAGCTTCACATGGGCCGAGACCACATAGTCGGCGAGCCGCTGGAAGGCCGGGCTCATCGCCACCGTTCCCGGGAAAGTCTCGTGCGACATGTTGGTCACGCCGTACTGCGGCACCCCGGCGGCGTGCAGGGCTTCGATGGCCGCCTCGGTCTCGGGAATCGGGCCCGAGAACATGTCCCACCACCGGGTCTCCCAGGCGTGGATGGCGTCGGCGTACTCGGGAAACTGCGCCAGGAGCGGCGCGCGGTTGTCCTCGAACGTCACCCCGAGGTCGTGGGCGACATGCCAGGCCATGTTGCAGACATGAGAAAGGAACCGGTCGCATTCGGCCGGTTCCTTGAAGTACTCTTGGTAAAGCGTGCGCGGATTCCAGCGCACGATCACATTACCGATGTCCCAGAGGACGGCCCTGGGAGCCATCCTCGTCGCCTCAGCCTTGCTTGGCTTTAAAGCGCGGGTCGGTTTTGTTGATGACGTAGACCACGCCCTTGCGACGCACGAGCTTGCAGTCGCGGTGGCGAGTCTTGAGCGACTTAAGCGAGCTTCTGACCTTCATGGACCTATCTCAAGGCTCCGGACCGGGTCCGGCGGGTTATCTACAGAGCGGGCGCGTATACGGGCCGGGGCCCGAAGAGTCAACGCTGCAGCCGCGCCGACATGGTCGCAGCGCCCTCGCGGCCTTGTGATTGAGGCCTGGCCGGGGCACGGCTAGGCTGCTCCTTATGGACCGTCGTCTGCTTCTCGTCTTGTTCCTCGCCGGCTGCGCCGGTCCCGCCCCGCCGCCGCCGACGCACATGCCGCCGCCGGTCCCGACGCCCGCCCCGCCCCCTGCCGCAACGGCTCCGGTCGCGCCCGCCGTCTCAGGCGACGCCGACTATGACGCCTGGCGCAGCGCCTTCCGCGGCCGCGCGGTCGCCGCCGGCCTGCCCGGGGCGCTGGTCGACCGCGAGATGGCCGGACTGACGCCCAACCCGCGCGTGATCAGCCTGGACTCGGCCCAGCCGGAATTCTCCAAGCCCATCGGCGCCTATGTGAACGGCGTCATCAGCGCCGACCGCATCGCCCGCGGCCAGCGCTATCGCAACGACCTGCCGTTCTGGCCCGAGGTCGAACAACGTTTCGGCGTCCCGCGCGACATCCTGATCGCCGTCTGGGCCATGGAGAGCGCGTTCGGCGCAGTGCAGGGCGACTTCGACGTCGTCCGGTCGATGTCCAGCCTGGCCTATCACGGCCGCCGCCGCGCCTGGGCCGAAGGCGAGCTGATCGCCACCCTGAAGATCATCCAGTCGGGCGAGGCCGGCCGCGCCCAGCTGAAGGGGTCGTGGGCGGGAGCCATGGGCCAGACCCAGTTCCTGCCCTCGAACTACATCTCGACCGCCGTCGACGGCGACGGCGACGGCAAGCGCGACATCTGGGGCTCGCCGAACGACGCCCTGGCCTCGGCCGCCAACCTGCTGGCCAAGGGCGGCTGGGTCCGCGGCCAGGCCTGGGCGCGGGAAGTGACCCTGCCGGCCGGCTTCGACTACAGCCTGACCGAAGGGCCCAAGGAGGCGCCGGCCTATTGGGAGGGCCTGGGCGTCAAGCCGGCCGACGGACGTCCCTGGACGGCCGCCGAGCAGGCGCCGGGACAGCTGGTCGCGCCGGCCGGCGCGGACGGTCCGATCTTCCTGCTGTTCCCGAACCACTTTGCGATCCGCAAGTACAACAACTCCACGGCCTACGCCCTGGGCATCGGCCTGCTGGCCGACGCCTTCGCCGGCGGCGCGCCGCTGGTGAAGCCCTGGCCCGTGGAGACGCCGCTGGCGATCAGCGACCGCATCGGGGCGCAGACGGCCCTGGCCAAGCTGGGCTTCAACCCCGGCTCGCCGGACGGAGTGGTGGGCGTGAACACCCGCACCGCCCTGCGCGCCTGGCAAAAGTCGCGCGGCCTGATCGCCGACGGCTATCTCTCGATGGAGATGGTGCGGCGGCTGAACGTCGAAGCCGGGGCGCTGCCGAACTGAGGACGGCTTAGACGCCGCCCTCGTCGCTCTTTTCCAGGGTCGCCATGGCCGCGTCGGCGCGCGTGGCCGGCTGCGGGTGGGCGTTGCGTAGCTGCGGATTGCGGAAGGCGTAGACCAGCATCAGCAGCATCAGCCCGCCGCAGAGGATGAAAGGCGCCGGGGCGATCCGCTCGTAGAGCCAGACGAAAAATGGGGCGAGCACGACGTTCACCCCGTTCACCGCGGCGATGGCGCCAGCGACCCGCGCCTGCTCATGCATGCCGACCGCCAGGGACGAGCCGGCGGTGAAGCCCGGCCGCGCCAGGCCGAAGCCGAGGCTGGAGATCGCGTAGCCGGCCACCACCGCCCCATAGGTAGGCTGGAAGGCGACGATGACATTGCCAAGCGCGGCGACGGCCACGCCCCAGCGCAGCAGCTGGCGCGGGGTCATCTCGAACATCCGGATGATGCCCCACTGGGCGAGCAATCCGGCCATGGCGCCGAACATCATGGCGATGGCGATGAAGCCCTGCGCCTGCAGCGGCGACAGTTGGAGTTTGTCGATGATCAGGAAGCCGAGGGTCTGGCCCTGGGCGGTCTGGCAGACCGCGACGATGAACCCGTAGATCAGGAACGGCGTGACCCGCGGGTCGCGCCACATCGGCTTTTCCTTGGTCGCGTCGCCGCCGGCGGCGTCCTTGGCGATCTCCGCCTTAACCGGCGCGACCGGCATATGCTTGCTTTCCGGCAGAAACTTCCAGACCACGAAGAGCATGACGCCCGCCAACAGGGCGAACCCGAACATGGGTCCCGACAGGCCGATCAGCGGCAGCACGAACAGCGGCGCGACGAACGGCCCGATGACCGTGCCCAGGCCGAACGCGCCAGCCAGGCTCGACATCGACTGCGTGCGCTTCTCGGGGGGCGTATGCTCGGCCACATAGGCCTGGGTTGCTGGGTTGGAGGCTGCGCCGAACAGGCCGAACAGCGCCCGTGCAAACAGGAAACAGACGAAGATCACCATCGGCGCGGCCAGCTTGTGCAGCCCGGCCAGCACCACCAGGGCGCAGGCGATCATCGAGAACATGAAGCCCGAAAGCCCGATCAGCATCAACGGCTTGCGGCCGTGACGATCGGAGGCTCGGGCCCACCATGGCGAGGAAAACGCCCAGAGCAACGCCGACAGCGAGAAGATCGCGGCGACCATCGGATCGGGAATGCCGATCGAACGTCCGATCGCCGGAAGCACCGAGATCATCCCGGTGTTCCCCATCGCGGTCACCAGCGAGACGCCGAAGATGATGGCGAACGTCTTCTTGGGCAGGCCTTCCTGCTCTTCGGCGGACTTGGGCATGGAAGGGCTGTTAAGCCGTGCCGTCGGGATGCGCAAACCTCAAAGCGCACAAGGGGCCGCACACCGGACATTAAGCATTAACGGCCATGCTCGGCGCTGAATTCCGCGGGGAACGCCACTTCCAATGTTTCAGATCATCGGCATCGTGCTGCTCTTCGCGCTGGTGTTCGGCAGCTACATCATCTCGGGCGGCAACATGGGCGTGATCATGCACGCCCTGCCCCATGAAATGATGGCGATCGGGGGCGCGGGGGTCGCGGCCTTCCTGATCTCGAACTCGGTTCCCGTGATCAAGGGATCGCTCGGCGGCTTCGGCAAGGTGTTCGCCGGCCCGAAGTGGAAGGCGTCCGACTATCGCGACCTGCTGTCGCTGCTGTTCCTGCTGACCAAGACCATGAAGTCCAAGGGCGTGATCGCCTTAGAAAGCCACATCGAGAATCCGAAGGAGAGCACGATCTTCTCGCGCTTCCCGAAGATCATGAAGGACCACTTCGCCATCGACTTCATCTGCGACACCCTGCGGATGATGACCATGAACCTCGAGGACCCGCACCAGGTCGAGGACGCCATGGAAAAGCAGCTGGAGAAGCACCACCACGAGGCGCTCGCCCCGGCCGGCGCGTTGCAGAACCTGGCCGACGCCCTGCCCGCCCTCGGCATCGTCGCGGCCGTGCTCGGGGTCATCAAGACCATGGGCTCGATCACCGAGCCGCCGGAAGTGCTGGGCGGCATGATCGGCGGCGCGCTCGTCGGCACCTTCCTCGGCGTGTTCCTTGCCTACGGCCTGGTCGGCCCAATCGCCGCGCGCCTGAAGGAGATCACCGAGGAGGAAGGCTCCTTCTACAAGATCATCCAATCGGTGCTGGTCGCCCACCTGCACGGCAACGCCGCGCAGATCTCGGTCGAGATCGGCCGCGGCAGCGTCCCGTCGGGCGCGCAGCCGAGCTTCCTGGAGCTGGAAGAAGCCCTGTCGGCGATCCCCGCCGAGGCGTAGATCGAAATTTCCCCTCCCCTTTCATGGGGAGGGAAATTCAGTCACAGCGGCTTCAACCGGTTCACGTGGCCCATCTTGCGGCCCGGCTTGGCGTCGCGCTTGCCATACAGGTGGACGCGGGTCTCCGGCTCGCCGGCCAGCTTGGCCCAGGCGTCCGCCTCCTTGCCCAACAGGTTCAGCATCTCGACCTTGGCGTGGGCGTGGGTCGGGCCAAGCGGCCAGCCGGCGACGGCGCGGATGTGCTGCTCGAACTGGTCGACCTCGCAGCCGTCCATCGTCCAGTGGCCGGTGTTGTGGACCCGCGGGGCGATCTCGTTGACCAGCAGCTTGCCGTCCTTGAGCTCGAACAGCTCGATCCCGATCACCCCGACATAGTCGAGCGCGGTCAGCACCTGGGCGGCGATCCGTTCGGCCTGGCCGGCGGTCTCCTTGCTGACCTCGGCGGGGGCGAACGAGCGGCGCAGCACGCCCTTCTCGTGATGGTTCTCGGCCATCGGATAGACGGCGATCTCGCCATCGCGGCCGCGGGCGGCGATCACCGACAGTTCGCGCACGAAGTCGGCGGGGGCCTCCAGGATCACCGGCTTGCCGCCGACCTTCTCGAACGCCGCCGGCGCGTCGGCGACGTGCTCGACCCACATCTGCCCCTTGCCGTCATAACCCTCGCGGCGGGTCTTCATCAGCGCCGGCGCGCCGAGCGCGGCGACCGCCTCGCGGGCGGCCTCGCCGTCGTCGGCGGCGACGAACGCGACCGTCGGGGCGCCGGCCCCGTTCAGGAAGGTCTTCTCCTCGACCCGGTCCTGGGCGACGGCCAGCGCGCGCGCGCCGGGCGCCACCAGGACGCCCAGCTGCGTCAGCCGTTCGACCGCCAGCGCCGGCACGTTCTCGAACTCATAGGTGACGACGTCGGCCAACTTGGCGAGCTGCGCCAGCGCCTCGGGATCGTCATAGGCCCCGACGACCGTGTGGGCGGAGACGCGGCTGGCCGGGCCGTTCGGCTCTGGGTCCAGGATGGCGACGTCGAAGCCCAGCCGGCCGGCGGCCAACGCCAGCATGCGGCCAAGCTGCCCTCCACCGAGAATCCCGATCGTCGAGCCGGGGGGCAGAGGAGAGGCGGTCATGCGTGTTCTCAGTCTTCGACGGTTTCAGCGACGCCGGCGGTGTTGCGGGCGCGGAACTCGGCCAGACGCGCGGCCAGGGCCTCATCCGAGAGCGCCAGGATCTGGGCGGCAAGAAGGCCGGCGTTCTTGGCGCCGGGCTCGCCGATCGCCAAGGTGGCGACCGGGATGCCGCCGGGCATCTGCACGATCGACAGCAGTGAATCCATGCCCTTCAGCGCCTTGGACTCCACCGGCACGCCCAGCACCGGCAGCTCGGTCAGCGAGGCGGTCATGCCCGGCAGGTGCGCCGCGCCGCCGGCCCCGGCGATGATCACCTTGAAGCCGGCCGCCTTGGCGCCCTTGGCGAACTCGTACATCCGGTCGGGCGTGCGGTGGGCCGAGACCACCTTGGCCTCGTAGGCCACGCCCAGCGCGTCGAGACTGTCGGCGGCCGCCTTCATAGTCGGCCAGTCCGACCGGCTGCCCATGATGATGGCGACCTGCGCCTTGCCTACGCTCATTCCGACGTGCCCCATGTCTCGGAAAGGCGCGGAGTATAGGCGCCGGCCTTGCGCCCGCAACCAAGGACGTTCAGGATTCTCGACGCTTGAGGTTCCCTGCCGATTCTGCAGGTAGGCGAGAGGCTGCATGAAGATCACCGGCGCGCGCACCGAACCCTTCTCGGCGATCCGCAAGCGGGCGCTGGTCCATGCCGGCGCGCAGGCAAGCGCCGCGGCGGCCGGGCCGATCGACAAGACCGCGTTCCTGGGATTGGGCGAAGACGACCTGACGCCGGCCGTGCAGAGCGCGTTGACCACCCTGCTGACCGAGATCGACGATCTGCGCGGCGAGGTGTCGCGCCTCAAGCTCAAGCTTGCCGAGGTCGAGGGGCTGGCTGATCGCGATCCCCTGACGCCGCTGCTCAACCGCCGCGCCTTCGTGCGTGAACTGGGCCGCATCCGCACCTTCGCCCAGCGCTACGGCTCGCCAGCCAGCCTGGTCTATTTCGACCTCGACGGCTTCAAGGCGGTGAACGACCGCTATGGCCACGCCGCCGGCGACGCCTGCCTCTGCGCGGTGGCCGAGCGGCTGGCGGCCAACGTCCGCGACAGCGACGTGGTCGGGCGGATGGGCGGCGACGAGTTCGCGGTCATCCTGGTGCAGGCCGACCGCGAGACCGCCGAGGCCAAGGCCCGCTCGCTGGCCGAGGCGATCGAAGCCGCGCCGATCCGGTTCGGCGAGTGGACCGCGCCGCTCCACATCTCGTTCGGGGTGCGCGAAATCTCGCCCGAACTGGACGCCGAGGCGCTGGTCGCCGAGGCCGACACGGCGATGTTCATCCGCAAGCGCCAGGCCCGCGGCCTTACTTCACGCTGAGAGCCGCCGATTTCCCTTCCGTGACGCGCGCGTCAGGTTGCTATGAAGCGGCCAGCGCAAGCTACCAAAGGGGAAACACCATGATCGGCTACACCACTGTCGGCGCCAACGATTTCGAGAAATCCAAGGCGTTCTTCGACGCCGTCCTGGCGCCGCTGGGCGTCGCGCGGTCGTTCGGCATGGACCGCATTCAGTTCTACGGCGCGCCGGGCGCCGGGGCGCTGGCGGTCTGCAAGCCCTATGACGGCGAAAAGGCCACCATCGGCAATGGCATGATGGTCGCGCTGGCCTGTCCCTCGCCGGAAGTGGTCGACCAGGTGCACGCCGCGGCCCTGGCCGCGGGCGGCACGTGCGACGGTGAGCCGGGCAAGCGGCTGCCGACTTTCTACGGCGCTTACTTCCGCGACCTGGACGGCAACAAGTTCTGCGCCTTCAAGATGGGGTGACGAGCGCCGGCTCGCGCTCGCGGGCCGGATGCGATCGACAACCATTTGTCGATCGCCGCGAGGAACGCCCGCCCTCGATGGGCGGGCGGGAGCGGCCTAGGCGATGATGTCGGGCGTCTGCTGATCCTTCAGACGCTCGATTTCGTCCTTCAGGGCCAGCTTCCTCCGCTTCAGACGGGCGATGACCATCATGTCGGGCACCGGCGCCTGGGCGATCGCCTCGACCGCCACGCCCAGGTCCGCGTGCTCCTGGATCAGCAGGTGCAGGCGCTCGGTCAGCCGCGCCTCGGGATCGTTCCTGTCGTCGTCGTTCATACGCTAGCCGCCCCACGTCACGGGGCTTCCTATGCCACGCCGGCGGTTAACGACCTAGCCCAGGGCGCGCGCCAGGCGGGCCAGGGCCTCGTCCGGGGCAGGCGGCCCCCAGGCGCGCGAAGCCGCTTTCAACGCCTCCAGGGCGGGCCGCCCGCCGCGACGATGCTCGCTCAGCGCTTCGAAGGCTTCCATCAACACCCGTTCGGCCCGCAGCTCAGCGGCCTTTACGTCCTCGCGCAGCCCCTCGCGCGCGCCGTCGCCGACCGCGTCGAACCTGGCCTTCAGCGTGCGGCGGACCGCGCGGATCGGCTTGAGCACCGCCTCGTCCCAGCCCCGCCCCGCCGTAGCCGCGGCTTGCAGGGTCGCGGCGTCGGCGCCTTCGGCCCACACGGCCCAGAGCAGATACGAGGTGTTCTGCCCATGCTCGTCCTGCAGCTGCAGGCAGGCTTCCGGAACCCCCGGACGGGCATAGGCTTCGAGCGTCCATCCCCACAGCGACACGGCCTTAAGCCTCCCCGCTCAACGGCTTGAGATCCAGGCCCCAGCGCTTCACCGGCGTCCACGAGAGGCCGAACAGGTCAAGCGCCCGCCCCACCGACTGGTCGACCATCTCCTCCAAACTGGCCGGCTTGGCGTAGAACGCCGGCAGCGGCGGGGCGATCACCGCACCCATTTCCGCCAACCGCACCATGGTGCGCAGGTGCCCCAGGTGCAGCGGCGTCTCGCGCACCATCAGCACCAGCGGGCGGCGCTCCTTCAGGGTGACGTCGGCGGCGCGGGTCAGCAGCGAGGAGGTCACGCCGGTGGCGATCTCGCTCATCGTGCGCACCGAGCAGGGCGCGATGATCATGCCGAGGGTCGGGAACGACCCCGACGAGATCGACGCGCCGACATCGCCCACCTTGTGCGCCACGTCGGCCCGCGCATTGACCTCGGCCAGGCTGAGCCCAGTTTCCTGCGCCAGCGTCAGGGCCGCGGCCTTGGAGAAGATCAGGTGGCTCTCGACGCCGAGCTCACGGCAGGCGTCAAGCGCCCGCAGGCCGTAGGCGACGCCGCTGGCGCCCGAGACGCCGACCACCAGGCGCGCAGGAGTGCTCATGCCCTTGTATCTCCGAGCCCGGTTTCAAGGCGTGGGCCCGGCCCAGCCCACTGCAAACATATGTGATCTGACAGGCCAGACCAGCGGGTGTTCACTCGTCGTGACAGTAGTTCGACAAGGAGATGACACGTCATGGCCGTCGAAGCCCGTATCCGTGAACTTGGCTTCCGTCACCAGAATCTGGATCGGATGATCGAGGAGGAAACGAATAGGCCGGCCGCAGACGCCACCAAGTTGAGAGAACTGAAGCTCAAGAAGCTGAAGCTCAAGGAAGAGATCGAGGCTTTGGGCGCGCAAGCGCACTAGCCTAGTCTCTTTCTCGTCCGTGCGGGCGGGGGACGGACGCCAGTCGACCCTGACCGGTCGTTTCCACGGGTCCCCGGAGGCGGTCGGCGGGGTCGCCTGCGCGTGTCCGAGGCTTCCGCTGGACAACCTGAAAAAGGGGCGGTCCGCGCCGCCCCTCTCCTGAGCCCTTAGTCTTCTTCGCCGTCCTCGTCCTCGAAGTGCGGCGGCTCGGCCGCATACGGTTGCTCGTCCTGGTCGGCGGAGCCGCCGAAGGCGCCGGTCTCGGAGGCCGGCTCCAAGGTCGGGCCATCGACGATGCCGCGCCGGGCGTCATCCTTGGCCTTCTTGTCGGCCGCCTTCCTGACCACGGCGTCCAGCTCCATCTGGGTCGCCAGGCCGAGCGTCACCGGGTCGACCGGCTTGATGTTGGCCGAGTTCCAGTGGCTGCGGTTGCGGACCTGGTCGATCGTCGCCTTGGTGGTGCCCAGCAGCCGCGCGATCTGGCTGTCGGCGACTTCCGGGTGGTTGCGGATGAACCAGGCGATCGCATCCGGACGGTCCTGGCGGCGCGACACCGGGGTGTAACGCGGCGCCTTCTTCACCGGCTTCAGCAGCTCGGCGTGCCGGCTCTTCTGCGCCTTCATGCGGTACTTGTCGTTGGCCTGGGCCTTGTCGAGCTCCTCGCGCGACAGCTGGCCGTTGGCGATCGGGTCGGCGCCGCGGATGTCGCGCGCCACTTCGCCGTCAGCGATGCCCTTTACTTCAAGCGGGTGCAGGCCGCAGAAGTCGGCGATCTGATCGAAGGTCAGCGAGGTGTTGTCGACCAGCCAGACAGCGGTCGCCTTCGGCATCAGAATCTCGGTCATGACGGTCTTTCCAAAATGACGGCGCCCGGCCTTTCGGCCGGGCGGTGCAATCAAGCAACGTCACATATAGGCCCGTTCCGCGCTCAAGAAAACGACAATCCTGCGCGGTTTGCGGCGGTATCGGCGGCGGCTGGCGTGCGCAATTCCGTGAAGTCGCCCGCCGCGCGCAGGTTCCCTGCAGACATTTACGGCGGCCATGCCACAGTCTTCGTAACAACGACCCTTCTGGGAGGGCTCCAGGAATGAGAGGCGCGGTCCTGCCGATCGCCGCAGCGGCTTTGCTGTCGGCCTGCGCGACGACTGATACTCAGCGAACGGCCGCCGGCCCGCCGCACACTGACTATAGCCACCTGTCCTGTCGCGAGATCGCTGCCGAGCTGGCGCTCATCGAGCGCGCGGTCGTCTCCGGCGCCCGCCGTCAACCGCTGGCGCGCGAGGGCGAGACCGCTCAGGCCTACCTCTTCCCCGCCTCGCTCGGCCCCGCCGCGCCGGCTGCGTCCGCCAAGCTCGAAACCCGGCTGGAAGACCTGCGCCGCGCCTCGCGGGCCAAGCGCTGCGAAAGCGCCTGGCGCAGCTATCAGCCCGCCACAGCCTAGTCACCGAACGACGATTGCCGAGCTGCGGAAAGCTCCGTAGCTATAGGCGCATGAACCCCATCCCTCTACCAGAGATCGGCACGCCGCGGACCGTCGCCCGCGGCCGCTCGGCCCACGACGGCTACCAGCGCGGCTGGGGACTGATGCACGCCGGGGTCGCCGACCTCGTCGCCCACCATCCGCTCTACCAGGCCGGCGTCGAGGCCTCGGCCCACTGGTCGGTGATGGTCGAGGCCAAGCGGATGAACCTCTTTCTGATCCTGACCTCCTTCTATGCCGGGCTCGGCGGCAAGGACGTCATCGAGTTCGGCTCCTATCGTGGCGGCAACGCCCTGTTCATGGCCCGCGTCCTCTGGGACGTGGCGCCGGACGCCAAGGTCTATGCCTGCGACACCTATGCCGGGATGCCGGAGACCGACTCCGCCCGCGACCTGCACGGGGCCGGCGACTTCGGCGACAGCTCCTACGACGCCCTGGTCGAGCGTCGCGACGCTCTGGGCCTGACCAACCTCGTGGTCGTAAAGGGCCTGTTCCAGGACACCTTTCCGGCGCTCGCGCGCGAGCGGCCGACCTTCGGTCTCGCCCACATCGACTGCGACATCTATTCAGGGGTGAAGTACGCGCAGGAGGCGGTCTGGCCACGGATGGCCCGCGGCGGCTACGTCGTCTACGACGACGCCGACACGCCCTCCTGCATCGGCGCCACAGAGGCTGTCGAGGAGCTGGTCATGAAGCGCAAGCTGCACTCCGAACAGGTCTGGCCGCACTGGGTGTTCCGCGCTGGCCTCTAGGCCGCCGCGCCGCTAGCCTTGCGCAAAACAAGGATGGGCGGAAATGACCGGGTACGGACAGGCGGCGCGTGAGGCGCTGAATTTCATCGAGTCGCAGCGGACCGGCGCGGTCTGGCGGACGAACGATCACCCCAAGGCCCGCCCCGCCTACAGTCTCTACCACGGCGCCGGCGGGGTGATCCTGCTGCTGCTCGAATTGCACGCCCAGTCCGGCGAAGCCGAGCTGATGGAAAAGGCGCTGGCCGCCGGCGACGAGATCCTGGCGCAATTGCCCACCTTCGAGGATCTCTCAATCAATTCCTCCACCGGCTGGGGCGGCTACGTCTTCGTGCTTGGCGAGCTGGCGCGCATCACCGGCGAGTCGCGTTATCGCGACGGCGCCGCGTTCTGCCTGCGCAAGATCCGCGAACTCGCCCGCCCGCTGGGAGCCGGGGTCGGCTGGATCGAGCCGGCGCCCTTCGCCGACATCACCGGATTCTCGGACCTGCGCGAGGTCTACGACCAGTCCGTCGGCTCGGCCGGCGTGATCCTGACCCTGCTCTATGCCGATCGCGAGGGACTGGACGACCAAGCGCTGCCGCTGGCCGTCGCCGCGGCCGAGCGGTTGCTGGAAGTGGCCGAGCCGACCCCGGACGGCCTGCGTTGGCGGATGATGGCCGACATGCCGTTCCAGTTCACCGCGCCTAATTTCGCCCATGGCGGGGCCGGCGTCGGCTACGCGCTGCTGCAGCTGCACCGGGCGACCGGCGAGCCGCGCTATCTCGACGCCGCGATTGCCGCCGCGCGCTACACGATGAGCCGCAGCCACCCGGTCGGAAGCGGCCGGCTGGTCTGCCACAACGAGGACACTCGCAAGCCGATCTTCTATCTCGGCGCCTGTCACGGGCCCGCCGGGACCGGCCGGCTGCTGCTGGAACTTCACGCGATCACCGGCGACGTGCAGTGGGCGCAGGCGCTCGAGCAGCTGGTCGCCGGCATCGAAGGCGCCGGGGCGCCGGAGGCGCGCTCGGCCGGGTTCTGGAACAATCATGGCCAGTGCTGCGGCGACGCTGGGGTCGGCGAGTTCGCGCTGCTGCTGGCGCGCCGGACCGGCGAGGCGAGCTATCTGGACCTGGCCCGGCGCTGTGCAGCGGTCATCCTTGAAACCAGCGAGACTGAGGGCGATCGGCGGTTCTGGCGACAGGCCGAGCACCGCGAGCGTCCGGACTTCATCCAGGCGCAGACCGGTTACATGCAGGGCGCGGCCGGCATAGCGAGTTTTCTGCAGCACCTATCTGGGGTGGAGTCGGGG
>NZ_JAPMTQ010000052.1:0-22660 GCF_026411515.1 Phenylobacterium sp. 58.2.17 | reverse complement strand
CGTCCTGCTCGCCTCAACCCGACTGTGGCTCAGAGCTTATGAGTCCACGACCTAGTCGCTCAGCTCGAAGCAGCAGGTATTCTTCAATGGACCACTCGACGCTCTCCGCTCCGAGGCCAGATGCATCGGTCGGTCGAGCGGCGGCGGAACCTTCGGCGAGGACACGCTCAAAAGTCGCGCCTGCGTAGAGAGCGCCATCGAGCGCGCCGGAAGCCAGTTGAGCGTAGGCGTGCTCCCCCCAGCCAACCCGGTAGCGGGCGTCTGCGAGGTGGCCTGCGCGGCGACGTCGGCGGCCCGGTTCTCGATCGAAACGTCAGCCAACCGAGGGGGCGACGCCGGGCCGATCACGTTCGTCATGAGCAACTCTCCTTGGTGAGTTGATCGCCTCAGGGACGCATTGCTTGGCGCATATTTATGCTGGGTTGTATTGATCGGTTGGTTAGTCGCATGTGAGCGCGTTGCGCGGTTCGTCACCGATCGGGCGGCCAAAGAACCGAGGCGCGGCCACACTCTCTAGGATGTCGCCGTGACGGACGTACGCGGTTCGGGGGGCGGTCGCGATGGCGACGGCGATTCGTCCCGCGCATCGAGCCGAATGAGCACGTCTTTGCAAACCGCCGCTCGGCCTTTGCAAACTGGAGCGCACGGCGCTCCGCTTACCTTTTGAAAAATTTGGAGGCCTGACCGAGAATCGAACTCGGGTTCACGGATTTGCAGTCCGCTGCGTCACCACTCCGCCATCAGGCCGCCGCCGGCCGGGGCCGGGGAGGGCGCTTGGCTAACAGAACAGGCCGCTCCCTGCAATCCTCTCTCACAGGTCTCATGGGCCGATTGCCTTAACGGGAGGGGCGGACCTATAAGCGCGCCCAAGTTTCTTATTCTACGTCTGTCCCGTCGAGGAATCATGGCCGCCGATTTCGTCGCCGCCCGGCTCAACATGGTCGAGAGCCAAGTTCGCACCAACGACGTGACCGACGTGCGCTTGCACGACGCCATGCGCGCGATCCCGCGTGAGGCGCTGATCCCGGCGGACAAGGCCTTCCAGGCCTATGCCGATGTCGATGTCGAGTATGCGCCGGGCCGCTTCCTGCTGCGCCCGCGCGAAGTCTCCAAGCTGCTGCAGGCGGCCAAGCCCGTCGAAGGCGAGCGGGCGCTGGCGATCGCCGCGCCCTATGCGGCCGCGGTGCTGGAGGCGATCGGCCTCGACGTCACCCGCTTCGACGCCGAGGAGCTCAAGGCGCTTCCCGGCGCCGACTACGACCTCATCGTGGTCGAGGGGGCGGTCACCCACGCGCCCCAGACCTGGCTCGACGCCCTGGCCCCGGGCGGACGCCTGTTGGTCATCGAACGGAACGGACCTACCGGCCAAGCTGTTTATTATGTCCGCGCCGACGACGGCGTGGGCCGTCGTACGCTGTTTGACGCCATGGCGCCTGTTCTGCCGGGCTTCGAACCAAAGGCGGGGTTTGCGTTCTAGGTCGAGGCTATCCTCGCGTGCAGATGGCGCACGTGAAACATGGCCGAAACCTTGGGGTGAAAAAAGCTTAAGGTCGCGCCCTCTAGTCCGGCGCTGATTAGGCGGTCATATAGGACCCGGTCTCACTACGCCGTTTCGGGGATAACCATGTTCAATAGTCGTCGCGGAGGTTTGTTGGCCGCGGTCTACAGCGCAGGACTTGCGCTCGCGATCGCCGCGCCGGCGTCCGCCGAAACCCTGGCCGAGGCCATCGCGCTCGCGTACGAATCGAACCCGACCCTCCAGGCCCAGCGCGCCACGCAGCGCGCCCTGGACGAGAATTGGGTCCAGGCGCGGACCGGCTACCGCCCGCAGGCCTCGATCACCGGCTCGATCGCCTATGCCGATCTCCGCACCCCGGGCAAGGGCGACTTCGCCGACACCAACGGCGACGGTATCCGCGACACGCTCATCGCCGGTCGCCGCGACGACAATAGCGCCAGCGCCACCCTGCAGCTGAGCCAGCCCATCTATACCGGCGGCCGCGTCGCCGCCGCGGTCAACGCCGCCGAGGCCGACATCCTGGCCGGGCGCGAGCAGCTGCGCCGCACCGAAGCCACGGTGATACAGTCGGTCGTTCAGGCCTATGCCGACACCCGGCGCGACCAGGAAGGCCTGCGCATCCGCGAGGAGAACGTCCGCGTCCTCCAGCGCCAGCTGGACGAATCCAAGGCCCGCTTCGAGGTCGGCGAGATCACCCGCACCGACGTGGCCCAGTCCGAGGCGCGTCTCGCCGCCGCCGAGGCTCAGCTGTCCCAGGCCCAGGCGCAACTGGCCTCGAGCCGGGCGGTCTATGCCGCCGTGGTCGGCCAGAATCCGGGCGACCTGGCCGCAGAGCCGCAGATCTCGTCGTTGCTGCCCGCCGATGTGGCCCAGGCCTACGAGGCCGCCGAGGTCAACAATCCGCAGATTCGCCAGGCCCAGTACGCCGAGCAGGGCAGCCGCGCGCGCCTGTCGGCCGCCCGCGCCGAACGTATGCCTAACCTCGGCGTCACCGGCTCCGTCGGCTACAGCGGGATGGCCGATCCCTGGTCAGGCGAGGATTCGTCGCGCGCCGTGCGCGCCGGGGCGACCCTGACCATGCCGCTGTTCACCGGCGGCCTGGTCTCCTCGCGCGTGCGCGCGGCGATGGAGCGCAACAACGCCGACCGGATCAACGTCGAGGTGGCGCGCCGTGCGGTCATGCAGAGCCTCACCCAGGCGTGGAACCAGCACCTGGCCAGCAAGGCGAACATCAGCTCCACCGACCAGCAGGTGAAGGCCGCCCGAATCGCCGCCGAAGGCACCAAGCAGGAGCAGCAGGTCGGCCTGCGCACCACGCTCGACGTGCTGAACGCCGAGCAGGAACTGCGCAACGCCGAGCTGTCGCAGGTCAGCGCGCGCCGCGATGAGTTCGTCGCCAGCTCGCTGGTCCTGGCCCAGATGGGGCGGCTGGAAGCCCCGATGCTCGAGCCGGGCCTGACGCGCTACGATCCGACGACGAACTTCCGCAAGAACCGGATCACCTGGGGCTGGGTGCCCTGGGAAGAACCGATCGCAGTCGTCGACGGCGCGTTCACGCCCAAGACCGTCGAGAAGCCGGTCGCTGCTCAACCGCCCGCTGCGCCGAAATAGGGTTAAAGTTTTCGTGCACGGTTTCGCCTGACAGGCGATTAGGCGCTTGCGCCTTTTGGCGGAAATTGCAGGATCACACCGTCGCGCCTAGCTAGGCGCGACGGATTCTCTCTCGCACCACCGGCGGCCCTGAAATGTCTGAACAGACCTCGCAAGAACCGACGATGGAGGAGATCCTGGCCTCCATCCGGCGGATCATCTCCGAAGATGACGCGCCGGCGGACGCCGCGGCTCCCGAGCCGGAGCCCGAAGCCGAACCCGTGCAGGCCGCCGCCCCGGTGTTTGAGCCGGAGCCGGAACCGGTCGCCGAAGAAGACGACGGCGCGCTGGAACTGACCGACAAGGTCGAGTCGCTCGGCGATCTCGATGTCTACACCCCGGCGGTGAGCGAGGAGCCCGAGGCTCCGGCCTATGAGGCGCCGCCTGCGCCGCCCGCGCCGGCTATGGACATCGGCGATGGGCTGGTCGGCGCGGTCGCCGCCAGCGCTGCGGCCTCGGCCTTCGGTCAACTGTCGCGTTCGATCCAGATGCCGGCCGACGGCCGCACTCTGGAGGACGTGGTCCGCGAACTGCTCCGCCCGCTGCTCAAGCAGTGGCTCGACGAGAACCTGCCGGATATCGTCCAGCAGACGGTCGACCGGGAAGTCGAGCGGATCGCCCGCGGCGGCGTACGCTAAGCGACCACAAGCACCGCTCAGCCCGGTTCGCCGGGCCCCAAGCCGGGTCTGCACTTTCGTTTTCGCGAGTCCGCTTGGACCCCGCCTGCGCGGGGATGAGCCGATTCCACCGTCATCGCGCTTCCACGCCGGTGATCGAAAATGTATGCAGCGCCCCAAATGCTTGAAAAGAATTTCGACTCCAAGACCGCCGAACAGCGCCTCTACGCCATGTGGGAGAGCTCAGGCGCCTTCGCGCCCAGCGCCGACCCGGACGCCGAGCCGTTCTCGATCGTCATCCCGCCGCCGAACGTCACCGGCTCGCTGCATATCGGCCATGCGCTGAACAACACGCTGCAGGACGTGCTGACCCGCTTTGAGCGGATGCGCGGCAAGGCCGCTCTCTGGCTGCCCGGCACCGATCACGCCGGCATCGCCACCCAGATGGTGGTCGAGCGCCAGCTCGCCGCGGCGGGCAACATCGGCCGGCGCGACATGGGTCGCGACGAGTTCATCGCCAAGGTCTGGGAATGGAAGGCGCAGAGCGGCGGAACCATCACCAACCAGCTGCGCCGCCTGGGCGCGTCCTGTGACTGGAGCCGGGAACGCTTCACCCTCGACGAGGGGCTGTCCGAGGCGGTCCGCAAGGTGTTCGTGACCCTGCACAAGCAGGGCCTGATCTATCGCGACAAGCGACTGGTGAACTGGGATCCGCACTTCCAGACCGCGATCTCGGACATCGAAGTCGAGCAGAAGGAAGTCGACGGCGCCTTCTATCACTTCGCCTATCCGCTCGAGGACGGCTCCGGCGAGATCGTCGTGGCGACCACCCGCCCGGAGACCATGCTCGGCGACACCGCCGTCGCCGTGCATCCGAGCGACGAGCGCTATAAGGGCCTGATCGGCCGCGCCGTCCGCCTGCCGATCGTGAACCGTCCGGTCCCGATCATCGCCGACGAATACGCCGACCCCGAAAAGGGCTCTGGCGCGGTGAAGATCACCCCGGCCCACGACTTCAACGACTATCAGGTCGGCAAGCGCAACAACCTGCCGATGATCAACATCTTCACCGATGATGCGAAGATCAACGAGAACGCGCCGGCCGAGTATCGCGGCCTGGACCGTTTCGAGGCCCGCAAGAAGGTGGTCGCCGCCTTCGAGGAACTGGGCCTGCTGCGCGAGATCGAAAAGACCCGTCACGCCGTGCCGCACGGCGACCGCTCGGGCGTGGTCATCGAGCCCTATCTGACCGACCAGTGGTATGTCGACGCCAAGGTCCTGGCCCAGCCGGCGATCAAGGCGGTGGAGGAAGGCCGTACGGTCTTCGAGCCCCGCCATTGGGAAAAGACCTATTTCGAGTGGATGCGGAACATCGAGCCCTGGTGCATCTCGCGCCAACTCTGGTGGGGGCATCGAATCCCGGCCTGGTACGGCCCGGACGGCAAGATCTTCGTCGCCGAGAGCGAGGAGGGGGCCAAGGCCCTCGCCCGCGAGCACTACGGCCACGATGAGCCGCTACGTCAGGACGAGGACGTCCTCGACACCTGGTTCTCCTCGGGCCTGTGGCCGTTCTCGACCATGGGGTGGCCGGAAAAGACCAGCGACCTGGAGCGGTTCTACCCGACCAGCACCCTGATCACCGGCTTCGACATCATCTTCTTCTGGGTCGCCCGGATGATGATGATGGGCATCCACTTCATGGGCGAAGTGCCCTTCGACCGCGTCTTCATCAACGCCCTGGTCCGCGACGCCGAGGGTAAGAAGATGTCCAAGTCCAAGGGCAACGTCATGGACCCGCTGGAGCTGGTCGACGACTACGGCGCCGACGCCCTGCGCTTCACCCTGACTGCGATGTCGGGCCAGGCCCGCGATATCAAGCTGTCGCGCCAGCGCATCGAGGGCTACCGCAACTTCGGCACCAAGCTCTGGAACGCCGCCCGCTTCGCCCAGGTGAACGGCTGCGCTCGCGCCGAGGGCTTCGATCCCGCTGACGTCAAGGGCGTGCTGAACCGCTGGATCGTCGGCGAGACGGTGCGCACCGCACATGCGGTGACCAGGTCGCTGGAAGGCTGCAGCTTCGACGGCGCGGCCAACGGTCTCTATCGGTTCATCTGGAACACCTTCTGCGACTGGTACGTCGAACTGGCCAAGCCGCTGCTCAACGGGACCGACGAGGCCTTGAAGGCCGAGACCCAGGCCACCGCCGCCTGGGCGCTCGACGTCATCCTCAAGTTGCTGCACCCGGTCATGCCGTTCCTCACCGAGGAGCTGTGGGCCCAGACCGCCGACCTCGGCGCCGCGCGCGGCGAGGGGATGCTGATCACCGCCCGTTGGCCGCAGCTGGCCGACACCCTGATCGATCCGGACGCCGACGCCGAGATCGGCCTGATCGTCGCCGCGGTCAGCGAGGGCCGCTCGGTGAAGGCCGAGCTCAACGTCCCGCACTCGGCCCGCCCGCCGCTGCTGGTCGTGGACGCCACTGACGCCCAGCGTGAGGTGTTCGCGGCCAACGCCGCGGTCATCGCCCAGACCCTGCGCGTGGCCGAGGTCAGCTTCGTCGAGCAGGCCCCGCAGGGGGCCATCCCGTTCGTCGTCAACGGCGCGACCCTGGCCCTGCCGGTGGCCGAGTTCATCGACCTGACCGCCGAGCGCGCCCGCCTGGCCAAGGAGATCGCCGGCCACGTCTCCGACATCGCCCACGTGATGAAGAAGCTCGGCAATCCGGCCTTCGTCGCCAACGCCAAGGAAGAGGTGGTCGAGGAGAATCGCGAGCGCCTGGCCGAGTCCGAGGCCGCCAAGACCAAGCTCGAGCACGCGCTTAGCCTGCTTGAGGCTGTGGTTTAGCCCACCCGGGTTACGCCGCCCCGCCGTTGAATGGTCGGCCGGGGCGGCGTTCGTCCAGCTTTGGGGCGATTACCTGCCGCCGCGTCAAACACACGTTTGCACCGGGCGCTAGGTTATGCTTGTTCACCTACGACGACGCGGGCGCGTTAAGGCCCGTGCGAGCATTAGGAGAACGCCCATGTCAGAGGCTGCGCTGCCCGCTGGTTGGCCCGCCATGTCCATCGCCCAGGCCCATGCGCTGATCACCGCGCCTGGGTCGCCGGCTGAGATGGAGACGGTCGATATTCGCGGCGTTCCCACCCGGACCTGGAAGAACCTCCCGCCGTCGCTGCGCTCGATCGTCGAGCTGGGCCGCACTCACGGTGAAAAGGCCTTCCTCGTCTACGAAGACGAACGCGTCACCTACGAAGCCTTCTACCGCGCCGTCTCGGCCCTGGCCCGCCAACTGCAGGCGGACGGCGTGCAGAAGGGCGACCGCGTCGCGGTCATCATGCGCAACCTGCCGGAATGGGTGGTGTCGTTCTACGCTGCGGCGTCGCTGGGCGCGATCGTCACCCCGCTGAACGCCTGGTGGACCGGGCCGGAGCTGGAGTACGGACTGACCGATTCCGGCAGCAAAGTCGTGCTGATGGACGCCGAGCGCTACGAGCGCCTCACCGAGCATCTGCCCAACTGCCCCGACCTCGTGCGCGTCTATGTCAGCCGCTCGCGCGAGGAGATCGCCCATCCCCAGGTCACCACGCTGGAAAGCGTGCTGGGCGGCGCCAACGAATGGGCGAACCTGCCTGACCAGCCGTTGCCGCCGGTCGATATCCATCCCGACGACGACGCCACCATCTTCTACACCTCGGGCACGACGGGTAAGCCGAAGGGCGCCCTGGCCACCCAGCGGGCGGTCAACTCCAACATCATGGCCGGCGCGGTTGCCGGCGCGCGCGCTTTCCTGCGCCGCGGCGAGAAGCCGCCGGAGCCGGATCCCAACGCGCCGCAGCGCTCGTCGCTGATCTCGATCCCGTTCTTCCACGTCACCGGCTGCATGGCCGTGCTGAACCCGTCGCTGGCGGGCGGCGCCAAGCTGGTGATGATGCACAAGTGGGACGTGATCCGGGCCTTCGAGCTGATCCAGCGTGAAAAGATCCAGTCGGCCGGCGGCGTCCCGACCATCGCCTGGCAGCTGATCGAACATCCGGCCCGCGCCAACTATGATCTGTCGTCGCTGGAGTCGGTCTCCTACGGCGGGGCGCCCTCGGCCCCGGAACTGGTCCGCAAGATCAAGGAAACCTTCCCGAAGTCGGCGCCCGGCAACGGCTGGGGCATGACCGAGACCTGCGCCACCGTCACCACCCACGGCGCCGAGGACTACGCCAACCGTCCCGACAGCTGCGGTCCGGCGGTCCCGGTCAGCGACCTCGAGATCCGTGACCCGGCCGACGGCGTCACCGTGCTCGCGCCGAACCAGGTGGGCGAGCTCTGGGCCCGCGGCCCGCAGGTCGTGAAGAACTACTGGAACAAGCCTGAAGCGACCGCCCAGACCTTCGTCGACGGTTGGGTCCGCACCGGCGACCTGGCCCGCCTCGACGAGGAAGGCTTCTGCTTCATCATCGACCGGGCCAAGGACATGCTGATCCGCGGCGGCGAGAACATCTACTGCATCGAGGTCGAGAACGTTCTCTACGACCACCCGGCGGTGATGGACGCGGCCATCGTCGGCATCCCGCACCGGACGCTGGGCGAGGAGCCGGCCGCGGTCGTCACCCTGAAGCCGGGCGCCTCGGCGACCGAAGAGGAGCTCCGCGCCCACGTCGCCGAGCACCTGGCCGCTTTCAAGGTGCCGGTGAAGGTCCGCTTCTGGCACGAGACCTTGCCTCGCAACCCGAACGGCAAGATTCTCAAGAACGAGCTGAAGAAGCTGTTCGTCGAGGAGCAGGCCTAACCCGCCTGGAGAAGGCTTGGGCAAGAAGCGCGCGGATGTCGTCCTGGTCGAACGCGGCCTGTTCGACAGCCGCGCCAAGGCCAGGGCGGCCATCGAGGCCGGCGGCGTCAGCGTCGCCGGCCGTGTGCTGTCCAAGCCGTCCGAACTGATCGACGAGGACGGCGACATCGCCGCGCTCCCCGCCCATCCCTATGTCGGGCGAGGGGCGCTGAAGCTGGTCCACGCCCTCGATCTCTGGCCGGTGCAGGTCCAGGACCGCACGGTGCTCGACGTCGGGGCCTCGACCGGCGGCTTCACTGAGGTCTGCCTGCAGCGCGGCGCGGCCCGGGTCTTCGCCATCGACGTCGGCCGTGGCCAGTTGCATCCCAAGCTGGCGGGCGATCCGCGTGTCGTGGGGCTCGAGGGCGTCGACGCCCGCAGCCTCGATCCGCATCTGATCCCGGTCGCCCCGGATCTCATCGTCACCGATGTCAGCTTCATCGGACTGGCCAAGGCGCTGCCCGCGGCCTTGGCCCTCGCCGCCGGTGGCGCGGACCTAGTGGCCCTGGTCAAGCCGCAGTTCGAGGTCGGGCCGGAATTCGTCGGCAAGGGCGGGCTGGTCAAGGACGAAGCCGCACGGGTCCGGGCGCTGGATGAGGTGGCGACGTTCCTGCAGCGCTCGGGCTGGATCGTCCGCGCCACCGCCGACAGCCCGATCGCCGGCGGCGACGGCAATTACGAATACCTGCTGTGGGCGTGCCGCCCCTGATGTCCTTCAGACCGTGCGCCAGAAGGCCTGCTCGATGCTGAGGCTGTCGAACAGCTGCTTCTCCTGCGCCGTCTTGATCGCCGCATGATAGTTCGGGTCGCCCTGGACCTTTTCCATGAGCGCCTCCAGCGCAGCCATGTTGTCGAGCCGCGACACCCAGATGATGTCGTTGTGACCGCCCACCCGGGTCGCCACCTCGATGGCGACGCCGGTGGCCTTGGTCACGACCTGCGCGATCTCCGCCGCCCATGCGACGGCCTCCGGAACCGCTCCTGCGACCCGGGCGCGTGTGGAGAATATGATCATCTTCCGCTTCCTTGCGGCGCGTCGCGGACGGCGACGGACACGCTCGCCGACTGCTTGGCGCGGTTCTGCGTCTGCAAAAGGAACTGAATGCGGACCCGGGCGACGAACGCGCCGGATCGGCAGCGACAGATGCTACCCGAGCTCTTGAAATGTAAAGGAAAAAGCGTTCGTCAGGCCTGCCGGGAGACATGGCGCCGGCCTATCTCAGGTCAGGATTTCGCCGATCCTGGGTGGGCTGGTGCGCCATTTAGTCGATCAATCCGCACACCTGGGCGGGCGGACAAAAGTGAGAAGCCGCCCGCGCGGGGCGGCGCGGGCGGCTTCAGTCCGTCGAGTACGCCGACGGGCTCCCCCTTGGGAGGCTTAGTCGACGACCTGGAAGTTCCCGTTCGCGTCGGGGCAGACGCGGACGAAGCGCTTCTGGGTGCGGCCGTCGGGCAGGTAGATCGGGCTCTCGGCCAGGGTGCAGCCGTCGGTGGCGGCCGGACGCTCGACCACGCGATAGGGCTCGCCGCGGTCGTAATAGCGGCGGTCGTCATACGAACGGGCGTAGTAGCCGTTGTCGGCGGGCTGGCCGTAGTAGCCGTTGTAGCTGGTCTGCGGAGCGCGATAGGCCGTGCCGCCGCAGGCCGCCGAGTTCTTGCCGACCGCCGCGCCGCCCAGCGCGCCCAGCGCGCCGCCCAGCAGGGCGCCCTCGGTGCGGGCGTTGCGGGCCGCGGCGTTGGAGCCGATGGCTGCGCCCAGCGCGCCGCCGACCAGGGCGCCGACCGTGCCGCGGTTGGTCGAGTCGCGACGGCAGGGGTCGTAGTAGGTGTTGCCGTAGCTATTGCCGTAGTACGGCGCCGACTGCGCCGCGGCGAAGGTCGGAACGGCGGCGGCCGCGCCGAGCGCCATGAAGCCGGCCACGCCCGCGAGCATGCTCTTGGCGAAGGTCGAACGGAAGTTCATTGCACGATACCCTTTGGGACTGATGCGAGCTTGTTGTTGAGTTAGCTGCGGCCGCTCGGACGCCAGACGCCGTCACGGCCCCGGCAGACCTCGTAGCTGTGGTTGCGGCCGCCGTAGTTGTCCTGGACCCAGCGGCAGTTGCTGGGCTGGCTGTAGCTGCTGCGCTGGTAGTTGCTGCTCGAGCGATAGGCGGCCGGACGCGGCGCGGGGGCAGGGCGGTAGTTGCTGCATTTGCTGTTGCGCTTGCCGATTTCGTGGCCGGCCACCGCGCCGACGGCCCCGCCGAGCAGCGCGCCTTCGGTCTTGGCGCCCTTGGCGGCCACGCCGCCGCCGGCCAGCGCGCCGACCAGGCCGCCGACGATGGTGCCCTTGTTGGCGCTTTGGCGTTGCTGCTCACGGCACGGGTCGTAGGACTGGGCCGATGCGATGCTCGGGAACGTCACGGCGGGCGCGGTCACGGCGATCATCCCGGCGGCGGCGAGAGCAAGAGCGCGGTTCATCGGCTTATCCTTCATTCGAACTCGGAGGCGGCGCCGAGGCCCCGCCTGCGCTATGGAACTTGGCTGAACGAGTCTGAACGGTGCTTGAGCGGCCCGTTCATGTTCGTTCATCTTCGTTGACGCCTTGTCCCGCCTGGGATTGCGGGTCAGCGCCATCAGCGAGTTTTGAGCATGCGACGTCCCCGGCCTCATCGGGCCCGACCCACCGAAACCCCCTCCGGCCCGCCGGTAGAGGTTCTCATCGAGGCTGTCGGCGGTGAAGGCGACGGCATCGCGGCCGGCCCGCTCTATGCGCCGTTCACCCTGCCGGGCGAGCGCGTGCGGCTGGCCGCCGGTCCCCAGCGGCGCGAGGTCGAAGCCGTTCTTGAGGCCAGCCTGCAGCGGGTCGCCCCGCCGTGTCCGCATTTCGGCGTCTGCGGGGGATGCGCCCTGCAGCATTGGGAGCACGAAGCCTACTTGGCCTGGAAGGTCGAGCGGCTGATCGGCACCCTGGCGCGTGAGCGGATCGAGACGCAGGTCCTGCCCGCCTTCGCCGCCCAGCCGCACACCCGCCGCCGCCTGGCCCTTCACGCCCGCCAGGGGAAGAAGGACGCCGCGCGCCTGGGCTTCAAGACCCGCAAGTCCTGGGACGTGGTCGACATCAGCGCCTGTCCGATCGCCGACCCGGCGCTGGAGGCTGCGCTCCCGGCGCTGCGCCGCCTGGCCGCGCCGCTGTTCGAGCACCCGAAGTCGGCCCCGACCCTTCACGTCACCCTGACCGACACCGGCATCGACGTCGATATCAGCGGGGTCGAGCGCAAGAGCGGCGGGCTCTCGGCCGACGCCCGCATGCGCGTGGCCGAGGTCGCCGCCGAGGCCGACCTGGCGCGAGTCACGCTCGACGGCGAGGTCGCCTACCTGGCCCGCCAGCCGACGGTGCGGTTGGGCCCGGCGACGGTGGCGCTGCCCGCGGGCGCGTTCCTGCAGGCCACGCCCCAGGCCGAGGCTGCGATGGTGGCCATGGCCGCCGAGGCCGCCGCCGGCGCCGAGCGGATCGCCGACCTGTTCTGCGGAGTAGGGACCTTCACCTTCGCCCTGGCCCAGATCGCCCCGGTGCTCGCCGTCGACGGCGCCGCGCCGGCCGTTCGGGCGCTCAACGCGGCCGTGGCGACCGCGCCCGGCCTGCACGGCGTCACCGCCGAGGCCCGCGACCTGACCCGCCGCCCGGTGCTGGCCGAGGAGATGAAGCGCATCGACACCGTCGTCTTCGACCCGCCGCGGGCCGGGGCGGCCGAACAGTCGGCCGAGATCGCCCGCTCGGGCGTCGCCCGCGCCATCGCCGTCTCCTGCAATCCGGCGACCTTCGTGCGCGACGCCCGGACCCTGGTCGACGCCGGTTTCACCCTGGAACGCGTGCTGCCGGTCGATCAGTTCCTCTGGTCGCCGCACGTGGAATTGGTCGGGGTGTTCAGCCGCTAGCTCAACCGGCGAACAGGTCGCCCTGGTCGCCGGCCTTCGCCGGAACCCTGAACTGCGAGAGGTCCAGCGACGACAGCTTGGCGTCCAGTCCCAGCCGCTTCTTGGCGGCATGGAAGCGCTGCGACAGAAGTTCGGCGATCGGGCCCTCGCCGCGCATGCGCTTGCCCCATTCGGGATCGTAGTCGAGCCCGCCACGCATCTGGCGGACCAGCGACATCACCCGCCGGGCGCGGTCCGGGTGGTCGGTCTCCAGCCATTCGCGGAACAGGTCCTTGATCTCGCGCGGCAGCCGCAGGGCGACATAGCCGGCCCCCTTGGCGCCGGCCTCGGCGGCCCGCTCCAGCACCGCCTCCATCTCGTGGTCGTTCAGGCTGGGGATGGCGGGTGCGAACATCACCACGACCGGCACGCCGGCGTCGGCCAGCGCCTTGATCGCCGCGATCCTGCGGTCGGGCGTCGCCGCTCGCGGCTCCATGCTGCGCGCCAGCTTGCGGTCCAGACTGGTGACCGAGATCGCCACCCGGCACAGATTGCGCCGCCCCATGGCCCCTATGACGTCCAGGTCGCGCAGGATCAGCGCCGACTTGGTGATGATCGAGCAGGGGTGCCCGAACCGCTCCAGCACCTCAAGCACCCCGCGCGTGATCCGCGTCGTCCGCTCCACCGGCTGATAGGGATCGGTGTTGCCGCCGATGTGGATGAACTCGGGCTTGTAGCGCGGCGAGGACAGCTCCTTTTCCAGCAGCCGCGCAGCGTCTGGCTTGAAGAACAGCTGGCTCTCGAAGTCGAGCCCGGGCGACAGGCCCATATAGGCGTGGGCCGGCCGAGCGTAGCAATAGATGCAGCCGTGTTCGCAGCCGCGATAGGGATTGATCGAGCGCGAGAAGCCGACGTCCGGGCTGTCGTTCTTGCTGATGATCGTGCGGGCCTTCTCGGGGCTCAGCGTGGTCCTCAGCTGCTGGGGCTCGGCGTCTTCGAGCGTCCAGCCGTCGTCGAACGCCTCGCGGGCCTGGCTCTCGAATCGCCCGCTGGCGTTGGACCGCGCGCCGCGGCCCCGGACCGTGATCTGCTGGGTGAAGGTGCTCACGGCGCAAGCATAGGATCGGGATCGAACAAAACAAGAACAATGTTGACGCGGGGACCAAAGCGACACCTTTGGAGCCATGATCTCCGTCATCGTTCCCACCGCCGGATCCGAGCGTGACCTGGCCGCGCTGCTGTCGGTGCTGGTGCCGGCCGCGGTCGATGGACTGGTGCGCGAGGTGATCGTCGTGGACGCCGGGCCGAGCCAGGCGGCGGCGGCGATCTGCGAAGACGCCGGCGCCGACGTCCTCGCCGGCTTCGCCGACGCCCTGCGCCGCGCCAGGGGCGACTATGTGCTGGCGCTGCCGGCCTCGCTGCGCCTGCGGCCGGGCTGGGACGAGAGCGTGCGGCGGCACCTGGAGGATGGCGGCGGGGCGGCCCTGCTGGTGGCGCGCGAGCCGGGGCTGCTGGAACGCCTGGCAGGGCCGAAGCTGGCCGGCGTCCTGGCGCGCGCCCAGGGCCTCGACGGCGTCGGCGATCTTGCCGCCCTGCGCCGCCGCATCGGCCGCGCAGCGATCCTCAGCTAGCGATCGAGGCGGGCGTCGACGAAGCGGGCGCCCTGCGCCACGGCGTCGAGGGTCTTGGTGTCGAGGCCGAACTTCTTGCGATAGGTCCAGTAGCCCGCCATCACCTTCTCGACGTAGTTGCGGGTCTCCTGGCTCGGCAGGCTTTCGATCAGCATCAAGCTGTCGGCCTCGTCGCCGACCATCTTGGCCGTCTTCAGCAGGGTGCCGGGCCCGCCGTTGTAGGCGGCGACCGTGCGCAGGATGTCGTAACCGACGCCGCGCTCCATCAGCCAGGTTACATAGTCCTGGCCGACCCGCAGGTTGAACGCCGGGTCGAACATCGGGCTCATGTCGGCCTTCAGCTTGTCGTCGCCGGCCGCACGGGCGGCGGCCTCGGGCATCACCTGCATCAGCCCGACGGCTCCGGCCGGCGAAACGGCCTGCGGGTTGAAGCGGCTTTCCTGGCGCACGATCGCGTAGACCAGCGCCCGATCGATGGTGAAGCCGGACTTAGGCTCCAGCACCGGCGTCGGATAGTCCGGCTCGGCGAACGAACGTGCGCCAGGCAGCGAGGCGGCGAGGTCGGCGTCCGAGGTCAGCGGCGCGTTCAGCGCTAGGATCAGCGACATCCACTGCGAGCGCTCTGCCTCGGTCTTGGCCATGGCCAGGCCCGCGCGCAGCTCCAGCCCGGCCTCGACCGGCATGCCGATCTGGGCCAGCGCGGTGGCGCGGTGGGCGCGGGCGTCGTCGCGGATGAACGGGGTGAGATGCGCGCTGGGGGCCGAGGCGAAGGCCGCCGGGACGATTTCGCGGACGACGGGCGGGGGCGGGGCCTCCGAGACGCGATCCAGCGCCTCCAGCCGCACGCGGCGCTCGGCGATCATGCCGTAGAAGGTGGTCGGATGGCGGGCGGCCAGCTTCAGGAACCCCTGGGCGCGGGTGGTGTCGCCGGTCTCCTCCAGCGATCGCGCCGCCCAATAGGCCGCGCCCGAGCGCAGCCACGGGTCTTCCTGCTCGTCGCGGGCGACCTGGCTGAAGAAGCTCTGTGCGACGGCGTAGTTCTTGAGGCGAAAGGCGGCCAGGCCCGCGATCCAGCGTTCGCCGACGGCGGGGGCCAGGTCCATCGCGGTCTGCACGTCGCCGGAATAGAAGGCCTCGCGCGCCTTGCGGGTGCGGTCGGCCGGGGCCTTGCCGGAAATCCCCTGGGCGGTGACCTCGACGCGGCGCCAGTCGGCGCCGGCCAGCAGCGGGGCCTTCAGCGGCTTGCCGAGCGCCGGCTTGCGCTTGCTGGCCAGCATATAGATCCGTTCGGCGCCGGGCAGGTCGCTGTACTGGTCGAGCCACTTGGCCAGGTCGTCATAGCTGGCGACGTGCCCGCCCGGGTGCATCAATTGGCGGAACGACAGGTGGCCGGCCAGCGAGCGGTCCTTGATCTCGGCGCTCTGCATCTCGGCGTCGATGAAGTCGCCGCGGTCGACGGCGTCGAACGCGGCGGCGTAACGCTTTGCGTCCCACGGGCTCAGGGCCTGTGGCGCGGCGTTCGTTGTTCCGGCGATGGCGGAGCAGATCATGGCCAAAACCGCGATCCGCATGCCCGTGCGTGCCCGCATGCGATCCCCACGTCGCCGCCTCTGCGCGCGGCCGACGTGACCCTCAGTTCTCGTGACGGTTAAGTCTTAAGCGTCACGGTCAGGGCGATCAAGCCGTTCGGTCAGGGTCAGAAGGTCGCTCCAGGCCTTCTTCTTGGCCCCCGGCTGGCGCAGCAGGAAGGCCGGATGCAGGGTCGGCATGGCCGGCAGCTCGAGGTTTCCGGTTTCCGAGCGCCACTCGAACCAGCGTCCGCGCAGCGACAGGATGCCCTCGTCGCGCTTGAGCATCGACTTGGCCGACGGCGCCCCCACCAGCAGCAGCATCTTGGGGGCGACCAGCTCGATCGCGCGCTCCAGGAACGGTTGGCAGACAGCCTGTTCCTGCGCCGAAGGGGTGCGATTGCCGGGCGGGCGCCAGAACACCGTGTTGGTGATGAACACCCGTCCGCTCAGCCCCGCGGCGGCCAGCATCCGGTCCAGCAGCTGCCCCGCGCGGCCGACGAACGGCTCGCCGCGGGCGTCTTCCTCGGCCCCGGGCCCTTCGCCGATCACCAGCAGCGGCGCGTCGGACGCGCCGCGCGCGAACACCGCCTGGCGCGCGCCTTCAAATTTCAGCGAGCAGCCGTCGAATCCGGCGATCGCGGCCTTCAGCGCCTCTAGGTCCTGCGCGGCCGCGGCCAGCTGCCGCGCCTGGGCCACCGCCGCGGCGACGTCGGATCCTGCGCCCGCCCGGGCCGGCGGGGGCGGCGCGGCAAGCGGCTGCTTCTCCGGCGGCTTGGGCGGCACGAACTTGCCCGCCTCGATCCGATCAATGGGCGTATCATGCAGCATGGCGTCGACGCCCGCTTCCGCCCAGAAGGCGAGTAGGCTCTCGGCGACACGATCGAAGGGCGCGGCTTGGCTCATGGTACTCTCTAAAGCGCGTCTATAGCCGAGTTCGCGCTTGACCGCCCTTGTACAAGCTTCGGATAAGTCGCCCGACGGATCAACGCCGCGTGAAACAAGGGGGAGGGGAACCCCGCCGCGGCCTTTTGGGAGTTACGGGGATCATGAGCGAGACCATCGCCACTGATACGATTGAACGCGAAGCGATGGAATACGACGTCGTGATCGTCGGCGCCGGGCCCGCTGGGCTGTCGGCGGCCATTCGCCTCAAGCAGCTGGCCGAGGCCGCCGGCACCGAGATTTCGGTCGCGGTGCTCGAGAAGGGCTCGGAAGTCGGCGCCCACATCCTCTCGGGGGCGGTGATCGACCCCAAGGGCATCAATGAACTGCTGCCCAACTGGAAGGAACTCGGCATCCCGCTGGAGACCAAGGTCACCCGCGACAAGTTCGTCATGCTCGGCCCGAACGGCGAGCTCGACATCTCCTGGGCGCCGTTCCCGAAGTGGATGCTGAACCACGGCAACTACATCGCCTCGCTCGGCAACGTCTGCCGCGCCCTGGCGACCCACGCCGAGGCGCTCGGCGTCGAGATCTATCCGGGCATGGCCGCCTCAGAAGTCGTCTACAATGAAGACGGCTCGGTGAAGGGCGTCGTCGCCGGCGTGTTCGGCATCGACAAGGACGGCAATCCGGGCCCCGACTATCAGCCGGGCATCGAACTGCACGCCAAGTACACCTTCATCGGCGAAGGCGTCCGCGGCTCGCTCGCCAAGCAGCTGCAGGCCCGCTTCGGCCTCACCAACGGTCGCGACGCCCAGAAGTTCGGCATCGGCATCAAGGAACTGTGGCAGGTTCCGGACGAGAACTTCGAGCCGGGCCTGACCCAGCACACCTTTGGCTGGCCGCTCGACAACGCCACCGGCGGCGGCTCGTTCATGTACCACTTCGGGGACAACTACGTGGCCATCGGCTTCGTGGTGCACCTGAACTACAAGAACCCCTGGCTCTCGCCGTTCGACGAGTTCCAGCGCTTCAAGACCCACCCGACCATCCGCGGCTACCTGGAAGGCGGCAAGCGCGTCGCCTATGGCGCCCGCGCCATCACCGAGGGCGGCTCCCAGTCGCTGCCGCAGCTCTACTTCCCGGGCGGCGTGCTGCTCGGCTGCTCGGCCGGCATGGTCAACGTTCCGCGCATCAAAGGCAGCCACAACGCGGTCAAGAGCGGCATGATGGCCGCCGAGGCCGCGTTCGAGGCCATCCAGGGCGGCCGCGCCAGCGACGAGCTGGTCGGCTACGAAACCGCCTACAAGAAGTCGTGGGTCCACAAGGAGCTGTGGGCCGTCCGTAACTTCAAGCCGCTGTGGTCGAAGTTCGGCACCATCCCGGGCCTCGTGCTCGGCGGCGCCGACGCCATGATCGCCAACATGCTCGGCGGTTGGTCGCCGTGGGGCACGCTGAAGCACGGCAAGTCCGATGCGGAATCGACCGGCCTGGCCAAGGACCACAAGCCGATCGTCTATCCGAAGCCGGACAACGTGTTCAGCTTCGACAAGCTGTCGTCGGTGTTCCTGTCCTCGACCAACCACGACGAGAACCAGCCCGCGCACCTGAAGCTCAAGGATCCGAGCATTCCGGTGAACGTCAACCTGCCGCGGTACGGCGAACCGGCGCGCCTGTTCTGCCCGGCCGGCGTCTACGAGGTGCTGTACGACGAGGCGGGGAACAATCCGAAGTTCCAGATCAACTTCCAGAACTGCGTCCACTGCAAAACCTGCGACATCAAGGATCCGTCGCAGAACATCAACTGGACGACGCCGCAGGGCGGCGACGGGCCCAACTACCCGAACATGTAAGACCGAAGGGGGCCCTCGCGGCCCCCTTCTTTCTTTCAGTCCCTGATTTCACCTGAGTTCGTAGACCACGCCTTGAACTCGCCTCCGAAAGCGCCGAGTTTCGCGGGCATGCGCCGTCTGCTTGTCGCCCTCGCTCCGCTGCTCCTGGTCACCGCCTGCGCCACCGCGCCACAGGACGTCGCCTGGACGCCGCCGGCCGACGACGGCATGGGCGGTTCGGCCTACGGGGCGTTCCTGGCCGGCCAGGGGGCGCTGAATGACGGGGCCGGCGCCGAGGCGGCCGCCTACTTCGAGCGGGCCGAGATCGAGGGCGGGTCCAGCGACCTGCTGCGCGACCGCGCCTTCACCGCCGCGGTGCTGGCCGGCGATATCCCCAAGGCCGCCGCGCTCGCGCCCGACGGCGTCGACGCCTCCGAAGCCACCAAGCGCCTCGGCCAGCTGGTCAAGGCGGTCGAGCTGATGGCTCAGGGCCAGGGCAAGGAAGCCCAGGCCGCCCTGTCCGGCGAGGCCATCGGCTTCCCGCACCGCGGCGCGGCGGCGCTGCTGGCGCCCTGGGCTGCGGCCATGGCCGGCGACACTGAAGGTTCGCTGGTGCGGCCCGAAATGCGCGGTGACCGCGTCGTCGACTATTTCGGCCAACTCGGCCAGGCATGGCTCTATGAACGCGCCCGTCGCTACGACGAGGCCGAGACCGACTACAAGGCGCTGACCGGCGGCGACGCGCCCGGCGACATCGCCGTACAGGCCTATGGCGCCTTTCTGGAGCGCCGGAACCGGCGCGCCGACGCTGTGGCGCTCTATGACGCGTCCCTGGCTCTGCAGCCGAACAACGAGAACCTGATCGCCGCGCGCGCCCGCGCGGCGGCCGGCAAGGCGGCCCCGGCCGCGCCGAACCTGCGCCAGGGCGCGGCCCAGGTGCTGGTCGCTCCGGCCGCGACCATGCTGGCGGCTAAGCAGGAACAGCTCGGCCTGGCCTATCTGCGGCTGGCGCTGCGGCTCGACCCGAACCGCGACACCGCCTGGCTGATGGTCGGCGACATCATGGAGGCGGCAGGCGACGTCGACGGCGCCCGCGCCGCCTACGCCCGGCCCAAGCCCGGGTCCAGCGACTACAGCGCCGCGCGCAGCAAGCTGGCCTGGAGTTACCAGAACGCCAAGCAGTCCGACGTGGCTCTGAAGATGGCCCAGGAAGCGGCCAGCAGCGGCGACGCCGAAGCCAAGCTCACCTACGCCGACCTGCTGCGCGCCAACGAGCGCTACGACGACTCGGCCCAGGTGCTGAGCGGCCTGATCGAGCGCAGCGCCACCCCGGATTGGCGCCTGCTCTACATGCGCGGCGTGGCCTACGAGCGCGCCGGCCACTGGCCGCAGGGCGAACGCGACCTGAAGGCGGCGCTGGAGTTGCGGCCCGACGAGCCGGAGTTGCTCAACTATCTCGGCTACACCTGGATCGACCGCGGCGAGCGGCTGGCCGAGGCCCTGGGCATGGTCGAGCGGGCGGTGGCGGCCAACCCGCAGTCCGGCGCCATGGTCGATTCCCTCGGCTGGGCCCACTACCGGCTCGGCGACTACAAGAAGGCCGTCGACCTGCTGGAACAGGCCGTCGAACTTGAGGCTGGCGACCCGGAAATCAACAACCATCTCGGCGACGCCTACTGGCGTGTCGGCCGCCGGATCGAGGCGGAATATCAGTGGCGCCGCGTGCTGACCCTGGATCCCGACCCGAAGATCAAGGCGGACGTGGAGTCCAAGCTCGCCTCTGGCCAGGGACCGAAAGGCCCGGCGGCCGCGCCGCGCATCGCCGGTCAGTAGCGCGCCATGAGCCCGATCGCCTTCGCCCCGGCGAAGATCAACCTGTTCCTGCACGTCGGCGCGCCCGGCGCCGACGGCTATCATCCGCTGTGCAGCCTGATGGCCTTCGCCGACGTCGGCGATCGCGTTGTGCTGCATGAGGCCGACGTCCTTTCGGTGCGCGTGCACGGTCCGTTCAGCAGGATGCTGGCGGGCGAGGGCGACAACCTGGTGCTGCGGGCCGCGCGGGCCTTGCTGGCCCGGGCGCGGGGGCCTCAGCCGCTGGTCGGGCTCTCGCTGGAGAAACTGCTGCCGGTGGCCGCCGGCCTGGGCGGCGGCTCCAGTGACGCGGGCGCGGCGCTGCGGCTGCTGCGCACGGCCCTGGGCGTACAGGTCGACGATGCGGAGCTCGAGGCGATCGCCGCCTCGCTGGGCGCCGACGGCGCGGCCTGCCTCTGGGGCCGGCCGGTGCTGGCGCAGGGCAGGGGCGAGGTGCTCTCGCCGGTCTCGGCGTTGCCGGCCATCGAGGCTGTGCTGGTCAATCCGCGGGTCGAGGTCTCGACGCCGGCGGTTTACGGGGCCCTGGACGCCATCGGCGCCTTCGGCGACATCGCGCCGCCGCCGATGCCTGAGGCCTTCGAGAGCGTTGAGGAGCTGGCCGCGTGGCTGGGCCTCATGCGCAACGACCTGGAGGCGCCGGCCATCGGCTTGGCGCCTGAGATCGGCGACGTGCTCGCCACCCTGGCCGATGAGCGCGAGACTCTGATCGCCCGCATGTCGGGTTCGGGCGCCACTTGTTTCGCCATCTGCGCCAGCGACATCGAGGCCGACGCCCTGGCCGAACGGGTCGCTGCCCTGCGTCCCGGTTGGTGGACCGTGCGATGCCGCCTTGGCGGCCCTTGGCCCGACGCCTGATCCCCAAAAGGAGAACGGGGCCCGTAAGGACCCCGCTTCCGGACGTTTCCAATAAGGATGCGGGCGGAGGTCTCTCCAGGCCTCCGCCGCGCGCGCCGCCTACGAGTGGTAGGCGCGTTCCCCGTGTTCGGTGATGTCCAGGCCTTCTTCTTCGGTCTCGACCGACGGCCGCAGGCCGATGGTGTACTTGATCACGAAGAAGACGATCGTCGACATGACGCCCGACCAGCCGATGGCCACCAGGACGGCCTTGATCTGGGCCATGACCTGCGTGCCCATCACGTAGGCCGCCGTGTCGCAGGTCGAGATGTCGCCATCCAGGGCGCAGGTCGTGTAGTCGACCACGCCCGCGCCGCCCCAGGCCGGGTTGACCAGCAGGCCGGTCGCGATCGCGCCGACGATGCCGCCCACCGCGTGGATGCCGAAGGCGTCCAGGCTGTCGTCGTACTTCAGGGCGTTCTTGATGGTCGAGCAGAAGAACACGCAGATCGGCGAGACCACCAGGCCGAGGATCACCGCGCCCACCGGGCCGGCGAAGCCGGCCGCCGGAGTGACGGCGACCAGGCCGGCGACCAGGCCGGAGGCCAGGCCCAGCATGCTGGCCTTGCCGCGGGTCAGCCATTCGACCGCGACCCACGAGATGCCCGCCGCGGCGGTGGCGACCAGGGTGTTGATCATGGCCAGGGCGGCGTAGCCGTTGGCTTCGAGATTGGAGCCGGCGTTGAAGCCGAACCAGCCCACCCACAGCAGGCCCGCGCCCACCAGGGTCAGGGTCAGCGAGTGCGGCGGCATGGCCTCAGAGCCGAAGCCCTTGCGCGGGCCGACGATCAGGGCGCCGACCAGGGCCGCGATGCCGGCGTTGATGTGCACCACGGTGCCGCCCGCGAAGTCGAGGGCGCCGAAGCCCCACAGCAGGCCGGACTGGATCGGATCCTTCGGCGCGGCGGCGACCGCGTCGGGACCGGCCCACCACCACACCATGTGCGCCATCGGATAGTAGGAGAGCAGCGGCCAAAGGATCGCGAAGGCGACCACCGCGGCGAACTTCATCCGCTCGGCGACGCCGCCCAGGACCAGCGCCGCGGTGATGCAGGCGAAGGTCATCTGGAAGCAGATGAACACCAACTCGGGAATGGCGACGCCGGTCGAGAAGGTGGCCACCGTGCTGGCCGGGGTCACGTCCTTCAGGAACAGGCGGCCGGCGCCGCCGACGAAGGTGTCGAGCGCGCCGCCGTCGGTGAAGGCCAGGCTGTAGCCATAGAACAGCCAGGCGATCATGCCGATGACGGTCACGGTCGAGACCTGCATCAGCATCGACAGCATGTTCTTCTGGCGGACCAGGCCGCCGTAGAACAGCGCCAGGCCCGGAATGATCATCAGCAGCACCAGGACGGTCGAAACCAGCATCCAGGTGGTGTCGCCCTTGTCGACGGTCGGTGCGGCTGCTTCGGGCGCCGGGGCCGCGGCCTCGACGACCGGGGCTGCGGCTTCGGCCACGGGCGCGGCGGCCTCAGG
>NZ_JAPMTQ010000051.1:0-25708 GCF_026411515.1 Phenylobacterium sp. 58.2.17 | reverse complement strand
CACCAACCCAAAGCGGTTGTGCCCCAACACCCATAAATAGTTTAGAAAAATGAAAAAACTGGATATGGTCGACCTCGACCAACCAGCCCTCGTCTAGGTTTGAGCGGGCCGCGCCCCCCCCCCCCGGCGCCCCCGCTTTTCATTCGGGCCCGGTCGGCTGAGCCGCCGTATCCGGGTTTCGCCTGATAGGCCTTCAGGCTTGACCGCATGATCCTGCCTCCAGTTTCAGGAGGCGCGCATGGACGTTCTCAAGGGCTGGGTGGACGGCGCGCCGCTGCTGGTGCTGGGCGTCGTCGTCCTGTTGTTGCTGGTCGCGGGCCTGGCGGTCGGGATCTGGGTCCGCGGCCGCCACGACGCTGACAATCGCCGCGCCCCGAGGGACGACGATGGCCAGGAAGGCTACGTCGTCTCGGCGGTCCTGGGCCTTCTGGCCCTGCTGCTCGGCTTCACCTTCGCCCTGGCCGTCGATCGTTTCGAGACGCGCCGCGCCTTGGTGCTGCAAGAAGCCAACGCGATCGGCACGGCCTATCTGCGCACCCAGCTGCTGCCCCAGCCGCACCGCGAGCGGATCAGCGCCCTGTTGATCGACTGCACTGAAAACCGCGTTGCGCTCGGCCAAAGCGCCGCCGCTGCGAATCCGCAGATGCTGGCCGCGAACAACCGGATCGTCACCGACCTCTGGGCCGCGACCGCCGCCGGCTTCCAGTCGGTCAAGGGGCTCGACTTCTCCAGCGCCTACATCGACAGCATGAACACGCTCATCGACCTCGACACCTCGCGCAAGGCCGCGCGGACGGTGCGGGTCCCGACCGAGGTGTTCATCGTCCTGGTGGTCTATCTGACCGTCACCTCCGGGGTGCTCGGCTATGTGTTCTCCGGCCCGCGCGGCCGGGCCGCGGCGGTGTTCATGCTGGGGCTGCTCTGGATGTCGATGCTGCTGATCGTCGATATCGACCGCCCGACCCGCGGCGGCATCCGCGAAAGTCAGCTGCCTATGCAGTGGACGCTGCAGACCCTCAAGACCACGCCGCCGGCCACGTACGACCGCTGGCTGACCCCGGAGGTCCGATCCGGCCCCTAGGTCCCTAGCGGCAGCGGGTGATGGTGTCGGTCTGGCCCTTGGAGCGGATCTGCCCGCCGACCAGCACCAGGGTCTGCTCGGTGTCGGCGCAGGCCCGGCGGGTGCGGCCCTTGCTTTGGATCGTCGTCACCTCCCGCCCGACCAGCCGCGCGCTGGTCCCGTCGCGCGCGATCTCGACCTTGTCGATCCTCCCGCGCTCGGTCGAGGTCGCGCCGGACAGGAACTTGGTCGCCTGGGCGCGGGCCTGGGTCAGGGTGCTGGTCCCATAGGGGATCATGCCGCCGTGCTTGATGTCGCGGGTCTGGTCGATGAACACCGCGTCCTTGGTGAAGAGGGCGAAGTAGCCGTCCAGGTCGCGGGCGTTCCAGGCCGCCTCCTGGCGTTGGGCGAACGCCCGCGCCTGCGCCTCGGTCAGCTTTGGCGCAGCCTGGGCGGGCGACGCCAGGGTGATGGCCAAAACGCCGCTCACCCCGGCGAAAGCCGGGGCCCAAGCCGACGTGCGGCCGTTGCGGCGGATGGGCCGCTTGGGTCCCGGCTTTCGCCGGGACGAGCGGGAGAACAGCGTCAGCGGTCCAGCCCCAGCACGCGGGCGGCGTTGCCGCCCATCCACTTCTCGCGCACCGACTGCTTCAGCGGCAGCTCGTCGGTCTCGGCGACCAGCTGGTGCAGCGGGACCATCTGGGTGCCCCAACCGGTGGCGAAGATGATCTTGTCCTGCAGGTTGCGCGCTCCGTAGTAGATCAGCGCCTCATAGCCTGCGCCGGGCGCCAGCAGGTGCTTCACGCGCTTGCAGGCGAAGTCGATGTAGATGTTCTTGTGGCGCGAGGCGATGGCGCAGGCTTCGTCCACCCACGGCCAACCGGTAAGGCCGGCGACGATCTTCAGCTCCGGGAAACGCACCGCGACCTCGTCCAGATACTTGGGATGGGCGTAGTCGTAGGGCCGGTCCGACAGCAGGTGCAGACCGACCGTGATCCGCACCGGGATGTCCAGTTCGACGCACTTGGCCAGGAAGGGCCAGTAGGCCGGATCGTTGATGTAGCGCCCTTCGCGATAGGACGAGATTTCGAAGCCCCTGCAGCCCCATTCGCGCACGCCGCGCTCCAGCGCCGCGACGCCGTCCTCGCCCTCGTCGCCCCAGATGCGGAACCAGGGGATCAGCCGGTCGGGATATTCGGCCGCGAACTTGGCGACGTCCTCGTTGCTGGCCCGGCGGCCGGCGTTGCCGATGCAGGCGTAGCGGACCTGGGCGGTGTCCAGCATGCCGATCACCTGCGCGTGGCTCATCGCCCGGGTCATGTCGACCTCGCACAGCTTCAGCGCCAGGCTGGTCAGCCCGTCGCGCTCCTTGGCGGCGTTGAACTCGTCCAGGCTCATGCCGATCTGGGCCGCCCAGCCGGGGGCCATGTGCTGGGCGTAGCCTTCCTTGTCGAAGCCGCGGCCGGACTTGATCAGCCGCACCGTATCCTCGACCGCTTCCTTGGTCGGGGTGTCGCACTCGAAATCGATGATCATCATGGGGTGTTTCGGTCCTAATGAATCGGTGAGCCTTGGGGCTCTTATGCGGGGCACCCTATCCCGTCAGCGGCGGTGGGGAAGAGGTGGCGTTGCGGGCGGCCCCGGCTCATCCTGGGGCCATGCGCCTCTATCTCTCCTCCTATCGCTTCGGATCGACGGTCGACCGGCTGGCCGCCCTGGTCCCGGCCGGGGCGCGGGTCGCGGTGGTTTCCAATGCGCTGGACCTGATCCCCGACGAGTCGCGCAGGTCCTATGCGCGCAACGTCCACGACCCGCTGGCTGACCTGGCGGAGATGGGCCTCTCGCCCTTCGACCTCGATCTGCGCGATTGGTTCGGTGATCCGGCCGGGTTGGAGCGGGAACTGGCCGACGTGCAGATGGTCTGGGCGGTCGGCGGCAACGCCTTCCTGCTGCGTAGGGCCATGGCCCAGAGCGGCCTCGACGCCGTCCTCCACCGCCGTCTGGCCGACGACAGCATCGCCTACGGCGGTTGGAGCGCCGGGGCCTGCGTCGCCGGCTCAGGCCTGCGCGGGATCGACCTGATGGACGAGCCGGGCGAGGTCGCCGCGGGCTACGATCCCGCCCCGATCTATGACGGCCTCGCCCTGGTGGACTTTGTCATCGTCCCCCACTTCGCCTCAGACCACCCCGAGGCCGACGCAGCGACTGTCGCCGCCGCCTGGCTGGCGGAACGGGACATCCCCCACCGCACCCTGCGCGACGGCGAGGCGATCGTGCGCGTGGGGGCGGCGATGGAGGTCGTGGGGCGCCAGCCCCGGTGGTGACGAGCCCCCTGTCCCAAAGCTAGACTGTCGCAAAACGACGGGAGAGGGACGAATGGAGCGGAACAATCCGCTGGCCTGGCTGGTGCTGGCCGCGTCGGTGATCGCGGGGGTCAGCTATGTCGCCTCCTGGAACCTGGCCGGCTTTCCTGAATGGGCGTCCACCGCTTGGAAGGGCGCGGGCGTCGCGCTGCTGGCGGTCTATGCGGGCCTGCGCGCGCGCAGCCTCGACGGCTGGCTGATCTGCGCGGTGATGGCGTTCGGCGCGCTCGGCGACGTGCTGCTCGAGACCCACGGTCTCAACGTCGGCGCGGTCGCCTTCCTCGTCGGGCACATCGTCGCCATCGTGCTCTATCTGCGCAATCGCCGCCGCGGGCTGACGCTCGCCGACAAGCTGCTGATCGCGGTGCTGGTGCCGGGGACGGCGATCGCCGCCTACCTGCTGCCGGCCGACCGGGCGCTCGGGGGCGCGGCGGCGCTCTATTCGCTCGGCCTGGCGATCATGGCCGCCTGCGCCTGGGCCAGCCGCTTTCCGCGAATCCTGGTCGGCCTCGGCGCGCTGATGTTCGTGGTCTCCGACCTGCTGATCTTCGGCCGGGCTGGGCCGCTGGCCGGGGCGGCCTGGGTCGGGCTGGCGATCTGGGGCCTCTACTACTTCGGCCAGTTCCTGATCTGCGTCGGGGTGGTCGGCGGCGCCACCCGCGGGCGACGGCTCTAGTGCAACCAGAGGGCAGGGTGCGACGTTTCCGACCCGCCCACAATCCGCCCCTTTCGGCGTCAATGCAGGTTGTGTCGAGTTGTTGACGCAGTGTGGAGGCACGTTTGGCGGGGGACGGCGCGAGGATCACCGATGATCTGCCGTCGTGGGCTGGCGCGGAGCTGCGGCTGCGCGCCTGGGCCTCACGTCATCGCCGCCCGCTGGTCGTCGTGCTCAGCACGCTGGTGCATGGCCTGATCGTGCTGCCGATGATCCTGGCGCCCGACGAGCCGGTCGATCCCGAGCCGCCGCCGATGGTCGTGCAACTGGTCGAGATCCCCAAGCCGATCCCGGTGCTCTCGCCGCCCGCGCCCGATCCTGAACCCTCGCCGGCCCCCGCCGCCGCCCCGGTCGAGACCCCCAAGCCGACCCCCGCCAAGCCGCCGCCCAAGCGGCGGCCGACGCCGCGTCCGCCGCCGCCGGAGGTCGAGACCGTCCCCGCCAGCCGGGTGGAGACGACCAGCGTCGGCTCCGGCGTCGAGCTGACCGACGCCCAGATCGCCGGGGCGGCGCGGGCCGGCTCCGGGTCCGGGTCGGGCGACGGGGCCGGCGGCGGCGAGTGCGACATGTTGCGCTGGCTGCAGGCCAAGCTGCGCAGCGACCGGCGGGTGCAGGCGGCGATGGCCGGGGCCCATCGCGGGCGGCCGGTCATGGTCTGGAACGGCGACTGGGTGGTGCATCCGGGGCAGGAGGGCGGCGGTCTGGCCGCCGTGCGCGAGATCATGACCTGGGAGATCGCCTATGCGCCCGAGGCCTGCCGCGCCGAGCGGGTCCGCGGCCTGGTGCTGATCTCGCTGCGCGACGGGGGCGGCGGCGCCCACATTGCGCTCGGCGACAGCAACTGGACCTGGAGCGACCTGATCCACGCCCGCTCGGCGGTCACCCACGGCAAGACGCTGCGGCGCTAGTGAATCAGAACTCCACGCCCTCGGCCATGAAGCCGCGGAACACGTCGTTGTCCGGCCGCACCGAATAGCGGGTCGTCGGCCGCGGCACGTGGCCGTGCGCCGCCCGCCGGATCGCGTCGAAGAAGGCGCGGTCCGACTGCATGCCCGGTCCCTGCGACCACCGGCCCAGGGTGGGCAGGGCAAACAGCTTGTCGATCATCAGGCAGTTGGGGTCGACGAAGCCGCCGCGCCCGGCGAAGCGGCCGCGGTCTGGCCCGACCGAATCCCAGCGGTCGATCCCCAGTTCCTCGCCGCTGGCCTCGTCGACCAGCATCCGCAGGGAATACGCCCAGGCCTTGCCGGCGATCGCCGCGCGCAGGCTCGACAGGTGATCGCGCTCCCAGGCGTTGTCGTCGTCGAGATAGGCCACATGCCGGCTGGCGGCCATGAAGGTCAGGATCGAGCGCAGCGACCCGCCGTCGGTCGCCCGATGGACGCCGCCATGCCGGATCGAGGTCGAGTAGGGCAGGGTCAGCAGCAGCACCGAGACATGGCCCGGCCGGCGGGCGATCAGCTCCAGCAGCGCCGGCGGCGTGGGGCGCGGCGCATCGACCCCGATCAGCACCTGGATGCGGCCGTCGAGGTCCTGGCGGAACACCGACTCCAGGCTGGTCAGCAGCGCCGGGCGCAGCACCGTCGGGATCACCACGGCCGCGTCGCAGGGGGCCTGCGGATCGCCGTCGCCTCCGAACCAACTCCCCAGAGACTCCGACTGCATGCTACGCCCCGAACCCCGCCGAACACACGCAGCGGTGAGCAGCCCTTACAGCAAACCCGGCAGGGTGGTCACCTGCGCGTGGGGCGATCCTCACTCGGCGAGGAAAGCTTCGGTCTCGCGCATGAACTCGTCCAGCTTGTCGTGGTGCACCCAGTGGCCGGCGCCCTCGAAGTTGACCAGCCGGGCGTTGGCGAAGTTCTCGATCCGGCCGTCCTCGACCGGGTCCGAGGCCCACGACTCCATGCCGCGCATCAGCAGCACCGGGCAGGTGATGTTGCGCCACAGCTGGTGCTGGTCGGCGTGCGACAGTCCCCCGACCCCGCCCCAGCGGGCATGGTTGTCGAACTTCCAGGAGAAGCTGCCGTCCTCGTTCTGGTGCGCGCCATAGACGGTCAGGTGGCGGGCCTGCTCGGGCGACAGGTGCGGGTTCTCCTCGGCCATCCGCGCCGTCGCGTCGTCCAGGCTGGCGTAGCGGCGCGGCGCGCGGCCCGAGTTCTCGCGCCGGTCGGCGATCCAGCCGCGCAGGCGCGCGTCGACGCCCTTCTTCGCCTGCTCGGCCATCACCTTCGGCGAGGGGCCCAGCCCCTCGATGGCGACGATCTTCTTCACCTGGTCGGGGAACGCCCCGCAGTAGTTCAGGCAGATCCCGGCCCCCATCGAGTGGGAGATGATCGTCACCGGGGCCATCGCCTTCTGATGCACCAGCTGGGCGATGTCGTAGAGATAGGCGCTCATGTCGTAGCCGCCGCCGATCGCCCAGGCGCTGTCGCCGTGTCCGCGCAGGTCCGGGGCGATGACGTGGTAGCGCTCGCGCAGCCGCTCGGCGACCCAGTCCCAGTTGCGGCAATGGTCGCGCCCGCCATGCACCAGCAGGAGCGGCGGGGCGTCCTCGTTGCCCCAGTCGACATAGTGCAGGCGCAGGCGCTGCGAGAAGTAGAAGTGCGACGTCGGCCCGTGCATGCGAACTCTCCGTGGTCGGAAGCCGAGCCCTTAGCATCCCCGGCGCGGGCCGCTCCACCGCCGCGCGCGGCGGCTGATCGACCAAGCCCGCCGCCCGCACGACGAACCCGGACGAAAACGCCAATCCTTACCGCAGCTTAATTGGACGAGGCAGGCCTCGGCGGCGCAAATGGCGGCGCTGTTTCAGGAGTCCCTAGCCATGAAGTCCCTGCTCGCCGCCGCCGCCGTCATCGCCCTGCTGGCGCCGGCCGCCGCCCCCACCGCGGCTTGGGCCGATCCCGCCGCCGACGCGCTGGCCCGCTACGTCGCCTGGCGCGGCGGCGCGCCGTTCGCGAAGGCGCAAGGGCTGGCCCTGGCCGGAACCATGGACAACGGCCGCTTCAAGGGCACGGTCCAGCGCCGCATCGAGCCGGGCCGCACCGCCGAGCACATCGCCATCGGCTCGGCGGACATGCGCCGCGCCCTGACCGCCGACGGCGGCTGGACCGTGACCCTCAGCGGCCAGGTCGAGGACGCCGGCGAGCCCGCCGCCCAGGAGGCCGCCCGCCGCCGGCTGACTGCCTTCGACGACGCCTTCGACGGCGCCCACGGCCCGGTGACCCTGGCCCCGGACGAAACCTTCGAGGGCAAGAGCGTGCAGGTGCTGCGCGTGGCCTTCGCCGGCGGCGCGGCCTACGAGCTGCTGCTCGACCCGGCCAGCGGCGCCCTGCTCGCCGACCGCGCGACCGAGGAGGGCGTGCCCACGCTCACCCGCTACGACGACTGGCGCATGGTCGAGGGCGTGCGCATGGCCTTCCGCCAGGTCCAGCAAACCGAGGGCGAGCCGCTGGTCCTGACCACCGTCCTGACCTCGGTCGACATCGACCCGGCCCCGGACGCCGCCGCCTTCGCGCGGCCTGCCTCGCGGCGGATCTACAGCTTCCCGCAGGGCCGCGCGGCGACCACGCCGCTGGCCTTCGAGCTGTTCCTCGGCAACCGCATCGTCATCCCGGCCGCGGTCAACGGCGCAGCGACCCCGGTCATGCTCGACAGCGGGGCCGAGGTCACCGTGCTCGACAAGGCCTATGCCGAAAAGCTCGGGATCAAGCCGACCGGCCTGGTCGCCGCGCTCGGCACCGGCGGGCGCGACGTCGCCGAGCTGGCCAGCGGCGTCACCCTGAAGCTGGGCGAGGTGGAGCTGAAGGACATCACCGTCGCGCTCATGGACCTGTCGCCGATCGCCGCCGGCATCGGCCGCCCGCTGCCGGCCATCCTCGGCAAGGAGGTGCTGAACGCCCTGACCGTCCAGCTCGACTTCGCCGGCAAGACCATCACCTTCCACGATCCCGCGCGCTATCAGGCCCCGGCCGGCGCCGTCGCCGTGCCGGTCAGCAATGTCGGCGGCCTGCACGCGATTCCCGTCTCGATCGAGGGCGCAGACCCGGTGCTCATGCACTTCGACCTCGGCAACGGCTCGCCGATGCTGGTCTATCCCAACTACTGGAAGCCGCAGGCGATGCTGGCCGATCGCCCGGCCTCCAAGGTGCTCTCCGGCGGCGTCGGGGCCGGCGGCCCGCGCACCCGCACCATCGCCACGGTCAAGACCATCGCCATCGGCGGCATGACGGTGCGCGACGTCCCGGCGGTGTTCGGCGACGAGGACAACAGCGTCTTCAACATCGGCCACACCTCCGGCAATGTCGGCATGCCGGTGCTCAGCCGCTTCGGCCTGACCACCGACTACGCGCGAAACCGCCTGCTGCTGACCCCGCGCGCCGACGCCCTGGCCGCCCCGTTCGTCAAGGACCGCGCCGGCGCCCTGGCCCGTCCCGCGCAGGGCGGGCTCACCATCGCCCTGGTCGCGCCCGGCTCCCCGGCCGAGGGCGCGGGCCTCAAGGCCGGCCAGCTGATCACCGCGATCGACGGCCGACCGGCCGCCGAACTCGGCGTCGCCGGCTACACCCCCCTGCGCACCGCCCCGGCCGGCCAGGTCCTGACCCTCACCCTGCAGGATGGGACCCAGGTCCCGCTGACCCTGAAGGACTACTACTGAGCCGAGCCCCACGCCTGCGTGTGTCATCCCGGTCTCGGCCGCAGGCCGAAGACCGGGACCCACCGGATGGATCAGGACACGGCTCACCCGCGCCCATCCTGCCGACCCCGCCGCCAATGGGTCCCGGTCTTGCCGCGCAAACCGGGATGAGGCTCAATCCTCGTCCAGCACCCCGTTCAGCCAGGACCCCCGCGCCACCCGTCCGCCATGGTCGCCGAACAGCGGGCCCGCCTCGTCCTCGCCCGCCAGCGCCACCGGCGCCGCCCGCCCGCCTGGCCGATAGTGCTTGGGCGTCAGCCGCCCCAGCCGCTCCTGCAGCTGCGCCACCTGGGCCTTGGCGAGGTCCATCTGGGTCCAGTGGCACGAGCCGGCCACATGCTCGATCTTCAGCTCCAGCCACATGCGCTGCTCCTCGCGCGCGACCAGGTACATGGCCTCGAACACCGGGAACCGCTTCAGCCAGGTATAGACCGCCTTCAGCGACGGCATGTCCGGGCGCGCGCAGATGGCGCTCAGCGCCTGGCCGGCGGCCAGCCGCACGCACACCGCCAGCGCCGCCTCCATCGTAAAGGTGCTCTTGCGCCCGGACCCCGCCGGCCGCCCCCGGCGCAGGCCCAGCGCCGCCTCCCGCTCGCGCAGCACCGCCGTCGCCCGCGCCAGCGAGGCGGCCTCCATTTGCCGCTTCCAGGCCAGTTTGTCGCGGCAGGCGTCGTACATCGCCGCGAAGTCGGCATGCATCTTCCGCCAGTGAAAGATGGTGGCGTAGGACGGCATGTCCGGATCGGCGGCGATCTGCGCGATCGTCAGCCCGTCGCACATCCGCTGGCAGATCTCCCAGCCGATCTGCGGATGGTACTGGCTGCGCTTATGGCCGCCTGTGTGGTCGATGACGGGCAGGGGCGGAGACGGAGGCCGGGCCATGGCGCGGAGTATCGCGCGGCGGGGCGTCGGAAGCGGACGTGAGCTTCGCGTGAGCTGCTTAGGGCTCGAAGGCGACGTTGGGAAGGTCTGCTTTCCGCATGGGTCTCGAGCGGCACAATGCCGGCCGCCTCCTACGAGGTCTTTTTCTCGACGTTGAAGCGCAGCACCTCTTCGAAGACACGGTTGCGGGCCTTCGCGTCGGTGATCAGGGAGCCGGCCGGCATCACGTAGAGATGCAGCGGAACGTCGTCAGCTTGCCCGATCTCGAAGTCGTCATAAACGACCCGCTCGCTCAACGAGAAGACGTCCTTGAAGCCGGTGCGCTTCATATCCTTGTAGAATTCATCGTCGATTTCTACGACGCAGAACGCAAAGACCTCTCGGACGGTCTGGATCCGGTCGACTAGTTCGCTGGCATAGAGACGGCACTGCACGAGCGATTTGTTGTTCTCGAAAATGTCCGCGCCCGGCTTCTTGAACTCGATGATCACCAGCTTGTTGGGCCTGCCAGTGTCGTCCTTTGAATAGAAGGCTGCGACGTCCGGCTTGCGCTTCTGCTTGGACTCGGTTTCCACGCCGACTTCACGAACGATCTTCGCGAGGGTCTCGTCGCTGTAGATGTTGCTGTAAGAAAGGAACTTGTCGTCGACGATCCAGATATTGTTTTCGCGAATGTCGTTGCCGTCGGTGTGCTTACGCAGGATGGCGTTATGCAGAACGTCTTCGGCGGACTCGGGCGGCATCTTCGCCAAGGATTCGATGACCAACGCTCTATGGACGATGAAGCGCGCTAGGTCGTCGCTCGCAAGGTGAGACACGTCGTCGAAGCTCACATTGCGCCCTTCCTCCATGGCTTCGACCAGGAGGTCTTCGCGCCGGGCTTGTTGGGCGCGATAGGTCCTGACGATTTCGTCGGCGTCCAGCATCGATGCTTCGCCGTTCAACGACTCCATGTCGATGAACGGATAGTACTTCTTCAGCTTGTCGAGGTTGGAGCGCTTATACGCATCGATATCGCCTTCGGCCCGTTCGTTGATCATGGCTAGGCATTCCTCGTGGATGCGCGGCATGAGCGCATCCCGACTGATCGGCGAAACCATGTCGGCGTCGGCCGCGGTCTTGGGGAGCTCCAGCTTCTGGCGCTCGATGTTGGCGCTTCGGTTCAAGTAGGGGGAAGTGACCGAGATCAGGTAGCGGCAAACGTCGAACCGTTTACTGATCTGGAATTCCTCGACGCAAAGTTCGTCGGCGCACAGCATTGCGACGATGCCCTTGCGCGGCGCATCCTCCCGGAAGAGGTAGCACTCGAAGGTCTCTCCGCTCAGTTCGAAGGATCGGGTCTTCTCGGCTTCGATCTTGTCGCCCGAAAGCACGAAGTCGTCGGGGAAGGGCTGCTTGCTGTTGTGCGTGAACTTGATCGAGATAATCCTTCCGGCCTGCTTCTTCAGAAAAAGTAGCAGGCGAAGGTCGTCGCACATCGAATTGACCAGCTTCGTGACCTGCGTGTTGATCCGATCCTTCAGTTCCGAAATCGTAATCGTTGTTTCGAGGCGGCCCGTTGACGGCGTCCTGCGGACATCCTCCAGCTTGAAGTCCGGGGTATAGCGAAACTCGACAAGATCCGTGGCCAGTTGGCTTCGGATCTCGACGCGGTTGGCGTATTTGAGGAAGGCCAGACGGCCCACGCCTTTGCCGCCGATATCATCCTTATGGCCCGTGCAGATCTCGTCAAAATAGTTGAGATTGTCCTGGGTGAAGCCTTCGCCGTCGTCGGAAATGGTGATCGTGTCGAGGACGTTACGCTCTTCGTCCCCGAAGAGGCCTGCCTGGCGCTGAAAAGCCAGGTCGACGGTGATCTGGCTGGCACCTGCGTGGATCGAGTTGGTAACGCCTTCACGGATGACGTCTCGCGCCGTGACACCACCCTTGTAGTGCTCGGCAATGAATTTCTTAAGGTTGATCCGCGCCATGGACCCTCTCTAGTAGCTTGGCCAGAGGCGGGCAAATCCGCGTCGCACGCAAGGCAGCCCCCGCAACCTAAAGGCACGTCTCCGGGATCCGCGACGCACTCTACGATCTGCGCTGGGAGTTCAAGTCGCCCTACTATCGCGAGGAGCGCGAATGGCGCCTTGTGAGCACATCGCTCGGGATCCGGCACAGGCTGACGCGCATATCCAATGGACACATCGTGCCTTACGTTGAGATTCCGCTCCCCCAGGTCGTCGCAAAGCCAATCAATGAGCTTGCGATCCGCCGCATAGTCCTCGGTCCCCGGTGCCCTCCGTCAGCTCTGCGCAGCATACGGGGCATGTTGCAGAACCTCGCGTATCCAGAGGTGGTGGGATCAAACCTCGCGCTAAGTTGAAGTTTTCTGGTCTGTTGTAGCTAGGTCCGCTTTCCGGTCGGAAGCCTTGGTCTGCTGTTGGCGCCCTGAAGCCGTGCGGCAGGTCAGTTGACGCCCGGCCGCCCCCGCCGGGGGAATGCAGGACCCAACCGAGCATCTTCGGCTGCTACCAGCGCAGCTTCGTCAATGCTGAGCTCGATGGGGGTTGCTCGGTCGAAGATCTTCGCTTCGCAAATGAGGTCAATCAGACCGGCGCGCTCATCGGCATAATCTTGGAGGCTCTGGTGCGTAAGATCTACCAAGAGCCCCTGAGAAGCGCCGTTCATCTCGCGGACCACGAACCGACCGAACATCGAACCGAACACCCCTTCCGCCAGTACCGCGTAGCGGACTAGTGCGGAGATGCGCGCCAGTACATCGTCGTCATCTCCCAAAGGGGGGCCGGCAGGAACCTGCACGAGCGCAACCTTGTGGTCCCAGTTGAAGCTCACACCTTGGCAAGGAATTTCTCTGAGTGCGCACTCGCGGAATAGGATCTTTCCGAGGATGTCGACCCTCTCCTCGATGGGGCGGTCGTCAGCGGTGCGAATGCGATCGAGCGCGTCATCAGCTCGCGACCGAAGTTCGCGCCGCTGTTTGGAGGTAAGTGCAATGGCATCCATTAGGGCGGAAGTCTGATAGTCGCCCCTAAGGAGCTCTAGGCAATCGAAGCCAAACACGTTTGTGGCAGCGTCCACGGAAAGAAGGAACTCAAGGAGCCTCAGGACCCGCCAGTGGAGCTCATCATGGCTCCAGCGCCTGGTCTGAATGACAGGCGGAACTTGCCGCTTGATGTCGCGAAAGATGACATGGCCCGGTTCGAATACCAGACCATCAGAGCCGGCATGCGACACGGCGTTCCGAACGACCGGTTCGTACCCGCTTAGTAGATTGGCTGGGCCGCCACCTTGCCGAATCCGAGCTTCTAGGAATTCAATCTTGTTACGCTCACCCATGGCGACATTGGTCGTCTCGATATCCACGAAGCTGCCCGCGATGAATTCATAGCTCGCCACTAGAAGGGTGAGGTACGGGTCCAGTTGGTCTGACACCAGCGGCCGATAGATGTGGATGGCGATGTGCGCGGCGTCGGCATCAGAATAAGCTTCGAATCCGGATAGCCTCGAGAATTCCTCGGCGATGCGTTTCCTGTGAGCTTCCGATCTGCGGCGAAGCGCCACCCAAGGCAAGAAGACCCGCTGAAGATAGCCGGCGCTGTCAACCGCTCGAGCTTGATGCATCAAGAGTAGGAGGTACTCAACATTAGCAAGGCGCTGGCGAGGTTCTACGGATTTGACCAGGAGAAGAGCCAGCGCGGTTCTAGCTTCGTCGTCCAGTTCGGTTTCGGGCCGCACGAACAACAGTCTCGATGGGTCGATGCGCTCAACGATGCGCTCGAGTTCGTCGACAGTATAGGGCGATGATGGCATGCCCCTAGTTAGGCAAAACCGAGCTTGCGTTCAATCTAAGGTCTGACGGAGGAGCGCAAAAGGGCCCCCTTGCTTGGCGCGCGGCGCTTGGTGCCCGAACTTTCGGTTTCTGGTGCGATCCCAACGACCGCTCCTGGCCCTACTGGTTGCAAATCCACACAAGGCGCTCTCTACCCTAGTGAATACCGGGCTCGCACTGGATCGCCTGTAGCAGGGCCGGCGCGTCACCGTGGTGATGGGCTAGCTCTCAATGTCCGGAGATCGCGCGCAGCCGCCTGAAAATACGTTACTAGCGCATGGCGGCCGGTGGGGGAGAAAGGCAAATGGCGTATGCCGACATGCTCGAAATTACCGCGAACTGGGCCGCAATACTCACGGCCGTTGTCGCGACTTTGGCCTACGTTCACTTCGTTGGTCAGCAATGGCGACGACGTCTTGCGCTTGAAGCATACCTTCGCGAAGAGAAGCAGAACGCTCACGACTCCGGTCGACGGACGGTCATGCACCTCATGGCCAACCTCGCGATGACGGAGGCGGAAGTTCTGCAGGCCGGGTTCCAAAGCGGGAAGATTGAGGTTGCCCCGGGGATCGACGACCAAGGTCGCGCTGTGAGGCTCTACTTCGAGTATTCTGGCGAAGATGTGCAAGCTCCACAAAGATTCTAATCGACGGCGTACGGGGCCGCCTTCGGCACTGCAGCCGATGTCCGCTTCTGGCGCACGCGCGACCTGCAACGGCGACTTGGGCGGCGATGCCAGGCGTGGACGCAGGAGATGTCGGCGGAGAGTGGTTAGCGGACCTTCGTGGGGCGCTTAACAATTGCGGCACGTGCGACGAGCACGACTATGGCGGCTGCCATTGCCCCGACGCCGTAAAGAACGACCCTCAAGCCGCCCCCCACCACGAGCCCGGCGCCAATCGTGAAACGTGAACTCTCGGACGCGCCGCCGTCATACATGAGCACTGACACGACCGCGTGCAGCCAGACCGCTAGCGGAAATGCGACGCCGATTAACGCGACCAGAACAGCCCCCGATTGCCCTTCAATCCGCCGTCCAGAAGCAGCGTGACCACGAACCCAGCGGCAATGATGTAGGGCAATGGGTTAGAAGGAAGCGCCATAGCTACACCGTCACGCGAACGGTGTTTGTCGCTAAACGTCTCCAATGGGTCGGATTCGGTCGAGCCCGACGTACCTGATAGCGGACCTTCAAACGAGTCTGCTTACGGCCCCGCGGCCAATGTCTCCAACTGGCGCAAGGCCGCCCAAACAAAAACCCCGCAGGCTCGCGCCCGCGGGGTTTCGTTTGCTCTCCATGGCCCCGGGGGCCGGGGGGGGGGGTTTTGGGGTGCCCCCCCCCCCCCCCCCCCCCCGGGGGGCCCCCGAAGCTCTAGGGCTTAGTAGCCCTGGATCTTGGCGTAGCGATCGCGGTGGTACGACTGGCTGCCATAGGCCGCCTCGGCCGCACGGGCGCGCTTCAGGTAGAAGCCCGCGTCGTGGGCGTCGGTCATGCCGATGCCGCCGTGCATCTGGACCATCTCGTTGGAGACGAGGTGGAAGACGTCGCCCATCTTGGCCTTGGCCAGCGACACCAGCTCCGGCACGTCCGGGCTGCCGGCGTCGATCGCCGCCAGGGCGGCTTCGACGGCCGAGCGGGCCAGTTCCAGGTCGGTGAACATCTTGGCCGCGCGGTGCTGCAGGGCCTGGAACGAACCGATGACCTGGCCGAACTGCACGCGGACCTTCAGGTAGTCCAGCGTGGTTTCGAAGGCCTGGACCGCGGCGCCGAGCATTTCGGCGGCCACGCCCGCGCGGGCGCGGTCGAGGGTCGCTTCCAGCACGTCCCAGCCCTTGCCCTCGGCGCCCAGCAGGGCGTCGGCGGACACCTCGACGTTGTCGAACGAGATGTTCGAGACGCCGCGGCTGTCGGCCTGCTTCAGGTTCTGCTTGGTCACGCCCTTGGCGTCGGCCGGCACCAGGAACAGGCTGATGCCGTCCTTGTCGCCCGGCTTGCCGCTGGTGCGGGCCGAGACGATCAGCAGGCCGGCGCCCGGACCTTCGAGCACGAAGGTCTTCTTGCCGTTCAGCACGTAGCCGGCGCCGCCCTTCTTGGCTTCCAGCGCGACCTTTTCCGGGGCGTGGTGGGCGCCTTCGTCAACCGCCAGCGTGGCGACCAGCGAGCCGTCGGCGATCTTCGGCAGGTACTCGCCCTTCTGGGCGTCGTTGCCGCCCAGGATCAGGGCGCTGGCGGCGGCCAGGCCCGAGGCCAGCAGCGGCGAGGCGGTGAGCGTGCGGCCCATCTCCTCAAGGATCAGGCCCATCGACAGGTAGCCGAAGTTCGACCCGCCGAAGTCTTCCGGGATGATCACCCCGGCCCAGCCCATTTCGGCCTGCTCGTTCCAGGCGGCGGCGTCGTAGCCGAGCTCGACGCCGGAGTCGCGCATCTTGCGGAAGGCGGTGACCGGGCTCTTTTCCTGGACCCAGCTCTTCGCCGCGTCGCGGAGCATGCTCTGTTCTTCGTTCAGAACGGCCATGTCTTAAATCCTATTCTCGAAAATATCTGTGGTTGTTCTGAGGGTTAGTTGTTCTGCGTCAGGTCGGGCAGGCCGAGGATGCGCTTGGAGATGATGTTGTTCTGCACCTCCTGCGAACCGCCATAGATCGTGGTGGCCTTGCCGCCGAGCCACGAGCGCACGGCGCCCAGTTCTTCGCTGGTGAAGGCCTCGCCTTCCCAGCCCAGGCCCTGGTGACCCATGATCTCGAGGGTCAGTTCGGCCTTGTCCTGCATCCAGCGGGTGCCGGCGTTCTTCATGATCGAGGTCGCCGCCGACGGGCCGGAATTGCCCTTGGCTTCCATCATCGCGCGCACGGCGGTCTGCTGGAAGGCGCGGCCGTCGATCTCGTTCAGGATGATGCGGGTGCGCAGGTCGCTGTCGGCCAGGCGGCCTTGCTCGTCGACGCCCACATAGTCCTTGGCCAGCTTGGTCAGCGAGCGGCCGCCGGCATAGCCGCCGCCGCCGGCGCCCGACAGGCCCGAACGCTCGTGCTGCAGCAGGCGCTTGGCGATGGTCCAGCCGCCGTTCAGCGGGCCGACCAGGTCCTTCTTCTCGGCGCGGGCGTCGGTCAGGAAGGTTTCGCAGAAGGGCGAGTTGCCGGCGATCAGCGGGATCGGGCGGACTTCGACGCCCGGCTGGTGCATGGTGAACAGCACGAAGGAGATGCCTTCATGCTTCTTTGAGGTGTCGGTGCGCACCAGGCAGAAGCACCAGTCGGCGTATTGAGCGCCGGAAGTCCAGATCTTTTGGCCGTTAACCAGGTAATGGTCGCCCTTGTCTTCAGCCTTGCACTGAAGAGAGGCAAGGTCAGAGCCAGCGCCCGGTTCGCTGAAACCTTGGCACCACTGAATTTCGCCGCGGCAGATCGGCGGAATGTGTTCTTTCTTCTGCGCGTCCGTGCCGTATTCCAGCAGGGTCGGGCCGAACATCATCACGCCCATGCCGCCGATCGGGTTATAGGCGCCGGCGCGCTGGAATTCCTGCATGATCACCCGGCCTTCGGCCGCCGACAGGCCGCCGCCGCCGTATTCGGCCGGCCAGGTCGGGGTGCCCCAGCCCTTGGCGCCGACCGCCTTGCGCCAGGCGTCCTGGTCCGGGCTCGGATTGCTGCGCTCTTCGCGCATCATCGGGTTGGGCTTGCCCTTCAGCGAAGCGGGGAAGTTGGCCTCGACCCAGCCGCGCACTTCCGAACGGAAGGCGTCGAGATCGCCGCCGCCAAAATCTGCCATTGAAATAGTCTCCTAGAAAAATCAGGTCGTTTGAAAACTCGGGGCCGCCTGCGCCATGCGAAATGACATGGCGCAAACGGCCTGGTTCGGATGCACCCTAGTGGTTCTGGGTCAGGTCCGGGAGTCCCAGGATACGCTTGGAAATGATGTTGCTCTGCACTTCGTTCGAGCCGCCGTAGATCGAGCCGGCCTTGCCCGACAGCCAGGTGCGGACCGCGGTGCGCTCCTCCTCGCTGAACTCGTCGCCCTCCCAGCCCAGGCCCTGGTGGCCCATGACCTCGAGGGTCAGTTCGGCGCGGTCCTGGGTCGCCTTCATGAAGGCGTTCTTCATGATCGAGGTCGCCGCCGACGGGCCGGAATTGCCCTTGGACTCCAGGGCGGCGCGGACCACGGTCTGGGCCACGGCGCGCTGGTCGATCTCGTTGAGGATGATGCGGGTGCGCAGGTCGCTGTCGGCCAGGCGGCCCTGTTCGTCCTCGCCGACGTACTTCTTGGCCATCACGCCCAGCGAGCCGCTGGCGCCGCTGCCGGCGCGGCCGCCGTTCATGCCGCTGCGCTCGTGCTGCAGCAGGCGCTTGGCCACCGTCCAGCCGCCGTTCAGCGGTCCGACCAGGTTCTCCTTCGGCACCTTCACGTCGGTGAAGAAGGTCTCGCAGAACGGCGAGTTGCCGGCGATCAGCTTGATGGGCCGCACTTCGACGCCCGGCTGGTGCATGTCGAAGACAACAAACGAGATGCCTTCATGCTTGCGGGTCTGGTCGGTGCGGACAAGACAGAAGATCATGTCGGCGTATTGGCCGCCGCTGGTCCAGATCTTCGAGCCGTTTACGATCCAGTGATCGCCCTTGTCTTCTGCCTTTGTCTGCAGAGAGGCCAGGTCGGAACCTGCGCCGGGCTCGCTGAAACCTTGGCACCAGCGGACCTTCGCTGTGGCGATGTCCGGGATATACTTCTTCTTCTGTTCCTCGGTGCCGTATTCCAGCAGGGTCGGGCCGAACATCCCCACGCCCATGCCGCCGATCGGGTTCACCGCGCCGATCTTGGCCATCTCCTGGGCCAGGACCCGGGCCTCGGGGGCGCTGAGGCCGCCGCCGCCATAGGCTTTCGGCCAGGTCGGGACGCCCCAGCCCTTGGCGCCCATGCGTTCTTTCCACACGGCGAGGTCGCCGGTGGGCTTGTCCGGGCTCATCAGCGCCGCGGTCTGACCGGCGACGTCCTTGCCCAGGGACTTCGGGAAATTCGCCTCCAGCCACTCCTTGGCTTCGGCGCGGAAGGCTTCCAAATCGGGGCCGCCAAAGTCAGCCATGAAAATTCTCCCTAATAATCATTATCTTAGCGACGATTATGGTTCGCGCTCCCGTTTCCGGGCGGGACTATAAAATCACTTGGGGTCGGGCAGGCCCAGCACTCGTTTTGAAACGACGTTCAGATTGATCTCCGAGGTGCCGCCTTCGATCGAGTTGCCCTTCGAGCGCAGCCAGGTGCGGACGGCGGCCAGTTCGGGGTCTTCGTAGCCTTCGCCGCCCCAGCCGGCGCCGGCCGTGCCCAGGGCCTCGACGATCAGTTCGTTGCGGTCCATGGCCACCTTGGCGCCCATGTACTTCATGATCGAGGTCGCGGCCGACGGGCCGTTGCCGGCCTTGGCTTCGTCGGCGGCGCGGCGGACGGTCTGCTGGAAGCTCTGCACCTCCATCAGGTGCTCGGTGATGCGCCGGCGCAGGTCGCTGTCGGCGAGGCGGCCGCTCTCGTCCAGGCCGACGTACTTGGTCGCCGCGCTCTTGACGGTCAGGGCGTTGACCGGCGCGCCGATCGAGCCGCCGCCGAGGCCGGCCGAGATGTTGTCGCGCTCGAACTGCAGCAGGCGCTTGGCCACCGTCCAGCCGCCGTTCAGCGGCCCGAACAGCTGGTTCTTGGGGACGACCACGTCGGTGAAGAAGGTCTCGCAGAACGGCGAGGTGCCGTTGATCAGCAGGATCGGCCGGACCTCGACGCCCGGCGTCGTCATGTCGATCAGCAGGAACGAGATGCCCTCGTGCTTCTTCGACGTGTCCGTCCGCACCAGGCAGAAGCACCAATCGGCGAGGTTGGCGCCGCTCGTCCAAATTTTCGAGCCGTTTACGAGGTAGGTCTCGCCCTTGTCCTCGGCGCGGGTCTGCAGCGAGGCGAGGTCGGAACCGGAGCCCGGCTCGGAGTAGCCCTGGCACCAGCGGACGTCGCCGCTGACGATGCCGGGCAGGTGCTGGCGCTTCAGTTCCTCGGTCCCGTACTCGATCAGGGTCGGGCCGAACATCATCACGCCCATGCCGCCGATCGGGTTGCGGGCGCCGATCTTGGCCATTTCCTCATGCAGGACGCGGGCCTGCTGGAGGCTCAGGCCGCCGCCGCCGTACTGCGCCGGCCAGGTCGGGACGCCCCAGCCCTTGGCGCCCATGGCCTTGCGCCAGGCCAGCGCGTCGGGCGTCTCTTCGCCGCCGCTCGCCTTGGCGACCTGGGCGGCGGGATCCGCGGCCAGCGCCTTGGGGAAGTTCGCCTCAAGCCAAGCCGCCGCCTCGCCGCGGAAGGCCTGCAGGTCGTCGCCGCCGAAGTCAGCCATGGGAAATCTCGCCTCTCGAAATCGCTTCGATCAAATCAAGGACGGGGCCCGAAGAACAGGGCGCCGCCGTTCACACTTACTTGGGGTCGGGCAGGCCGAGCACTCGCTTGGAGACCACGTTGAGGTTCACCTCCGAGGTGCCGCCCTCGATGGAGTTGCCCTTGGAGCGCAGCCAGCCGTGGGTGGCGGTCAGTTCGAGCGGGGCGTAGGCCTCGCCTTCCCAGCCCAGCCCCTGGGCGCCCATGGCCTCGACCATCAGCTCCGAACGCTCCTGGGCGAAGGTCGCCGCGGCGTATTTGATGATCGAGGTGGCGGCGCTGGGGCCGTTGGAGGCCTTCGACTCCGCCGCCACGCGGGCGATGGTCTTGTAGAAGCAGTCGAAGTCCATCTTGTTCTTGGTGATCCGCGTGCGCAGGTCGCTGTCGGCCAGGGCGCCGGTCTCGTCGACGCCGATGTAGCTCTTGGCGATCTGGGCCAGGTCGCCCGCCGCGCCGCCCGCGCCGCCGCCGCCGCCGAAGCCGCCGGAGATGTTCTGGCGCTCATACTGCAGCAGCCGCTTGGCGATCTCCCAGCCGCCGTTGACCTTGCCGACCAGGGCGTCCTTGGGGAGCTTCACGTCGGTGAAGAAGGTCTCGCAGAACGGGCTCTCGCCCGAGATCAGCTGGATCGGCCGGGTCTCGACGCCGGGGGTCTTCATATCAATAAGGACGAAGGAGATTCCTTCGTGCTTTTTCGAAAAATCGGTACGGACCAGGCAGAAGCACCAGTCGGCCTTGTTGGCGTAGGACGTCCAAATTTTCTGGCCGTTGATCAACCAGTGGTCTCCCTTGTCCTCGCACTTGGTCTGCAGGCCGGCGAGGTCGGAGCCGGCACCGGGCTCGGAATAGCCCTGGCACCAGCGGATTTCGCCGCGGACGATCTTGGGCAGGTATTCCAGCTTCTGGGCCTCGGAGCCGTATTCGAGCAGCACGGGGCCCAGCATCCAGATCCCGAACGAGGCCAGCGGCTGGCGGTAGCGGCCGGCGCTGAGCTCCTGGTCGAGGACGCGGGCCTGCTGCGGCGAGAGGCCGCCCCCGCCATAGGCCTGCGGCCAGGTCGGCGCGGTCCAGCCCTTGTCCGCCATCCGCTGCATCCAGACGATCTGCGGATCGCTGGACCCGGCGAAGGCGCGGCCGCCCCAGACCGCCTCTTCGTCGGTCTGGACGTTCCGATCGCGCAGTTCGGGGGGGTAGTTGGCTTCAAGCCAGGTCTTCACCTCGTCGCGGAACGCGTCGAGATCGCCGCCGCCAAAGTCGGCCATGAATTCCTCCCGCAAACAGAAGCGCCTTTGCGCGCGGGCACATTAGCGAGCGGCGGTGCAAGAGCAAGCGGAACGAAACGCTTGTTTGACTGACCCCGTCGCCCCTGCCCATGGCGCAAATCACGATATATACGGGCGCCAGGGGCGGCCATTTGGAGGGCGGATGAGGTTTTGGCGTGAACTGAAGCCGGCGGCCTTCGCCGCGGCGCCGTCAACGGCAGCCATCCTGGCCTTGCTGGCCGGGATCATGCTCCTCGCCTCGGGCGCGACGCCCACCATCCCAGACCGCTTCTTCCAGATCTACGAGATCAGCCCCGTGGTGCTGATCGAAGTCAGCCACTTCCTGTCCAGCATCCTGGGCCTGGTGCTGGTGCTGCTGGCCTTCGGGCTGCGGGCCAGGCTGGACGGGGCCTGGTGGGCCACGCTCGTCACCCTGCTCGTCGCCAGTCCGCTGGCCCTGCTCAAGGCCTTCGCCTGGGAGGAGGCGCTGGCCCTGGCGCTGTTCGCCGCCCTGCTGCTGCCGTTCCACGGCGCGTTCCCGCGCAAGGCGCGGCTGCTGAGCATGGAGGTGACGCCCGGCTGGCTGATCTCGGCCTTCGCAGTCATGGTCGGCGCCGGGCTGCTGGGCCTGTGGTCGTTCCAGCACGCCGACTACGGCGACAAGCCGTTCTGGGCGGTGATGGCCGATGACGACGCCGCCCGCGCCATCCGTGGCTGGGTCGGCGCGGCGATCCTGCTGCTGGCGTTCGGGATCTGGCGGCTGTTCGCGTCGGCTGCGACCCCCAAGGTCGTGGGCGAGGACGACCCGGAACTGGGCCGCGTGCGGGCGGTCCTGGCCAAGGCCGAGGACGCCGAGCCCGGTTCGAACCTCGCCCTGCTGGGCGACAAGCGCTTCCTGTTCTCCCCGTCGGGCGAAAGCTTCCTGATGTTCGGCGTCCGCGGTCGCTCGTGGATTTCGCTCGGCGCCCCGGTCGGCCGCCGCGACGAGCGGATGGATCTGCTCTGGCGCTTCCGTGAGCTGGCCGACGCCCACGCCGCGCGCCCGGGCTTCTACGGGCTGGACGCCGACGACCTGCCCGACGTGGTCGAGCTGGGCTTTGCAATCGCCAAGGTCGGCGAGAGCGCGGCCGTCGCCCTGGACACCTTCACCATCGAGGGCACCAAGCGGGGCAACCTGCGCCGGGCCTGGCGCCAGGCCGGGGAGGCCGGCGCCACCTTCGAGGTCGTGCCGCCTGAGCGGGTGCACGAGATCATGCCGCAGCTGCAGGCGATTTCCGACGCCTGGCTCGTGCATCACGCCGGCGGCGACAAGAGCTTCTCGATGGGCGGCTTCTATCCGTCCTACGTGGCTGAGTTTCCGGTCGGCATCGTGCGGTTCGAGGGCAAGATCATCGCCTTCGCCACGCTCTGGGTCACCGCCAACCGCAGCGCCTTCTCCATGGACCTGATGCGGTACATCGAGGAAGGCCCGCGCCGGATCATGGACTACCTGTTCGTCGAGCTGATCGAGTGGGGCCGTCGTGAGGGCTACCAGGCGATCGAGTTCGGCATGGCCCCGCTGTCGGGACTGGATGACCGGCCGCTGGCCCCGGTGCTGTCGCGGGTAGGGGCGCTGATCTTCGAGCGCGGCGAGGAAATCTACAACTTCCAGGGCGTGCGGGCCTACAAGGGCAAGTACGATCCGGTCTGGCGGCCGCGCTACATGGCGGCGCCCAACAAGTGGGCGATCCCGCTGCTGCTGGCCGACATGGGGCTGCTGACCTCCGGCGGCGTGGCTGGCCTCGCCAAGCGTCCGAAGAAGGCCGAGGAGGCCGCGGGGCTGCCGAACGCAGCCTAGGCGATCTCCGATCTGCTTGAATCGGAAATCGCCGAGCATTCGTTGAATTTGGAGCATTGTCTCCGCCGAGCTGGCGGCCGCTTCGGCGGACAATGCACCAGCGCGGCGCGCTCAGCGGCCGGTCGTCACGCCCAGAAGATTCACGGCGTGGACGATCATGAACAGCGCGAACGCGCTGGCTGTCACCATGATGAATCGCCAGGGGATCATCCGTGGTCCCTTGATCGGGTCGGATGGCTTGGAGCCCCTCCAGCCAGCGAAGGCGGCGAGCGCGAGCAGGACGCCGCATAGCGCCAGGGTCAGGTTCAGATCCATGCCGCTGCGCCTACAGCAGGCGCCCGGCCGGCGCAAAGGTGAAGCCGTCGATAAGCCTTAACGGGCCTTTAACCATGTTGACGCTTGTTTTCTCAAGGGGAAGGGGCGCCATCCACAGACTTTCGCGGCGGGCCCAATATCTAGTGTTAACCTTCCGTTTACACACCAGGGATCGGTGGTAGCGTCCAGGATGGGCTGGGAGAACGATTCGATATGACGTCGGGTGCGCCCTGGAGCGTCAAGGGGATCGACCCTAAGGCGAGGGAGGTCGCGAAGGACCTCGCACGCCGGTCCGGCATGACCCTCGGCGAATGGCTGAACCGCATGATCCTCGAGGACGACGCGCCCGAGGAAATCACCTCGCAGTCCTTTTTCGAGGAGCGCCCCACTCGCGGCGCGCGCGCGCCCCGCGCTGCGGAGGCCGCTGGCGCCGTGGTGATCGAACCGCCGCCCGGCCGCTTCGGGGCGGGCCATTCCGGTGACGAGGGCCGCGTGGCGATGGCGCTTGAGCGCCTGAGCGGAAAATCCGATCGCGCCGCGTCGCGGGTGACGCCTGAATCCATCGCCGCCGAGACCGTGCTGCGCGAAGCGGTGGCCCGCATCGAGGCCGCTCAGCGCGAGGCCGTCGCCGTCGCCGCTCGTTTCGAGGGCGTCGTTGAGGAGGCCCGCGCCGAAAACACCCGCCTGGCCGAGCGGCTGCGCCGGGTCGAGTCGGAGGCCGCCGGGCCGCGTTCGGCCGAGGCGCTGCGCTCGCTGGAGGCGGCGCTCGGCAAGGTCGCCAACCATCTCTACGAGGGCGAGGGCCGCACCCGGGACAGCCTGCAGGCCATGGAGCAGCGGATCGACCAGATCTTCGCCTCCGGCGGCGGTGATCCGGCCATTTTGCTCGAGGAAATCGTCGACCGCGTCGACGCCCGACTGACCGACGCCGAGGCGCGGACATCAGAGGCGCTGGTCAATCTGGGCCAGGCGTTCGCCAATCTCGACGGCCGGATGGGCGCGGTGGAAAAGTCCGTCGGTCCGGAGGTCGAGCGCAAGATCGAGGAACTGGCCGCCACCCTGTCGCGCCGCGTCGAGGATGTGCGTAGCGAGATCGCCAACGGGGTGGGCGAGGCCGGGGGCGGTCGGGTCGATCGCCTGGAGCGCCAGCTCAGCGAAGTGGCCGAGACGGTGCGCAGGTCCGAGCAGGCCTCGGGCGAGGCCATCGAGCGCATGGGCCGCGAGGTCCTGACCATGGCCGACACCCTGAACCGCCAGGTGCAGGCCGCCGAACACCGCAGCGCCGACGCGATCGAGCAGGTCGGCGGCGAGGTCGCCCGCATCGCCCAGGCGATGGAGCAGCGGCTGGGCCGCTCGGAAGGCGCGCACGCCGAAGCCCTGGAGAGGCTGGGCGCGGAAATCGGCCGCATCACCGATCGCCTGACCGAACGGATCGGCAGCTCCGAGCGCCGCGCCGCGCAGGCCATCGACGATGTCGGCGAGCAGGTCGCGCGGGTCAGCGAGCGGATCACTCAGCGCCAGGAGCGCTCGGGCGAAGACCTCGCCGAACGCATCCGTCAGAGCGAGGAACGCACCGCGCGTCTGCTCGACGAGGCGCGCGCGAAGATCGACCGCAGCCTGGCCGAGTCGCATCGCCGCAGCGGCGAGCAGGCCCTGGCCGCCGCCGCCCCGGACGCGCAACGCCTGACCCGCGAAGAGCCTGCGGGGAGCCCGCTCGACCACGATCCGTTCCGGGAGCTCGGTCCGGTGGCGGAGGCCAGCCCGGAAGGGCTCGCTCTGCAGGCCTTCGCCGCGTCTGAGCCGTCGGCCGCCGTATTCGACGAGGCCGAGCCCGCCGACGATGCCGATGAGCCGGCGGTCGTCGCCGAGTTCCCGCAAACGACGAATACGCCGGTGTTCGACGCTGTCGATTTCGAGGCCGCCGACGGCTTCGAGCCGATCGCGACGGCGGCCGCCCAGAGCGGGAGCGAGAGCGAGCTCGAAGCCGAGGCGAACGACCCGTTCGGTGACGAACTGGACGAGCGTGAGGACTTCGCCGACCCGGCCGCCGATCCATTCGCCCAGAGCGCCTGGACGTCGCCGGGCGAACCGGAGGCCGAGGCCGAAACCGTCGAAGCGCTCGAGGCCCTCGAAGACTTTGAAACCCCTGCGGCCGAGGCTGGGACCGAGGTCGAGGCCGAGGCCGAGGCCGAGCCCGCGCGTCCGCTGTCGACCCGTGAGGTCATCGAGCAGGCGCGGGCCGGGGGGGGGGGGGGGGGCCGCCCCGCCCCCCCCCCCCCCCCCCCCCCCCACAACCACAAAAAACAGCCCAACCCCACTCTAATATAAAAAAATAAAAAACAAACACAA